>SUWL01000096.1 GCA_015061495.1 Lentisphaerota bacterium
CCGTCGTCAGTGTCGGAACTTTTGAATCTTACATCATCAGCCCCAACTGCATCTGTGAAGTCCTCCCCGGCGGTTTGGATTTTACCGAAGAAGCCGGTGTCCTCGCCCTGATCGCGCCGCGCGCACTGATGACCATCAATGGAATTTTTGATCCAAATCCGGCATTCGCCCCCGCCCAGACCCGCCGTTCCACCGATGAAGCCAAACGCATTTTCCGTGCTTACGGTGTTCCCGGCAACATCCGGCAGGTCACTTTGGAAGAGCCTCACGCCTTTTCTCCGGAAGCTATGCGTGCCATGCTCGGCTGGTTCAACTTGCACCTCAAAGGAATCGGCGACGGCGAAACAGTAAGAAATATTCCGGAATTTTTCACTCTTTCCCGTGAAGAGATGATGGTATTTGAAAAAGGCAAACGCCCGGACGAGGTGGTATCTCTCCCCGCTTATGTGGCTGAAAAAGAGGCTTTCTGGAAGAAAAATGCCCGCTTTTCCAAAGAGAAACTTGCCAAAATCCTCCGTTTGAAAAATCTTACCATTTCAGAAGTACGGCACTTTTCCAATGTTTACAACTGGGAACGCATCGGACTGCGCGCTTCTGATGACCGCCTGATCCCCATCCTTTTCCGCGCGCCTGTCAAAGCGGATAAAGAGATCATCATCCTCGGCATTCCGTATAAAAAACTCCATATCCAACACAGTGTCATGCTTGAAAATCTGATCAATGAAGGTTACGGTATCGCCATAATCGACTTGTGGGGTGCAGGTGAAAATGATCTGCGCATCGACACCAGTTACCGGGATCGTTTCCTCAACCGTTCGCTGATGTGGCTGGGCAAAAATCTGCAGGGCAAATGGGTGGAAGATTTCTTCCTCGTCGAAAAGTACCTGCTCAAACGCTTCCCCAAAGCCGTCCTCGCCGCCGGCGGATATGATGACGGAACAATCGCGGCAACGCTGTTCGCAGCTCTGCGGGATGCCAAAACCGATCTCTACCTCAAACGTCCTCCGGTCTCATTGGGCTATTCACCTGCCCGTTCCAAAAGATATGGACAGGGATTCATCATCCCCGGCATCCTTACTTGCGGAGATATGGAAGAATTCAAAAAACAAGCCGGCGGTAAAGTTACCGAAATCAATCCGGTAAAGTAAAATAAAGGAGCAAAAAATGCTTGACATCCCGGACGTATTCAACGGCGGATTCAATGGTTCCCTCGTTGAAAGTGAATTGAAAAATGAAGCTGCCAAACGGCGGCTCATGCATCAGCTGCCATTCAATCTGAATGAGTGGGATCCCGCCGCTTTGCGGGAAAAGATCTGGCAGGCCCTCGGCGTGAGAGTGGATCACTCCGTGCCGCTGGATATTCAGATCACCGGCAAATTTGAACATGACGGATACACCATCTGGAAACTCTGCTATCAGTCCCGTCCCGGTGTCTATGTCACCGGCAACCTCTACGTCCCAGCCGGTAAAGGCCCCTTCCCCGCCGTGATCAATATGCACGGTCACTGGGAATCCGGCCGCCTTGCCTCCCGCGTGCAGGAACGCGGTCATCTGCTCGCCAAATCCGGTTATGTCTGTCTCGCGGTCGATGCCTTCGGCACCGGAGAAAGATGCCCGGAACACGGGGTCTACGTCAGCCACGGCGGTCTGCTGGGAGGCGCACCTTTCCAATTCGGTGAAACGCTTATGGGGCTGCAGGTCGTGGACAATATGCGCGGAGTAGATCTGCTGCAGTCGCTGGATTTCGTCATCAAAGACAAGATCGGTGCCTGCGGTGCTTCCGGCGGCGGCAATCAGACCATGTGGCTGGCGGCAATGGATGAACGCATCACCGCCGCAGTTCCCGTCGTCAGTGTCGGAACTTTTGAATCTTACATCATCTGCCCCAACTGCATCTGCGAAGTCCTCCCCGGCGGTTTGGATTTTACCGAAGAAGCCGGTGTCCTCGCCCTGATCGCCCCCCGGGCTTTGATGACCCTCAACGGGGTATTCGACGTCAATCCGGCATTCAACCCCGCCCAGACCCGCCGTTCCACCGATGAAGCCAAACGCATCTTCCGTGCTTACGGTGTTCCCAACAACATCCGGCAGGTCACTTTTGAAGAGCCCCACGCCTTTTCACCTCAAGGACGGCGTGCCATGATCGGCTGGTTCGATTATCACCTCAAAGGCATCGGTGACGGTGAACCGGTGGAGAATATCCCGGACTTCACCACCCTGCCGATGGATGAAATGATGGTCTTTGAAAAAGGCAAACGTCCGGCAAACGTCGTTTCTCTGCCATCTTACGTGGTGGAAAAAGAGGCTTACTGGAAAGAACATGCCGTGTTTTCCAAAGAAAATCTTGCCGAAATCCTCCATCTGGAAAAGGTTTCCATCCAGGAAAAACAGGAGTTCTCCTCCCGTTACAACTGGGAACGTATCGGTATCCGCGGCAATGACGGCAGATTGATGCCGATGGTGTTCCGTGCGCCAGCCGAACCGGACAAGGCAATCGTCATCCTCGGTACCCCGTACAAAAAACTGCATCTCCAACAGAATGAACTTATCGGCAAACTCCTTGCCGACGGCATGGGCGTTGCCATCATCGATCTCTGGGGCAGCGGCGAAAATGATATGCGTATCGACGGCAGTTACCGTGACCGTTTCATCAACCGTTCGCTGATGTGGCTGGGCAAAAATTCCCAGGGCAAATGGGTGGAAGATTTCATCCTCGCCGAAGAGTACCTGCTCAAGCGCTTCCCGGATGCCGTAATCGCAGCCGGAGGCATTGAAGAAGGCGGTATCGCCGCCACGTTGTTCGCAGCTCTGCGGGATGCCGGAACCGACCTCTATCTGGAAGGTGCCCCTGCTTCGCTCACCTACTCCCCTGCCCGTTCCAAGACGTTCGGACAAACCTTCATCATCCCCGGCATTCTCAAGTGCGGGGATATGGAAGAATTCAAAAAACAAGCCGGCGGCAAAGTTGTCGAAACCGGTTCAGTAAATTAATCACCCAACAAACCAACATAAAGGATTGCAAAAATGCAAAAAAAACGTTACGCCATCGTCGGTACCGGCAGCCGCTCACACATGTACATCAAAGCCGCCGCCTGCACCTACAAAGATTGTGCTGAATTGGTCGCCATGTGTGATACCAACCAGCTCCGCATGGACTACTACAACCGGGAACTGCAGAGCGATTCCCACGGCAATCACGCGCCCGTACCGACCTACGATGCCGCTGATTTCGAAAAAATGATCGCCGAACAGAAACCCGATGTCGTCATCCTGACCATGCCAGACCGTCTGCACCACAAATACGGCTGCCGCGCCATGGAACTGGGATGCGATGTCATTTCCGAAAAACCCATGACCATCGACCCCGCCAAATGTCAGGCGATCATCGACACCCAGAAAAAGACCGGCAAAAAATATACGGTCACATTCAACTACCGCTACAGCCCGCGCAATACCAAAGTCAAAGAACTTCTTGCCCAGGGCATCATCGGCAAAATCACCACCGTCAACTTTGAATGGCTCCTTGATACCAGCCACGGTGCCGATTACTTCCGCCGCTGGCACCGCAACAAAGCCAATTCCGGCGGTCTGATGGTCCACAAAGCCACCCACCACTTTGACCTGGTCAACTGGTGGCTGGATTCCACTCCGGAAACTGTTTTCGGTATGGGAGACCTCAAATTCTACGGCAAAATCAACGCCGAAGAACGGGGCCTGAAAAGCACCTATTTCCGCGCCAAAGGCAGCGAAGAAGCCAAAAAAGATCCCTTCGCTTTGCAGATCACTCCCGGAGACCGTCTGGATCAGCTCTATTTTGAAACCGAAGAGGGCGACGGCTACATCCGCGACCTCAACGTTTTCGGCGATTTCATCTCCATTGAAGACAACATGAGCGTCATGGTCCGCTACAAAAACAACGTCGTTATGAACTACACCCTCTGCGCCCATTGCCCCTGGGAAGGTTACCGGATCGTATTCAACGGTACGGAAGGACGTCTGGAATTCAACGTGGTCGAATCCGGCTTCACCCGCCCGGGCGAAGATATGTCTGTTTTCGGTATGCGTGAATACGAAGAAGGCGGTACTGACCGCAAAGACATGATCCCCGAAATCATCGTCCAGAAAATGTGGCAGAAACCGGAAATTTTCACCTACGAAGCCGGTTCCGGCGGACACGGCGGCGGCGACAATCTGCTGCTTGACCACCTCTTCCTCGGCGTTAAAGATGATCCGTTCGGTCTGGCTGCCGACTTCCACGACGGTGCCCAGTCCATCCTTACCGGCATCGGTGCAAATATCTCCTTTGCCACCGGGCAGCCGGTCAAAGTTCAGGATCTGATCAAATTCTGATGAGGATAGAGGCAATCGCCCAAATCATTCAACCACAGATTGCAAATCAAAGCGGCAGTTTTCGGTGGCTGTTGAATCAATAACCACCGGAAACGCCCCGCTTTAAGATTGCAGTTTGGGACTCCGGAATTGGTGAGAAGTTTTGAAATTGCCTCATAAATTCCGGCAATGCATCTCGTACTGATCGTACTTATGATGCCAAGTATCTTTTTCACCTGCGGAAAAAGATACCCGTTTTGATCATTCAACGAAAACTGAAAAGATATTGTCGATTCAGAAAAAAAGAGAAAGCTCCTGGCATGAACATAAAAAAACACCTATTCATGGTACTTGCACTCTTTTGCGGTACTCTTTTCGCAGAAAATATTCTTCCGGCATCTGCTGCCGGTAAATTCGGGATGTGGAGCAGCTATATCACAGAAAAAAAACTTGATGCCTGTGTCAAACTTCTCCCCTATTCCGGTTATCAAAAAAGTGATTCTCTCAAAGTGGATGTCACTAAATGCGGCAGAATTTCGGTAACCGATTTGCGTCTGCTGCCGGGCAGAAAATACCGTTTCGGCGCGTTCGTGCGCACTTCCGGTTTGAAAGCCCGCGCCTGTGCGTTTATCATTCACAACAATAATTGGAAAGCCGATGTCCGCACCGGCAAACTGCCCGCTGACACCAAAGGTCAATGGCTGAAAGTTTCCACCGTGGCAACCATTCCGTTGAGCACCAATGGTAAATACGCATTTTCTCTTTACTCTTATAAAGTTGAGCCAGGTGCCTCGGTGGAAATTTCCTGCCCATTCATCGAACCGGTCTGCCAGGAAAATGAAATTTTCAACGATCCGGACAATGAGATCGATAACATTGCCAAAGATGGTAAATTCGGTGTCTGGAGCAAAAATATCACCGATAAAAAAGCCCCCTTTGTCACCTTCCTGAAAAATGGCGGCATCAACAATACCGATGCGTTGAAAGTTGATCTGTCCAAAACCTCCGTTGCGATCACAGAGATCCCGCTTAAGGGCAAAAAGATCTATCGTTTCGGTGCTTTTGTCCGTACCTCAAAACTGCGCGGGAACGCCTGTTTACTGATTCACAACAATTATTGGAAAAATGACGTCCGCACCCTCAATCTGCCCGGCAATACCAACGGCAAGTGGGTCAGAGTCGAATGCAGTGCAGTGATCCCGGACAGTTCCAACGGCAAATATTCATTGGCCCTTTACGGCAGTAAAGTGAATGCCGGCAGTTCCGTTGAAATCTGTTCTCCATACGTGGAAAGTATGGAACTTAAAAAGAAAGTTGCCCCCGGCGGCAACATCCTGCCCGGATTTACCGCTTCCGTTGATGGCGATCTCGGTCTGTGGAGCCGCAATATGAATGCCGTTGCCGTTCCCGGCGCCGGTATCGACGGATCCAATGTCATGAAAGCCAAAGGCGGCGTCAGTTTGAGCGGAATACAATTGATCGCCGGTGAGAAATACCGTTTCGGCGCCTACGTCCGCACCAATGGCGGACTTGCCAAAGACAGCCGGTTGATCATCACCAACCGGGGCTGGCGCGATGAAGTAAGTGCCGGAAACATCCCGGTAAACACCAACGGCAAATGGGTGAAAATTGAAAAAACCGTCACCATGATACGCAGTTCCAACGGTACTTATTCATTCATATTCCACCTGCCTGCCGGAGGCGATCTGGAAATCTGCAATCCATTCCTTGAGGGGGTTTCCCCACGCGCGATCGCAGAGACATTCCCCCCGAAATCCTACATGGAAAAAATGCGCCGCATTTTCCCCGTCACCCCGCTGCTGACAGAAATCAAAGCCTGGGATCCGCAAGTGACCTTCTCATTTGCCTGTCCGCTGGATGGCAAAATGTCCGATTACTTCTGCCGGATGCGTCTTGCCGGCAAAGACGGTAAATGGGGCAACTGGCTGCGCTTCGAGATCCCCGAAGACCGCCGGATCAAAACTTCCGCTCCCGCAATGACTCCCGGCAATGGCGAACTGCAGATCGAAATCGTCCGCAAAAGCGATAATCAAACCATCCTCACCAACCGGTACGATGTGGTTTATCTCGCTCCGCTGCCGCCTTACAAAGAAAAACGGCTCAATAACCTGGTCACCGAATTGGTGAACGGCTCTCTGATGAATGGCAAACACCGTTTCGTCAATCCCCGACCGGGCTGGGTCTACATCGGCTTCAGAAACGGCGGAAAAGCTGTTACCGCATCCATGAATGGCAAAGTAATCGTCCGTCACCGCGAAGGCAGTGATCTGCTGGAAACCATGCGTTATCTCCCCCGCGGCGAACACGAGATCACCATTGCCAATGCCGGGACCAGCAATGGCAGATTGATCATCCGTACGGTGCCGGAAATACTTCTTTTCCCGTTGTTTGTTTCGCAGAAATTTGATAAAAACTCCTTCGCCCACGATCGGAATTTTTACCGTAAATATCTGTGGCCGAATATCAACAACAACCTCTTGACTTTCGGCTGGAATCCCAAAACCGACTGGGAACGCGAACTTGGCAAAGAGTTGGATGAACGCGGCATCCGCCGGATGGGGTCCAACGGTTTCGGAGCGCAGGGATGGCAGGATCAGGATCTGATGCGGCAGAGTTTCGCTTCTAACTGGACGACCATTTCCACTGTCGGTCGCGCCTGTGATGAAAGCGATGCCAAAGCTGATGCCAAAATTCTGCACACCTACGCAGAAACCTGCTGGGATTACTACCACTGGGATAAATTCGTCTATCTCTGGCTGGCAATGACCACTCACTACCTTAATTATCCCCCGGTCCACGCCCAGTTGATATCCGGAGCTTCCCACGTCGGCGACGGCAAAGGCAAACTGCTGATGGAAACCTATGTCGAAACCACCCCGGACCTCAAATCCCTGGAGGAGTACTATCAACTGGTTTCCAAACACATGAAATACGCCAAAATGAGTACTCCGGATGCCCCGGAAAGAATGATGCTGATCATGTCCGGTCTGATAACGAACGGCGCCTGGAATTGCAATGCCTATCCGCAGTCCGACATCAAATACGCCTGGGATTATTTTTTCCACCTGATCGCCACCACTCCGGAAGCCAAAGGTTTGTACGGTATCGGCTGCTACAATATCCGTTATACCGATGAAGAAAATGCCCGCTGGCTGGCGCTGCTGCTGCGTCACTACGCGATCGAAGGCAAAACCGAAATGCTCTCTCCCAAATACGGTATCGTCTACAATACCAATGCTGTCGCCAACGGGGATTTCAAAGAGGGACTCAAAGGCTGGGAAGCGATTCCGGCGGAAGAGGGTTCCATCAAACCGCGTACCATCAGCGGTTATGGATTTTCACACCTGAAACGGCGGGGAATCGGTCACGGCAACGGCAACACGGTGGTTCAGCTCACCCGCAGCGCCAAAGCCCCCAATAAACTCAAGCAGACCTTGAAAAACCTCACCCCGGGCAAACTCTATTCCTTTTTCTACGTATCCAGCGATGCCGATCACCTTGCCAAAGGTCTCAAAGGCAAATCCGATTTTGCTCTGGAAGCGGAACTGGAAGGCGCAGAGATCATCCCGGAACTGGGTTACGAATTCCGCAATCCGCCTGAATATATGAAAGCCAAGCGTTTGGAAATCGTCACCCGCAAGATAGTTTTCCGTGCCAAAGCCCCGGAAGTAAAAGTCACCATCCGTGACTGGAAAGATGAGAAAACTCCCGGCGCCCCCATCGGCGGCAAACGGTTGGTGAACTTCATCGGAGTTTCCG
Organism: Lentisphaerota bacterium; assembly: GCA_015061495.1. GTDB lineage: Bacteria > Verrucomicrobiota > Lentisphaeria > Victivallales > Victivallaceae > UBA1784. The sequence goes on from SUWL01000096.1 coordinate 8,110, forward strand.
TATATTACGCTGAATGATAGTACTTATCCCGGTTCCGGAAATTTCCGAAACCGGGAATTTTTGCTAATTTACACATAAAAAATGTTGATTTTTTATTGCAAAAATTTCTGATTATCCGTATAATATACGGTACAACCCTAAATATGAGTTAATGTCCCAAATTTTGTGATGGGACGAGTTGTTTGACAAAAGTGCATCTGACCTTTATTTTTTAGTAACCTAACAAAAAAAATAAAGGAAGGAT
>SUWL01000097.1 GCA_015061495.1 Lentisphaerota bacterium
TGAAATGGCGTTGAGGCTGTTGGAAAGCAAAACTTCCAGAGCAGAGGTGCTGAAGTGGCTTGATGAAGAAACCGGCTATCGCATCTCTTTGAATAAATATCCCCGGGATGAGAAATGGCTGCTGGATTTGAGATATAAGCTGAATCAGAAACTGGCAGAATTGCATTCCAAAAACTGAACTTAATCAAGTGGAACAATGATAAAAAATAAGGATTTATCGACTATGCAGCTTGTAAAAGATCCGGACAACATCAAGATCGGCATCATCGGGATGACTGAAGGCAATGGACACCCTTATTCATGGAGTGCCATGTTCAATAAATACGATCAAAAAGCAATGACAGCGGAATGCCCCTTTCCTGTGATACCTGTTTATCTCAACAAAGAAGATTACGATACCATGGGGATCACCGGCGCAAAGATCGAAGTCATTTACTGCAATGACCGCAAAGATGCCGAACATGTTGCCAAGTGTTCACTTATTCCCAATATCGTCGACAGACCCGAAGATATGATCGGCCTTGTCGATGCCGTTATCATTGCGACCGACATCGGCAGTGAACACGTTGAACGGGCAAAACCTTTTATTGAAGCAGGGATTCCCATTTTTATTGATAAACCTCTGTGTGATAATCATAAAGATCTTGAATTTTTCAAAAATGCCAGAGCCGGCGGGGCAAAAATAATCTCCTCCAGCAGCATGCGTTACTGCAAAGAATTTGCACCCTATTTGAACGGACATTTTCACGAAATCGGTCAACCCCGTCTGATCACTTATTCCATGCCTAAAAAATGGGAAACTTACGGTATCCACGCGCTGGAAGCGGTTTATGCCCTGACGGGCCCCGGTTTCGTCAGTATCCGCAATACCGGCAGCGAACGCCGCAATATTGTCCATTTGAAACATAAAAACGGCTTTGATGTCATAATTTCCAACATTTACGACTGCAGCGGAGCGCCTTTGACCATCCAGGGAAACAGCGGAACTGTTTCAATAAGCATAAAAGATTCCTATTATGCCTTCCGCACCCAGCTGGTGAAATTCGTTGAATATCTGCGTACGGGCATTGAACCTGTTCCTTTTGCCCACACCGAAGAACTTATGAAACTTGTTATCGGCGGCATCGAAAGCCGTGAACAGGGAGGAAAGGAGATCCTGATATGAATGTCCTTGATATGCTGAAACTCAATGGCAAAACGGCAATCGTCACCGGCGGCGCCGGCCGTTACGGCAAGCAGATCGTCGAAGCTCTCGGCGAAGCTGGAGCAACCGTCTTCATAGCTTCACGCGACCTTGAGAAATGTGAGGAAACCGCCGCCAAATTCCGGGCGGCTGCTCTTGATGTCCGCGCCCTGCAGCTCGATCTTGCCGACCGGAACAGTATTGATTCCATGATATCCGAAGTCGTCAGACAGACGAACCGGATCGATATTCTCGTCAATAATGCCGTCACCCGCAGTGCGACTTCTGGTTGGGTGCAGGATCTGGAAAATTATGATGCAAGTTTGCATGTAAACGCCTCAAGCATGTTTTATATTACCGGTAAAGTCGCTGAAATTATGAAAAAACAGCATTCCGGATCCGTCATAAATATCGGTTCATTCATGGGACTTGTCGGTTTGGAAACTGCCAACTATGACGGAACAAATATGTATAACGGCAATCCTTCTCCGATCTATTTTTATGAAAAGGGCGGCATGGTGAATTTCACCCGCTGGGCATCAAGCATTCTCGGAAGTGACAATATCCGGGTCAATGCCATCCATCCCGGCGGCCTGATGGAAGATCATCTGCCTGCTGAATTTGTAAAAAATTACAGTGCCAGAACCACTCTCGGCCGTCTGGCAAGTCAGGAAGATCTTAAAGGCATCATCGTTTTTCTTGCGTCAGATGCGTCAAGTTATATAACCGGCACCAATATTCCCGTCGATGGCGGATATACCGCAAAATAAGGGGGGGCGTGATGAAAGAATCAAAACTGATTCTCGGAACTGTTCAATTCGGCTTGAACTACGGTATCGCCAATACCGACGGCAAGCCGTCTGCAGAACGTGTCCGTGACATTTTGCAGAAAGCCTATGCCCGCGGTATCCGTACGCTTGATACTGCGGCTGCTTACGGAGAGAGCGAAACCGTACTCGGAACAGAATTGGGAAATCTCGGCTTGCTTGATAAAGTGAAAATTGTCAGCAAAGTTCCGCCGATCCCCGAAAACTGTAATGAGACTGAAGCTGAAAAATTTATTATGGATTCAGTTGAAAAGTCACTGACCAATCTGAAAATAAATCAGCTTGACGCACTGCTTTTTCACCGTGAAAACAATTTGAAGTATCTTAAATTACTGCAAAAAGCCAAAGATGCGGGACTTACCCGAAGCATCGGAGCCTCACTCGACAGCATCATCCCTGAAAACGCTTATGAATGTGAGGCGGTCCAGGTTCCCGGAAATGTGCTTGACCGCCGCTTCCTTGCATTTCTGCGTAAAGCACACGAAAACGGAACCAGGATCTATAACCGCAGCGTTTATCTGCAGGGACTTTTGCTGATGCCCGAAGAGCGCATCCCGGAACCGCTTAAATCTGTCATCGAATACCGCAGGAAACTTGAAGCTCTGGCAAAAGATATCGGCATTGCACCTGCGGAGCTTTATATCCGTTACCTGTTAAGTATAAATGAAATAGACGGTGTCCTGACCGGAGTGGACACCGCCGGACAACTTGAATATAATTGCGATGTGGCGGATGCCGGTATTTTGAGCAATGATGTGATGGAACATATTTTTGCCATCATCCCCGATCTGCCTGAATGTATTATACGTCCATCGCTATGGGCAAAAAATAAATGGGTTTAAGTAAAAGGAATCGAATTATGATCAATCCCCGTAAATCACGTGTACTGGAAAAAATGAGAGCCGGCCGGAAAACAATTTCTTATAAGCTTAATCTCAGTTGTCCGCGAGCCGCCGAGATCGCCGCCATGTCAGGTTTTGATGCGATCTGGATATGTCAGGAACATGTCCCCACCGACCATAACACCATGTGCAATCAGATCCTGGCTTCCAAAGCCTATGACTGCGACTGTATTGTCCGTGTCGCCAAAGGTTCATACAGTGATTATATCCGGCCGCTTGAAGCTGATGCCGCAGGTATTATGATACCGCATCTGATGAGTTATGAAGAGGCCAGAGAAATAGTCCATACAGTACGTTTTCAGCCGCTCGGACTGCGTCCCGTAGACGGAGGTAATGCCGACGGTCTTTACTGTAAACTTGATTTTAAAGAATACATTAAATTTATGAATGAAAACCGTATGATCATCGTTCAGATCGAAGATCCCGAACCTTTGAGTGAACTTGATAAGATCTGTCAGCTTGACGGGATCGATATGATCTTCTTCGGTCCCGGAGATTTCAGCCATGCCATCGGAGCTCCTGCTGATTTCAACCACCCGGAAATACACCGTGTCCGCAAACTTATCGTTGACACCGCACATAAATACGGTAAATTTGCCGGAACAGTTGCGGTACCGTCTCTGGAACAGTGCTATCTTGAAGGTTATGATTTTGTGAATTGCGGTGCGGATGTTCTTGCCATCGGTGCCAATTGTGATGCGGTCATGGCCAAATATAATGCCGCTGCAAAATAAGGAAACGACAGATCCTGTACGTTTTAAGGAAGTCAGCATCATGAAAGAATGGAATATCGAAAAATCTCTTGCATTGCAGGAAAAGGCCGCCAAAATCATCCCGGGGATGACTCAATTGCTTTCCAAGCGCCCGGATATGTTCAGCCGGGGAGTTTGGCCGGCTTACTTCAAAAAAGCCAAAGGGGTTCGTGTCATTGATCTTGACGATAATGAATACATTGACTGCAGTATCGGCGGTATCGGAGCAACGGTTCTCGGTTATGCAGATGATGAAATAAATGAAAAGGTCAAGACCGTCATTGATGATGGCAGCGCATCAACCTTGAATCCTCCCGAAGAAGTCGCTCTGGCGGAAAAACTTATCGAACTTCATCCGTGGGCGGAAATGGCACGCTTCGCCCGCTCCGGAGGAGAAGCAATGTCAATTGCCGTACGCATTGCCAGAGCATACACCGGTAAAGGTACAGTGCTTTTCTGTGGTTATCATGGATGGATGGATTGGTATTTGGCGGCAAATCTTGCCAGAGAAGGAGCGTTAGATCAGATGTGGATCGCCGGTCTTTCGCCCAATGGATTGCCCAAAGGTCTTGCAGGTACGGCACTGCCATTTATGTTCAACGATATCGGATCTTTCAATGATGCTGTAAAAGAAGCCGGCGATGATCTGGCTGCCATTGTGCTTGAACCGCAGCGGAATTATATCGTTGACAAGGATTTCATGGCGGCAATTCATCAAACTGCCAAAAATAATGATGTCCCTCTGATCATTGATGAAATAACCGCCGGCTTCCGCGTTTGTAACGGCGGAGCGCATTTGGTGCTGGGGTGGCAGCCGGATATCGCTGTTTTTGCCAAATCTCTAGGAAACGGCTATCCGATATCCGCAATTATCGGTAAAGGTAAAGTGATGAAAGCCGCCCAGGATGCCTTTATCACCTCTACCAACTGGACTGAACGTATCGGACCTGCTGCCGCATTGGCAATGATCGAGAAATTCATCCGTTGTGATGCTTCAAAGCATATGGTGGAAATCGCAACACGGGTCAAAGACGGCTGGGAAGAACTTGCCGCTAAACACGGTCTTGAAATGCATATCGGAGGTATTGTGCCGCTTTTGCATTTTTCTTTTGAAAAAGACAACAGTGTGAATAAAGCATATTTCATTCAGGAAATGCTGAAACAGGGCTTTCTTGCCAGCAATGCTTTTTATGCGATGTACGCACATTCGCATGCAGATATTGATAAATATCTTGCCGCATGCGATAAAGTATTCGGCAAACTTGCGAAACTTATCAAAGAGGGCAACGTCGCAGAAAATCTGGCAGGAAAACCTGCCGCTGTCGGGTTCGCCCGGATAAATTGATGCCCTGCCGTTGAAATTGATGACTGCTTGAGAAAGAGATACTGTGGATCGTTTCTCTTGAATACCTGACCGTGCCCGATGGCTGTCGTGAAACCATTACCTTCCCTGCAGGGCTTAATGGGATCTGGTTTTGGAAACAGAACGATTAAAAAAGTGCTGTCGGGCACCGTTTTTTGAGGGCAAAGGAATTTTTGTCTCCTCCTGTATGACAAGATTTGGTTCAACTCTTTTCCTCCGCTTTAATATGAACTGAAGATGCTGTGCGTTTGAGGGAAACAAGAGATTATCTGTAAGAATTGTTTTCTGTTTGCAAATTTGGCTGCCCGGAACATAGTAAAATATCACAAAAACAGCAACAATGCAAATTAAAATTACGGCATTTTTACGGCACGATTCCGGCATTGCTCCTGAACAGCCACAGTTATAATCTTATTTCTCTATCACTACTGTCCGGTAATTTTTACCGGACAGTAGTGAAATTGTCGGGACTTGTTATATATTAAAAACGCTCAAATCTTTAATATTTAACACGAAAGTCCCAAACGATGTGTTACAATAGCATCTATTCTCAACTTTTCAACTTTATCCCCCGATATAGTTTTGAAAAAATCGTAAAAAAGTCAGGCGAAGACCGATATTGCAAGCATTTCACAGCCTGGAAACAGTTTCTAACTTTGCTGTTTGCTCAAATTTCCGGCAAGGATTCTTTGCGTGAAATTGAAAATGCTCTGCTTGCCAGGTGTAAACAGTTTTATCATTCCAGTATGGAAGCTGTGGCAAAATCCACGCTTGAAGAAACGATGAACCGTCTGGATCCAGAAATTTTTGAAAAAAAAACGGAATGGCTGTTGCAATTTTATTTTGCTGTGATATACTATAAATACAATATGTTGTAAAAATGAATACAAAATAAATACAGAAAAATTGATATGGTTTTGAAAATGCTGAAATATCAGAAAATACAGCAGGAATTGGAAATGTTGCTGGATCGTTTGGAACCGGGAATGGCATTTCCTACTGTCCGGGAACTCATGACTGAATACGGAGTCTGCCAGAGTACCATTTTGCGTGCAATTAGCGAATTGGAGGAAGCAGGACGTTTATGCCGCAAGGCTAAATCAGGAATATTTGTTTCTGCGCCGCCTAAAAAACGTTCAGTAACAGCACTTCTGTTGAGTTACCCGATGAGCCGGAGCAGTAATGATATTATCCGCGGTGTTCAGGAGCGGTTGTTAGAGAACCGGAAAGGTTTGTTGCTTCTGACATGGGCGGGGATCGGTTTCCAGAAATTGGAAAGGATTCTGGAGGATAATCAGATCGGATCTGCCATTATTCAGCCCAGCTCTGATGATGTCGATGATGTGGAATTTATCAATTTTGCACAACGGTTGGAAAACCGGGGAATCCGTCTGGTGGTCGCAGATGTGGCGATCCCGGGATGCCGGGCTTCTTTTGTGGGCGAGGAAAACATGCATGCTTTCCAGGAAATGACAGAGAATATGCTGGCAGACGGAGTTAAATCAATTACCGTTGCCGGAAAAATTGGTAACCGGGTGTATGCAAAACGGCTGGCTGGTATACGCAATGCCTTGAAAACGGCAAATGTTACATTAAAGCAGGTTGATTTGGCAGAATTTCATTCAGCAGAACAGAAAGCTGCCGCAATTTTAAAATCGGGCAGTGAAGGCATTCTTTTAGCTGATGCCAGCAGCTCGACTGCCGTTGCTTATGAATTGCGTTTGGCAATATCTGCACAGGATCTTGCCAAATATTATATCGGCGGAGTTGTGGAAACAGGGGAAATTTGGCCGATTCCCGGGGAGCGGACAGTATGGTTCAGGAAGCAGAGTCTGGCAATTGGACATCAAGCCGTGGATATGCTGCAAAATCTGCAGAATTCTTCACAAATAAAATTATTGCCGTTGATCAAAGGAGAATGACCGGTACTCATCAATACAAAAAACAAAAGGAGGACCAATAAAAAATCACACTATTTATCACGCAGTTACATCCCGAATGAAAAAATCATAACTTTTCCCGAACAATCAAAAAAAAGGAGGATTTCCGGATGAAACATCACAAATCATTTACCCTGATAGAATTACTCGTGGTTATCGCCATTATTGCCATCCTTGCGGCGATATTGCTTCCGGCGTTGAACAGTGCGCGTGAGCGCGGGCGCAGTGCCAGCTGTATAAACAATATGAAGCAATTGGCACTCAAAGCTCAAATGTATTCTGATAACAATGACAACAGCTGGCTTTTATGGCGGCAGGGCCCCAAGGGGGATTATACCTACTGGTTTCCTAAAAGTCAGTATTTTGCCGGACCGTATTTGGGATATACGAGCAATGAAGACGGTTGTTACAAACCGGGCAATATTACGGATTGCCCGAGCAATATTGCAGAAGTGGATACCGGATACTTCGGCAACAGATCCACATGGTGGGATTATGGTCTGGCATCTGTTGTCACCAACAGGACGACCCCGTCATCTGTACGGCAGCATTCCAAATGGATATTGATGTTTGAGGGAAAGGCCAAATCTGCCAGTGAAAAATTCATTGCCATGGGGTCGGAATCAGGTACAACATACTCAATTGCTCACTATTTGAATAGAATCGTACACAATCAGGGAACCAATTTATCTTTTCTTGATGGACATGTGGAGTGGATGTCCGGCAAAAGTCAGTCTGAATATGACATTATTGAGAGTCATTATTGGGATGAAAATAAAGAACGTTGAATAATTGATCAACACCTGTACATTTTAAGGAGTTTTACTGAATGAAAAAATTTTTGTCGATTTTTATACTGCTGGCATCGTTTTCTCTGTTTGCAGAAAAGGCGATGATTCGCGGTGACGGTACCTTGCTGGTAAATGGAAAACCGGTATTCCCGGTCGGTTACCGGGCAGAGAGTCTTGCGGATGTAAAAGAGGGTGCAAGTGTCGGCTTTAATCTGGTGATGGGGTCTGGCGAGTGGGATTCTGCCCAATATGACTATTCTGCTGCAAAGGGCATGTGGATCATCGGCGGCGACTGCTATCTTCACTTTCACGGCGTTCAGGATGGAATTGATTTGACCGCCAGGGAGGATGCTGTTATTGCCAATTTTTTGAAACACACCAAAGATCAGAGTGAACGTTCTGTGCCGGAGGCTCTGGAAGCTTTCGGCAGCAAAGACCGGGTGATCGGCTGGATCATCAGCGATGAACCGGAGGCAAAACAGACCGAGGTGGCTGAAGCTGCTTATGAAGTGGTCAAAGGTTATATGCCGGAAAAACTGGTGTTTTCCATCAGTTGTGATATCAGGTGGCTGCCAGGATATCTCA
>SUWL01000098.1 GCA_015061495.1 Lentisphaerota bacterium
CGAGACTTTTTTCGCAGTTCTGTAACTCTCTATAAAATATGGTATTGCTTCTGCGAACTTTTATATCGTTTGAGCGTAAAAAATCTTCAGGAGCAAAGTTAGCTGCCAAGTTACGTCACCTCCACCATCCTTCGCTAAAGCTACGGATGGCAAGCCGTAAGGTTTGCTATCCGTAGATTTTTTTTGCAGAGCAAAAAGGAGCGAAGCGACTGCGAAGGATGCCCTCCATAGCTTTAGCGACGGAGGGCTAACGGCAGAGAATTGGAGAAATCGAATGTTCTATACTTACATTTTACGCAGTATTTCCCAGCCGGAACAGCGTTATATCGGCAGTACAGCAGATTTGAAAGCCCGTCTTGCTATCCGTAGATTTTTTTTGCTTGCAAAAATAAGCGAAGCGACTGCGAAGGATGCCTGGAAATTTATCCTCAATAGCTTTAGCGGAGGAGGAAGCTTTAGCTACGGAGGGCTATGCGGCGATGAATTGGAGAAAAAATATGTTTTACACATACATTTTACGCAGTATTTCCCAGCCGGAACAGCGTTATATCGGCAGTACAGCAGATTTGAAATCCCGCCTTGTCAAACACAATGCCGGAGAAGTTCCGCATACCTCAAAGTTCAAACCTTGGAAAGTTGAAGCATATTTCGCCTTTGACAGCAAAGAAAAAGCCGTTGCTTTTGAAAAAGGTAACGCTCTACGAAAATCATCTTGACCTTGACATCCGCACCGCCGGAGTTGAACAGATATTGGAGGAACTTGATTATGAAGACCACGATTGAACCCTTGGAAGACGGCAACACCCGCATCCGGATACCCATTGAATTCCGTTATGATAACGGCCGCAAGCGAATATTCTTTCCGGAAATGCCTGATGAACACTTGAAAATCAATGAGCCGCTTGCCACCGGCATCGCCAGAGCTTACCGCTGGCAGGAATTGCTGGACAAGGGCGAATACGATTCCCCGGAAGCCTTGGCTGAAGCGCTGGGCGTTCACACCTCATACGTCAGGCGTTTTCTGCGCCTTGCCCTGCTTGTTCCGCCGATTGTGGATGCCATCTTTGCCGGGAAGCCCCATGGACACTATCGCTAACCAAACTCGACACCACCTTGCCCTATTCGTGGAAAGAGCAAATGGAACTTTTCGGAATGTTGTAAAAATAAACTCCGGTAGTGATGAAAAGCATATCCCTACCGGAGTTTTTTTGTAAATCAGAATAAAATCAATATTTATTCTTCCTCTTCCTCCTCATCATCTTCTTCCCAATCTTCAAGATCTTCCAGAGGAATTATACCTTCCCATGTAAGCAGAACAAGAGAATCTTTCAAAGATCTTCCAGCTTTTATGGCTTCTTCATCATACACGATTTCATCCAGATAATCCGGTACTCTGTTGCGTTCAGTTGCCAATATCGGCTCCTGGGTCTTTTGCAATTCAGCCAAAGTTGCGGGACAAAGCTGGGAGAGCAACGAACAGACCAAAGTCCAGACTCCGCCATTGCCGTTGCAGACAGCGATGTTATCGTTATTGCAATTTTCCTCACCGATGGAAAGTAAACTTTCTGCGATGAACAAAGCCAGTTTTTCCGCAGTATCTTCTTCAATAAGAACTCCGGAAGAGCCTTTATCCCAATCAATTTCCGGAATTGCTTTTTTAAGATCATCAGCTTTCAGAATACCAGTTTTTTCCGGCTGCTGAAATGCAAGAACATGAATATCGGCATAATGAACCATAGTACCATCTTTACGCCATGATTTATCCGCTTCCGGCATACTGGAAAAGCGACCGATCCCGACAATTCCGTTATCATCCCCGCCGACCCGGGACAATATCCACCAATCGCCGATTTCCAACTCCTCATATTCACGAATGCTCCAATCTGTACCGATTCCCTCGCTGCCGTCTTCATTGAGCAAAGGAAATCCATCCAGAAAGTGCGGTGTCTTAAATGATGAGATTTTAGGATTCCAACGTAAATTATAAAGTTTCATAGCTATACCTCCATTGTTGCATTGTTGTTATTATACTCGCAAAAGTTTTAATTTGCAACTAATATAACACTGACAAGTGGGCATCTTGTGTCCTTGTAATTGTTTTTTACAAAAAAATTGCCAAAATTATGATTTTTTAATGATTCACATTCATCTTTTTGCAAATCATCCGGTAGATTTCGGCGTCGGAGTCGGAGAAGCAGCAGAAAATTACTTTTTCGATGGGAGCGGTGATATTGCTCAAAACTGTTTCAAGGGCGATTTGTGCTGCCTGCTCTTTGGGGAAACGGTATACTCCGGTAGAAATGCAGGGAAATGCGATCGTGCGGCAAAGGTTTTCTTTTGCCAGAGCCAGTGAGTTCATGTAGCAGTTTTTTAAGAGTTCTGCTTCGTTGTGATTGCCGCCGTGCCAGACCGGTCCGGGCGTGTGGATGACGAACTTGGCGGGCAATTTGAATCCGGGCGTGATGCGGGCTTCGCCGGTTTCGCAGCCGTTGAATTTACGGCAGGCTTCGAGCAATTCACGTCCGGCAGCCCGGTGGATCGCTCCATCCACGCCACCGCCGCCTAAAAGCGAACGTTTTGCGGCATTGACAATGGCATCCACTTCCAGTTTGGTGATGTCAGCGGTGATAATTTCAATCATGTTTCTTCCCTCGCATATTTTTGCAAAATGTTGTTCAATTCAGTATATCTTCCTGCAATAAAAAATCATACAATCCAATACAAAGAACACCCTTTTCATCAATCCACGGTTTCATTGAGGTTTTTGTTACAATAATTTTGGTGAAGAAATCCTTTACTGCCAGCAAGGGTCTGGCTTCCTGGGCTGCCTTATCTGGATCAGCGATACTCAATGCAGATTGAATATAATATTTTTTCATCCCTTTGCAGGCAATAAAATCAATTTCGCAACTTTTCTGATGCGATTTGCCGTCTTCTCCCGCTTCGGATATTTTTACCACGCCAACATCCACAGAATAGCCTTTGATAACGAGATCATTGTAGATAATATTTTCCATGATATGGGTTTCTTCCTGTTGACGCATATTCAGCCGTACATTCCGCAGACCAATATCTTCACAATAGAATTTAGAGGGATACCCAAAATATTTTTTTCCTTTAACATCGTAGCGTTTAGCTTGACGGAAAAGAAATGATTCAGACAGGAATTTCAGATATTCGGCGACAGTATCATTGGTTATTTTACATTTTTTCACACTTCGCAGAGTATCGGAAAGTTTGGAAACATTAGTCAATGAACCAACCGCAGAACTCAATACATCAGTAAGTTCATCCAAAATTTCCGGCAACTCGATGTTGTAACGCTCCAGAATGTCTTTGTAATAAACCTCCTGAAAAAGGTTTTGCAAATATTTGAACTTTGCCTCATCGCTTTTTTTTGCCCAGACCAGAGGCAGTCCACCATACATGGCATATTCTTCAAATGCTGAACTTTTGTCTCCGCCAGTTGCTTCAAAAAATTCTTTGAATGAAAGAGGGTGAATTTCAACGGCATCGCCGCGCCCTCTGAATTCAGTCATAATATCCTTGGAAAGCATTTTTGAATTGCTTCCTGTAACATAAATATCAACATTAGGAATGCGAAGCAACCCATTCAGGACACTGTACAACTTTACTGGTTTATCCGGATTGCGCAATTCTTCTTTAGATATAGCAAATTGGATTTCGTCAAGCAAAATGTAATAAGTGGCGGAATCAGATTTAATCAGAGAGTGTAAATGTTTTGCCAATACATCCGGATTGCGGTATTGTTCATTAAAATAATCATCAAGCGCAAGAGTGATTATGTGGTCATCGGCAGTACCGATTGATTTCAGATATTCAGCAAATATATTGAACAAAAGGAAACTTTTTCCGCATCGACGTATACCGGTAATAACTTTTATCTGCCCATTATGCATACGCTCAATCAGTTGTCCGAGATATTTTTCCCGCTTGAATTGCATTGAAACACTCCTTGTCAGTCGAAAGTTGATGTATTTTTTAATCTACTTACGACTTAAGATACACCATCCGGGAGAAAAATCAAGTCCATTAAAATACTTTTTGTCGAAAGTAAATCAAAAATGCTACTTACTTTCGACTGAAGCTATCCATTAGAGGATGGTTTCAGGTATATTCTGCGTAATAAATTTCAATGTGTATTTTCCCATGCCGAGGTGATAAAGCCGTTTGTGGTTGGCAAGCAAAGCAGTTTCAATTTCACGCAAAGAATCCTTGCCGGAAATTTGAGCAAACAGCAAAGTCAGAAATTGTTTCCATGCGGTGAAATGCTTGCAATATCGGTCTCCGCCTGACTTTTTAACGATTTTTTAAAAACGATATCGGGGGATGAAGTTGAAAAGTTGAGAATATGTGCTATTGTAACACATCGTTCGGGACTTTCGTGTAAAATATTAAAGATTTGAGCGTTTTTAATATATAACAAGTCCAGACAATTTCAATTAACTCCGGTAATTTTTACCGGACAGTAGTGAGAATGTTTATGAAAATTGAACTGCATACACACTCTTCAGAGATATCTCAATGCAGCGGGCTTCCCTGCCGGAAACTCATTGAACTATACAAACAAGCCGGTTACGATGCTGTCGTTATTGCCAATCACTTTAGCTCCATGACCGAAAATTATCTCGCAGCCCAAGGGTGTTCCGAATTTCATAAGACGTTTCACGACCATATTGCGGAAGCTTATGAGATCGGCAAAGAACATGGATTGCTGGTACTGGGAGCTTATGAATTACGTTTTTGTGAAAACGACAACGATTATCTGGTATTTGGCATGACTGCAGAGCAATGCAAAAATTATCAGGATATTTTTGCAATGGGTATAGAAAAATTCAGTATGTTTGCCCGGGACAACAATATACTTCTTTATCAGGCTCATCCGTTTCGTAACCAGATGACGGTTGTCAAGCCGGAATATCTTTTCGGTATCGAAGTGCAAAATACCCATCCACGGCATGACAGCCGTAATGAAATTGCCAAATCGTGGGCAGAGCGCCATGGTCTGCATGGCATTGCCGGTTCCGACTGCCATCTACCGCAGGATGTCGGAACCAGTGCAATTATAACTGATTATGATGTGAAAACTTCTGCGGATCTCGTGCATATATTGAAAAATGATCTTTACCATATCGAATGATTTTGGTAAAACGATAAAACATTTACTGTTGAAACCACAGCCGGTCGGTCCAGGTGCCCCCGGAAAAGATATTGATCAGTAATGTTACAATTTTTCCCAAAAAACACGGTAAGATTCAGCACAAAATAAATAATATGTAGAAAGTACCGGAATCAGGATCGGGTCATTCCGTTTTATCTCGCCGGAGATCAAGTTTACGGGCGTTCTGCAGTATGATTTGAGCTTCGCGGCTTCGGGTATTTTTGCCAAGAACAAATTTCACCCGTTCTTCATGGGTCGGCAGATCATCCGTCAACTCAAACCCTTTCACATGTCCGTCGGCAAACAGAACATTCATGAACTTCATATCGTGGGAATAACAGATCACCACCGGCAGTTGTCCGGCGTTTGCCGATCTCAATATCAATCCATCAGCATAGTAGACGTAGGAAAATCCGGAGTCTTTTGCCGCCGGACACCGATACACCTTTTCATCGGTCAAATGACCTCCATCACGCAACAGCTGCAATCCATCGGTACCGGCAGCTTTCGGAAATTTATCATTTGTACCGAGCTTGTAAAATTCCAGTCCATTGCCGATCTGTTTAAGATTGTTTGTACAAAATTTCCGACGGCCAGCTTCTTGTGCAGCAGCATAGGCAGCAGTTTTTCCGGCAGTTTTTCCGGCAGTTTTTCCGGCAGCGGATTTTTTACCGCATCCGGCGAACGAGGTCATCATTGCCAATGCGAGGATCAACGATACAGCAGACGGACAGACATTTTTCAACCGGCTTTTCACCTTTCTCTCCTTATTGATTTACACGATTTTTACGGAGACAGCTCCCGATTTGCTGGAGTTAATATATCACAACTGCCGCATATTGCAAGATGTTATGATGTAATTTTACCGTTTTCTCCGGAAAATTTTCGTATCCGGCATTGGATTTGCCGGTATAACCACATATATTGTTTTACACAAGGAGCGTTGCCGGAAAGAAATTGTAAATCAGGAGTTTTGCCCATGGATGAAAAGATGTTCTGCTTCCAGTGCCAGGAAACATTTGCCAATACCGGATGTATTTCCCGCGGAGTATGCGGCAAAAGTGCCGCCGTTGCCAATCTGATGGATGAGCTCATCCGGCAGCTGAAGTTGATCGCCCTGACCCGGAAACCGGATCGTCAGCTGGGCAGATTCATCATCCGGTCGCTTTTTATGACCGTCACCAATACCAATTTTGATGAAAATATCCTCCAGAAACAACTTGATAAGGCAGTTGAATTGACCGGAGAACATCTGATACTGCTTCCTGCCGGAGTATTGTCCTGCAAACATGGTGATATCCGTTCGCTGCGTGAATTGCTCATTTATGGCTTGAAAGGCATTGCCGCCTATGCCGAACATGCCGCGGTCATGGGTAAGGAAGATGACGGGATCTATGATTTCTGTTTTCAGGCGCTGGCTGCTTCCGCCCGGGAAAATGATGCCGACAACTTGCTGGATCTGATCCTTGAAGCCGGTTCGATTGCGGTCAAAACCATGGATCTTTTAGATCGTGCCCATACGGAAAAATTCGGCATTCCGGAGATCACCGCGGTCAAAACCGGGGTAGGCAGCCGTCCGGGGATCCTGGTTTCCGGCCACGATCTGCCGGATCTGCTGGAATTACTGGAACAGAGCAAAAATTCCGGCATCGACATCTACACCCACGGCGAAATGCTGCCGGCACACGCCTATCCGGAGTTGAAAAAATATCCGCATCTTTACGGCAATTACGGCAATTCATGGTACTTGCAGCATCGGGAATTTACCTCTTTCAACGGAGTTATACTGCTGACGACCAACTGCATCACGCCGGTTCAGGAGAGTTACCGGCGGCGGATTTTCACCACCGGCATGGCAGGTTATCCGGGAATCCCGCACATCGCCGACCGTCAGTACGGTGAGGCAAAGGATTTTTCCCGGCTCATCGAATCGGCAAAACGCTGTCCTCCGCCGGAACCATTGGAAAACGGCACGGTTTTTACCGGTTCCGGTCATGCCCAGCTGCTTGTGCTGGCAGAAAAACTCGCTGAAGCCATCCGCTCCGGAGCGGTCAAACGTCTGGTGGTCATGGCGGGGTGCGACGGCAGAGATCCCCACCGTCGCTATTACCGTGAAGTCGCGGAAAATCTGCCGCCGGACACCATTATCCTTACTGCCGGATGTGCCAAATACCGTTATAATAAAGTTGTGAATGGCGAAATAAACGGCATCCCCCGGGTGCTGGATGCCGGACAGTGCAACGATTGCTATTCGCTGGCGGTCATTGCCTTGAAACTTAAAGAAATTTTTCAGGTTGCCGATATCAATGATCTGCCGGTTTCATTTGACATATCGTGGTACGAACAAAAGGCAGTGGCGGTACTGCTGGCGCTGCTTCACCTCGGATTCAAAAATATCCGGCTGGGACCGACTTTACCGGCGTTTCTCTCGCCGGCAGTGGCATCAATGTTGATCAAAACCTTTGATATCAAATGCATCGGTGATCCGCAAACGGATATTTCAGCGATGCTTTGCGGAAATTGACCGGATCTTACCGGATTTACGCTTGAGTATCCGGATAAATGTATTCTTCGCCGCAATAGTTGCGGTAAAGCGAACTGCCGTCCCCGGAGGTGCTTTGCAGGTAATCAACTGTCACCGGCACTTTGCCGCCGCCGCCCGGCAGGTCGATCACCAGATGGGGATTTGCCATCCCGGAACTCCAGCCGCGCAAGGCGGCAACGATCTCTTTTGCCTTGCTCAAAGGAGTGCGGAAGTGTTCGGTGCCGTAGATCAGGTCGCACTGAAAAATATAGTATGGGCGCACCCGGTTTTCCAGTAATTTCCACATCAGCTGCCGCATGATTTCCGGATCATCGTTGATCCCTTTGAGCAATACGGTCTGACTGCCCAGCACGATCCCGGCATCGGCAAGTTTTTTCAATGCGCGGCAGGTTTCCGGAGAAAATTCATCCGGGTGGTTAAAGTGCATATTCAGATACAAGGGGTGGTATTTTTTTAACATTTTCACGAGTTTTGCCGTGATTCTTTCCGGCAGGACGCCCGGTATCCGGGTGCCGATGCGGATGATTTTGACATGGGGTGCTTTTTTCACTTCCTGCAAAATGTATTCGATCTCTT
>SUWL01000099.1 GCA_015061495.1 Lentisphaerota bacterium
TTTTTTTCAACCGGCGGCTTGCAAAACACGTTTATGTATGCTACATTAACCTATGTTATGTGATATTATGACAAATTTTGGTGATCAACGGTCATTGAGATTTGGTGTATTTTGACATGTTTTTTTCACCGATATGACATTTATTTTTGTGACTTTCTGTTGTATAGTATTGATATGTACGGTGAATTGATGTATCGTAGATAAGAAGGACTGAAAATGTTGTATGGTAAACAGATATTGACCTTGTTTCTGGTTGCATTGGCCTGGTCGTTTATGCCGCTGTCGGCGGTCAATATCCTGCAAAACGGCAATTTTACCGACGGTTTACTGCATTGGAAATCCGGCAGTGATTCCGGAGCGGCGGCGATTCCTTTCGCTGCCGGCGGTCCGGGGAATGCGCCTTTTATCCGGTTGCAAAGTCTCAACGGCAATGTCTCTTTTTCCCAGTTGTATTGCGGCATGCCGAAGCGGGAAAAATTCAAAATCTCCTGCTGGTTCCGGATCAATGAACTTGCTCCCGGAGCCGGAGCGCAGATCGAAATACTCTGTATCCCGGACAAACACCGTTTCCCGCTTGCCGGCACTGCCGGCAAATGGGTGAAATTTGAAAAGATCTTCACCTCCACCAACGGGGGAAATTATCTCTCATTCCAGTTGAAAAAAGGTCCGGGGAGCGTGGATATCGCGATGGCGTCGATCGAACCGCTGTCGCCAAACAGCAAAGCCACCAACATCATGGAACACAGTTCCCGGGCACTGGTGCCGATGGGTAATCTTCACTATTTAAATGGCAAAGGGCGGGTGAGATTTCAGTATTCCGGTAAATTTCCCGCACCGGAAAAGGAGCTGACCGCCGTTTTTTACGTCAAAGAAAATCCCCGGCGGGCGTTGCGTCTGCCGCTGAAAAACCGTTCCGTCTACGTGGACATTTCGCTTTTCGGACAGCGTAAAGGCACGCTGGTTGCTTCCCTGCAGAACCGGAATAACGGTCAGGAATCCTGTTCTGCCGGTTATCCTTTCCGTTTCGTGGAATCTCCCCGGGCGGCAAACGCGGTGAAACTGAACAATCTGGTCACGGAGTTGTACAACGCTCCAATGCCGGAAAAACTCGCTCTTGCCAATCCCCGCCGTTCCTGGATATACTGCCGTTTTGTCCCCGGTGACTCGGAGGCGGATTTCGCGATCACACTCAACGGCAAACCGCTGATCGGCAAAGGAACTTTGCGGCATGAAACTGTCCGCTTGTGTGAACCTGGATCTCTGGAGTTCCGTCTGTCCGGCATGCCGGATTCCCCGCTTACGGGGAATCCGGCATGCCGGATTCCCCGCTTACGGGGAATAACGGCACTCTCACCGTCCGGATGATTCCGGAAATTTTCTGCTTCCCGCTCGGTCTGAATGACTGGGGCGGCAACGGCAAATTCAACTGGCGTTTTGCCAAAATGTTCATGCTTCCGGCATTGACCACCGTCAGTGCCGGTATCCCCACTAAAGCCAATGTCGCCGAAATGCGTGAAATGGGACTGCAATGGTTCAACAACTTCGCCATTTTTCAGGGCAAAGGCAGTGAAGGTATCCTCAAGGGGCTGCAGAGTAATTCGTACCATCAGCGCGGTCAGAGCGACGGCGCCTCTCTGGATGAACTCACATTGAGCGAATCCGGTAATCCGGACCGTTTCGCATGGGCGTTCCGCAAATTTCAGAAGCCGGAAAATTTCACCTTCCACACCTGGATCACCGGCACGCCGGTGCCTGCCAATGCCAACGCGTTTTCGGCGGTGATCAATGCCGGAAGCGGTCACGGCAGACTTCTGCAGGAGATCTACAAACATCCCCAGCCGACGATCGGAGAAACTGACCTTTACTGGCAGAATACCCGCCAGTGTGCCGTCAATGCCCGCAAGATCCTCGGCGAAGAGGCGTTCCGCAGCAATTACAGTATCATTCTCGGACTTTTTACCGAAACACCATCCATTTCGCTGAATATTTATCCGCAGGTTGACTATAAATACTTTCAGGAAATGCAGATCCGTTCGCTGGCAATGGATAAGGAATTCGACGGTTTGAGCGGTATCGGTTTCTGGGGCATCCACCATGCCACCGAAGAGAGCGTCCGCTGGGGTTTCGCTCTGCTCAAACACTATGCGATCGAGGGGAAGCGCGACTGGCTTTGCGAACAGTATGGTTTTACCTTTATCCCCGGTCTGTTGAAAAATCCGGATTTCACCGGCGGTTTGGATCACTGGAGTGCCAATGATCTCGTCCACAGCGGCAGTTTTGAGGGATTCGGCAGCAAGATCCAGTACCGTTATGCCGCTCCGCGGGGAGTGGGGGACAACTTTGCCGTATTCAGCCGCTCCGCCGATGCATTCGGGGAGCTTTCCCAGACGATGCGCGGTTTGGAACCGGGCAAAGTGTATTCCATGAGTTTCGTCGCTGCCGATCATCAGGATCTGCAGAATAATAATTTCGCTCCCCGGCGTCTGCCTTTGCGTTTCACATTGGATGGTGCCGTGATCCTCAAAAGCACCCGGGTGATCGACCGCCATAAACCTGCCGGCGAGAAATCACAAAATGTCCGGCTCAACACCCATAAGGTGATTTTCCGGGCGGATTCGGCGGAGGTCAGAGTGATCTTTGACAACCGTCAGGCTGCCCCCGGTGAAGAGACTGTTTTGAATAATATTTGTGTAACCCCATATTTTTTTCAAAAGGAGAAAGTGTTATGAAAAAACTGACGGCAGCTGCAGTTCTTGCTGCGGCAGTGTCCTCCGGAGCTGCGGAAAACCTCTTGATGAATGGTTCTCTGCAATCCAACCTCGGCAAGTTCCCGCCCTACTGGGCGTATGTGAACTCCACCGGCGGCAAGTATGAGTACCACACTTCCGGCGGTCCGGGCAACCGGCCCTTTATCCGTCTGATCAGCCGCGGGGACACGCTGGCACTCAAACAGAACAACCTGACTCTGGTACGCGGTGAAAAGTACCGCTTGAGTGCCTATTTCCGTACCCGCAACCTGGCGAATAAGGAGTCCGGTATTTCGGTCGGCACCGGACCGTGGGCGAAATTCAACAAAACCAATTCGCTTTTCGGTCTGCCGCGAAATCTCTCCCAGTGGCGCAAAATCGAAAAGATCATCACCATCGATCCTGCCGTTGAGGATGAGAATTACAAATTTTACACCGTCGATATCGCCGTGAAACGCGGCGGCGGCGAAATGGATATCGCCGATATCCGTCTGGAAGCGATCAGCGAAAAAGCCAAACGTTATTCCAAAAGTGCCATGGACACCTTTGAACCGCATCTGGTTCCGGTTTGCGCGCTCTCGGAATTGCCCCAGAGCAAGCCGGTGCTGGAATTCGCCTGGGTCGGTACGTTTCCCGGCGATCCGGATGGTACGGATGTGGAGATATCCTTTGATGTAAACGGCAAGCGCAAACGGATACCTTTCCAATTCGGCAGATTTTCCGTGGATGTTTCCGGAGTTATTCCCGATGGTGAGAGCCGCATGACAGTGAAACTGGTCAGCCGTGCTTCCGGAAAAGTCATTCAGGAAGAGAGCTTCAGCGTGCGCACCATCGTGATCCCGGAGGTGAAAAACGCCAGACAGTTGAATAATCTCACCACCGAATTGTGTGCAATGGATCTGAAATCCGGTCAGGAATTTGCCGCTGCCAACCCCCGCTACGGTTTTGTGCTGATCCGTTTCAAACCGGCGAAAGCGGGCAAATTTGCCGTGACCCTCGACGGTAAAGAACTTTTTGATGAAACTTTCCCGCGCAACGAAGTCATCCGCCAGCTGGATGCCGGCGTGTACAAGATCAAAGCCGATACCGACGGCAAACTTATCGTCCGTCTGATCCCGGATGTCGTCAACTTCGGCGGACCAAGTCACGCTTATGCTCCGGGCAACGGCTATTACAACTGGACTTTTCATAAAAAATATGTCAATGGCGGCGTGACCACCTTTACCGCCGGACGTTTTTCCGATGCCCAGTATGCTGAAATGAGAAAGCACGGTATGATTCTGCTTGAAGATCAGGGAATTTTGAACCTCAAAGCCAACAACTCCCACGAATCGATCTTTTCACTGCTGGATAAATCCCGCATCCCCGGCAAACGCAACAGCGGTATGACACTGGATGAAGCGGAGTGCTTCTATCCGCCGCTGCTTGACCCGCTGGCATACGCATTGAAAAAATACACCAATCCCACCGGCAAGGCGATCGTCACCTATATGACCGGTCCGATCACCCCGGCAGCACTTAACTTCATCGGTACTTGCGCCAATGCTTCCGGCAAGCAGGGCTATCTCGCCATCGAATACTATCTGCGCAGTCAGAAAAATGAAGAGGAGGCGCGTGCCACGGTCGCTCAACTCGCCCAGCATCAGTGGATCTTTAAGGAAGTCGCTCCGGCGCTTTACCACAAAGCCGGTATCCTTTTGGGCAACTTCAGCCTCTATCCGCGCATCACTCTTGCCCATTATCCCTATCAGGATTACAAGGTCTTCCTGGATATGCAGATGAATGCGGTGGCAAATGATCCCGCCTTTGAAGGAGCCGGCAAGGTCGGTTTCTGGGGATCATACGCGTGTGATGAGGAGCTGCTGCGCTGGTCATTTGCGTTGATGCGGCACTACGTTTTTGAAGGTAACAAGGGAATGCTTTCGGAGAAATACGGTTTCAAACTTACTCCGGGCCATCTGGTAAACAGTGATTTTGCCGACGGCTTGAATGGCTGGAAAGTTTCCGGCGATGTGACGCTTGATGACTATCCCGGTTACGGAACCAACTCTCTGCGTTTGTGGGCGTCCTCCTCGGCGACCGGCGATAAATTTGCGGTATTCACCAAGCATGAGGGCAAAGTCAACAAACTTTCCCAGACCGCCAAAGGTCTGGAAAAGGGCAAGACCTACACCCTTTATTTCTATACCGCCGATCTGGATACCATTATCGCTGACCGTCCGGAAGTCCGCCGTATCCCGATCGCAGTTTCGCTCTCCAATGCGGAAATCCTGCAGCGGACTCACTTCAACGGCAATCCCCGTACCACCCCCGGTCCGATCTGCAATACTGAAAAGATCATCTTCCGGGCACTGGATGATGAAGTGACACTGACCTTCTCCGATGCCAAAGCCGCTGCCGGAGAGATGAATGTGCTTAACTATATTGCCTTGAGACCCTATTTTGAGAAAGAAGAACAGAAATAATAAAACGGAGTTTTGATTATGGAAAAAATTAAAAGAGCCTCCTGTTTTACCCTGATCGAATTGCTCGTGGTCATTGCAATTATCGCGATCCTTGCCGCTATCCTGCTCCCCGCGCTCAATTCCGCGCGGGAAAGGGGGATTGCTGCCGATTGTGCATCCCGGTTGAAAGGGATTGGCAATGCCATAAATATGTATCGCGGTGATTACAACGATACGTTTGTCAGTCACAATGTTCGTAGTTTGTCCGATGACGGCAGAAGATCGTGGAACAAAGCGTTGATGCTTGGCAAATATCTTACCAATGGAGAAAATCATACCGATGCCGGACCATACATGTGTCCCGCAGCGCAGGCAAGACAGGCGCAGCTTATTGATAATGGTTACGGTATATTGACTTATTTTCCGCCGAATGAAGCGCATTGGGCAATCAATTTCAAAAGAAAATCCATTACTAAAATTGGGGAATCCCGGGTTTTGTTGATTGCCGATTCCGGACGTTGGGGCGGGAATGCAACCAAAGGATTTTCTCAAAACCTTATTGAAGTGTTGGCGACCAGTTCTGATTATTGTATTCCCTACGCCAGACATAACGGTAAATTGAACGGTTTGCTGCTTGATGGTCATGTCGAAGCGGTGGATGGACCGGAAATGTTCGATAAGTTCGGTTGGATCAGACATCATAAATCCAGTTCAAGGGGCTGGGTGTTTGATGTCAATACGATCACCAATGTGCTGGAGGGCAAATGGGGCGCGGCTACCAAACGTAATCTTGGTCGCCACGTGGAAATTCAAATGGATTAACAAATTGGTATGAAACGTAATTAAAAGGAGAATATAAAATGAAAAAAAATATCGCTTCAGTTATTGCGGCGGCGGCAGTTGTTCCCGCATTTGCCGCTCCGGAAACCGTCAACCTCATGGATAAAAATGTCTGGCAGCACAAATACATGATGCGCACCCCCGAAGAGGGCGTGATGCGTATTTCCGGTATGCACTGCATCTATCTTAAAACTCCCGCCAAACTTGATCCGGCAAAAAAATACACCATCCGCGGCAAAGTCCGTCTGGGTAAAGATTCTGCGGCTACCGAGCTGAATGTCGGATTCACCTTGGTTGACAAAACCGGCACGACCATGCCGCTCAACAACTTCTACCCGATCCGCGACAGCCATGCGGTTCTTGCTGAAGCTGTGAAAAACGGTGACAAATCTTTTAAGATCAAAGCCGAAAATCCCAAAGTCTGGCGTCCGGTCCCCGGCTGGTCCGCTATGTTCCAGGCACAGAAAGATCTTTCCGACCTGCCCAACAGCAAGACCACTGCCAACCTTGCCAAAGTGGAAAAAAATGCCGACGGCACCCAGACCGTCACCCTCAAATACCCGGTGAAATATGATTTCCCCGCCGGTACCGCCGTGCGCCTTTGCTCCGGTTACAGCATCTATTTCCACATCTATAAAATGAAACCGGTCACCGCTGAATGGCAGGATTTTACCGCCACCATCACCGGCGAACAGCTCCCTCCGGGCGCTCCTAAAGGTGCGAAATTCCCCGCCGGTGTGGATTCCATCCGTCTGTATATGATGGTCAACTGGCTGACCAAAGGCACGGTCACTGAATTCAAAGACCTGGTCATGGAAATCGAATGAGATCGGAAATATTCAGGAATACTCTTATGAAAAAGTTTTTATCCATCTTCTTTTCATTGGCGGCGGCAGCAGTCGTCCCGGCGGCAGAGATCGTCAACTTGTGCGATCCCGGCGTGTGGCGTGAAGAATCCGCCGTCACCGCATTGCCCGACGGCAGTATCAAAGTTTCCGGCAGAGTCACGCTTACATCCGTGGACTACCCCCGGATCCACCGCAATAAAAAGTACACTTTGCGCGGCAAGGTCCGGTTGGCGCCCGGTTCGGTAAAAAGCAACTTCGGTCTGGGCTTTATTCTGCTCAATGATGAAGAAGCCGCTTTCCCGCTGGCTTCCTTCCGGGCGGTCAAAGATTCTTATGGTACGCTTGCCAAAGATGTCAAAAAAGGCGACCGGGTCATTTCAGTCAAAGCTGAAAACCCCAAAGTCTGGCGCGCCATTCCCGGTTATCAGGTCGCATTCAAAGTCAAACGCGATATGTCCGATATCCCCAATAAAAATGTCTCCGGCGGCGAAAAATTCCGGAAACTGGAAACCGCTGCTGACGGTACGATCATGATCACGCTGCCGTATGCGATGAAGTTCGATCTGCCGGCAGGTTCTCTGGTACGTCTGCATACCGGTTACAGCTACTACAACCGCATGGTTTACTATTCGAGCCTGACTTATGACTGGAAGGAGTTTTCCGTTTCCATGTCCGGTACTCTCAAAACCGGAGAATTTGACGGCAAAGGTTTCCCGCCCGCTGAAGAGGTCGAGGCACTGAAACTTTACATCAACTGCAACGGCACCACCCCCGCCGCTGTTACCGAGTTGAAAGATCTGCAGTTGGTAATTGAGTGATTTTTGCCCATTCAGTGATCCCGGAACACCATTCCGGGATCTTTTTTGTCTTTTTACGTCAAAAAAATGCAAAAATGGGTGTTTGATGGTGAAAAAGCCGGTTTTTCGTAAAAAAAAGCCGAAAAATCACGTTTTTTTGAGAAAAAAACTTGAAAAACCGCCATTTTCGTGGTATTTTATAAAATCTTCAATATTGGGGAAGGGATTATTGTACCCTTATTGAGGAGCAAAAGACGTGGAAACACGGTGCGTTGCAGGCGCGGCTTCATTAAAAGATGCTGTCAATGGAGCCGGGCGACAGCGTATCGTGACGATCCGATGTCTTGAGCATGTTCCGTAAAGCCGGTGCGGCAGATGGAAACGTGTCCTTATATATTAAGGACGTGCGAAAAACGTTTCTGTCCAAGGCAGCTCCCTGTGGGAAGGCAGAGCAGCAGTGCAGCGGCGGAGGAAAAAGAGTCGGGCCGTCAAGAACGGCGGAAACGCTCCCGCCGGGAAATGTATACGGCTTGGAGAAAAAAACGAAAGAAAGCAGATTATGGAAGTAAGAGCTTTAACTAAAAACGTCCGGATCTCTCCGGAAAAGGCGCGTCATATCGGA
>SUWL01000010.1 GCA_015061495.1 Lentisphaerota bacterium
CGTTCTCGAGCTTATCTAATATAGCACAAAGTTTGAATTCTACGCAATACTGACGTTGTTTCTTTTGTGTTTTTTCCATAAAAAAGTACACCTCAAAAGTTGTGTCCAACTTTTGGGGTGCACTTCATGTCTCGTGACAGCCTCTTTGATTTACTTTGAAAAAACTCTGGGGATCAGAGTTCTTCGCCGATCGCCCAGCGGACAAAGCGTTTGACTTTGGCGTTCGGTTTCAATTTTTTCAAGCTGGATTTGTCATCCTTGACCCAAGGCTGATCTTCCAGGCAGATTTCGCTGAAGAAACGATTAATTTTACCGGCAAGGATTTTGTCCAGCATTTCAGCAGGTTTATTCGCCAGTTTCGGATCAGCTGCAGCAGCGATCTCTTTTTCTTTCTGAATAACTTCAGCCGGAACATCAGCGCTGCTGATGTAGCGGGGACTGAATGCAGCGATGTGCAGGCACAGATCATTGAGGAAAGCGGGATCGCTCTCGCCTTCGACTTCGACCAGCACGCTGACACGACCATCCATGTGGTGATAGGAGGCAAAGCAGGAGCCGTTGGAAGCAACCCACTTCTCTGCACGGCGCAGAGACATGTTTTCACCGATGGTGGCAATGTGGCTGGTGATGATCGCAGCTTCCTGTTCGTTGACAGCCGCGGCGACATCGCCATTGCCGTCGATTTTCATAGCTCCATCGAGCATGGCATCGACCAAAGCACCGAATTTCGGAGTTTTGGCAGCGAAGTCAGTTTCGCAGAGCATTTCAACGATAGCAGCTTCATTGCCGTTGATTTTAGTCCAGACTTTGCCCTGTTCGGTGGCACGGCCGGATTTTTTCTCGGCTTTGGCAACACCGGATTTACGCAGATTCTCGATCGCCAGCTCCATGTCACCGTCAGCGGCGACCAGAGCTTTTTTGCAATCCATCATACCGGCACCGGTTTTTTCCCGGAGCTCGGAAACCATTTTTGCAGAAATTGCAGCCATTTTATTCACCTGATTTAATAAATTGATTACTCTTATTCAGCAGGAGCAGCTTCGGGAGCGGCTTCAGCTTTTTTGGCAGTACGTTTACGGGCCGGTTTGTCAGCGGCATCGCTTTTGGCAGCACGTTTACGCGGAGCTTTCGGAGCGGCAGCTTCGGCTTCGTCGGCGTTTTCCTGGGCGATCTTTTTGGCGGCTTCGGCGGCATCACGTTCTTCGGTGACACGTTTCAGATGGATCTCTTTGGCGATTTTGATCGCTTCACCGAAAAGATCAGTGATGATCTGAACAGATTTCACCGCATCATCGTTGGTGGCAACCGGATAATCGACCATGGACGGGTCGCCGTTGGTATCGACCAGAGCAACGATCGGAATATTCAGTTTGTTGGCTTCACGAACGGCATTGATCTCGTTGCAAACGTCGATAACGATCAGCGCAGCGGGAAGTTTTTTCATGCTGGCAATACCATCCAGATCCCGATGCAGTTTCTCGACCCGGCGGGTAAGAGCGGAAATCTCTTTTTTCTTCATGCCATTGACAGCATCGCTGGCGAGAATACCATCGATTTCTTTCATCTTGTCAATGCTTTTGCGGATGGTCTGATTGTTGGTAAGAGTACCACCGAGCCAACGCTCGGAGATGCTGAACATACCGGTTTTTTCGGCGAGATCGACCACCAGCTCACGCACCTGACGTTTGGTACCGACAAAAAGCACATCGCCGCCATCGCTGACGACTTTCTGCAGGAAGTTGCAGGCATCGGCGATTTGACGCATGGTTTTGGTCAGGTCAATGATGCTGATACCGTTTTTGGCACCATAGACATATTTTTTCATTTTGGGGTTCCAACGACGGGTCTGGTGTCCGAAATGACAACCTGCTTCCAAGAGATCGTTGATCGTAACTTTGGCCATTTTGCATCTTCCTTTCTTTTTGCGGTGCTTTTCAACGCCTCATTTTGCGTTTACGGCAAGCCACCTTTGGGTTGAATTATCTCCGACTGCTCCGGCCAGATTTGGATCAGTCAGAATACTTATTTTGTTAATATAGCACAAAGAACTGCTTTTTTCAAGTTCAAAAGAGTTCTTTTTTCCAGAATTCCACCTGATTTGCCACCGGCTCGAAACCGGTACCGCCGGCAAGCCGCCGCTTGGCGACACTTTCCCGGGGGTCAAAAAGGGTGAGAAATTCGGCAGTTGCTTCCGGAATGGTCTCCTGCATTTCTGCCAACGTTGCCTGATCCAGCGCCATATTTCGGTCTTTACAATATTTCACAAATGCCCCGACCCGGTGGTGAGCATCCCGGAAAGGCACCCCCAATTCGACGAGTTTCTCGGCAATATCAGTAGCCATGAGCGCCGGATCAGCGGCGGCAGCAGCCATATTCTCTCTTTTGACCCGCATATCCCGGATCATAGGCGGGTATACCGCCAGCATCAATTCAGCGGTATCCAGTGCATCAAACACCGCGACTTTATCTTCCTGCATATCCCGGTTATAGGTCATCGGCAAGCCCTTGCACAAGGTCAGCATTGCCGTAAGTGCGCCGTAAACGCGGGCAGTTTTTCCCCTGGTAAGTTCACAAACATCCGGATTTTTCTTTTGCGGCATCAAACTGGAACCGGTACAGAAAGCATCACTCAATTCGATGAAGTCAAACTCCTGACTGCTCCACAAAATAAGATCTTCAGAAAGCCGGGAAAAGTGCATCGCCATCGTCGCCAGAGCAGCGGTAAATTCAATAGCGAAATCCCGGTCCGCCACAGCATCCATACTGTTGCGGGTGATCCGGTCAAATCCCAGTTCCCGGCAGACGAATTCCCGATCCAGCGGCAGCGTGGAACCGGCAAGCGCCCCGGATCCCAGCGGCATAACATTGATCCGCTTGCGGCAGTCAAGCAGTCTCCCGGCATCCCGGTCAAACATTTCCACATACGCGAGCAGATGATGCGCAAGCAGAACCACCTGGGCATGCTGCAAATGGGTAAATCCGGGAATTATGGTCTCTTTTTCAGCATCGGCCTTTGCCACTAATTCCCGCTGAAATCCACGGATCTTGGCAACCAGCCGGTCAACAGCATCACGCAGATAGAGCCGGAAATCCAACGCCACCTGATCGTTGCGACTTCTGCCGGAATGGACCCGGGCCCCCTCTGCCCCCAAGACATCGATAAGAGCGCTTTCCACATGCATGTGGATATCTTCTTTGGCAATATCGTAAGCGAAATCACCTTTTTCGATACGTTCACACACCCTGTCCAGTTCCGCCCGGATGGCATCAGCAGATGCCTGCGGGATGATCCCCTGCTTTGCCAGCATCGCCACGTGAGCCTTGCTGCCGGCAATATCATGCTTGTAGAGTCTCTGATCAAAACTGATGGATTCGGAATAACGCTTCACATCATCCTGCGTTTCTTCTCCGAAACGACCTCCCCAAAGAGCCATGTCGCACCTCCGTTTATCTGATTACGCTTCAACAATGGCAAACATCAATGCCATTTCGGCGACGACTTCCCCGTCGACCCGGATCACACCGGCACCTTTTCCGAAACGGGATTTGCTCTCCGGCATATCCAGATCGATCACCATCTGCTCGCCGGGCAGGATCTGCCGATGAAAAACAGCGTTATTGATCGCCATGAAAAATCCGAGTTTACCGGCATTTTCCGGACGGGCAAGCACGCTGGTACAACCGCTTTGAGCAGCGATTTCACACAACAACACATCAGGAACAGCGTTGAAACCAGCCTCGATAAATGGCTCATTACCGGAAATATTTTTAACAGCGACCACCCGGCTGCCTTCAACTTTGGAGACATAATCGACCAGCAGGAATGGGAACCGGTGCGGGATCAACTGCATGACCTTATCGGTATCCATGGCGATTTCGCTGTTGCGGGGACATTCACAATCCAAAGAGGGAATGTCTTTGATACCGCCGACGGCTTCTTCGCACTTGCAAATGGTAAGAACGGCTTCGCAGCAGACTCCTGAATTGCTTTTAGTGGCCGCCTTGATCACCCACACACCGGATTCTTCTGAAACGACTTCCGCCTCTACAACTATCCGGTCACCGGGGACGATCGGGTTGCGGAATTTTACCTTTTCCAACTTGCTGATCCGTTTTTCACTGGCTTTACCGGGCAGAAAACAGCAGCACAACTGCCGCATGGCTTCCACCTGCAATACACCGGGGACGATCGGATGAACCGGAAAATGTCCGGTAAAAAACTGTTCATTGGCGGTAAAATTCTTAAACCCGGCAAAATGGGTTTCATCATTTTTGCGGGCGCAATCCAACAGTTTCCACGGAGATTTCAAACCAAGTTTGGCAGCGATCTCATTGACTTGCAGAATTTCTGACATACGTTTTACTCCTTTAATATTTTACACAACACTTACTGATTGTTTTTCTCATTTATCATTGCCAGCAGTTTACCGGCAAGTTCAACATTTTTCGGATGCCCCGGACAAACCGCAATAAGTTTTCCGGTAATACGGCATCCGGCAAGATAAATATCGCCGATGGCATCCATGATCTTGTGCCGGACGATCTCATTGTCGAAACGCAATTTATCCTTGCAAATGATCGCACCGTCATGGATGATCGCTGCCGCATCCAGACTGCCGCCTTTGCACAATCCGACCGAAAGCAGCATCCGCAGGTCACTGTAATCAACAAAAGTTCTTCCCGGAGCGATTTCTCTGGCATAACTCTCCTGTTCCAGCTCATATTGATAAAATTGGGGATCGAATGGACAATTTTTGAAACTGGTCACACAACTGACGGACAGTTTTTCCGGGTCCGGAAGCAGAACCACCTGGGTTTTCCCTCCGCAAACAGCAACCGGAACGTCCGGTGTAAAAGTCCGGGCAGGTTTGTTTTGCACAGCGACACCGGCTTCCATGATCAATTCGTAGTAAGGAAGGCTGCTGCCGTCCGCAATGGGAGGTTCCATACCGTTCATTTCCACTATGCAGTTATCTATTTTGCAGGCATGCAGCGCAGACATGATGTGTTCAACAGTGTACACGATCCCCGTCCCCTGGGCGATCGTCGTACCGCGCTGGACATCCACCACGTTGGAAGCCAGAGCCCGGACTTCCGGTTTTCCCGGCAGATCGACCCGGCGGAAAATGATCCCGCTGTCTTCAGCGGCCGGATGCAGTCTGACAGTTGCCCGGGCCCCTGTATGCAGGGCGATTCCGGAAAAAACAGCACTTCCGGCGACAGTTTGTTGCATTTCCATTAAAAAAAACTCCATTTTGATTTGACAAAAACAATTTCATGTTTCATAATATAATACAGACAACTGTCGCAATTCAAATCAGGAGTGCAAAAATAATGCAGGTTTTTGAAAATAATGTCAAAATTGTGGTAATTTCCGGCCCGACAGCCACCGGAAAAACTGCCCTTGCGGTAAAAATGGCAGAAAAATTCAACGGCGAAATCATCAGTGCTGATTCCAGACAGGTGTATCGCGGCATGGATATCGGTTCCGGCAAAGATATCGAAGAATACGGAAATATACCATATCATCTGATCGACATCGCCGATCCGGCTTCGGAAACCTATAATCTCGGGCGCTTCTGCCGGGATGCCTGGGCGGCGATCGAAGATATCCACCGCCGCGGCAAACTACCGTTGATTTGCGGCGGAACGGCTCTTTACATAACGGCGATCCTTGACGGTTACCGGCTGCCGGGCGGAGCATTGCCGCCGCGCAGTTACGATACTCCGCGCATCCGGCAGAATCCGGATGCTCCTGCATCATTTACGCCTCCTTTTGACATCACACCGCTTATTATCGGGGTACTCTATCCCCGTAAAGAAGTCCGCTCCAGGATCGAACAACGCCTGGAGGCCCGTTTCGCCGCCGGTATGATCGATGAAGTAAAAAAACTGCACACTGAACAACTGGTCAGCTTTGATAAACTCGAATCATTCGGCTTGGAATACCGGGAAATTTCCCTATTCCTGCAAGGAAAATATTCCGAATCTGAAATGAAAACCTCCCTGCTCAATAAAATCCGGCAATTTGCCAAACGGCAGGATATATTTTTCCGGAAAATGGAACGTGAAGGTCATCAAATACACTGGCTCAATGCCGGTAAAGATCCCGATCCGGAACAACTTATCCATGCGTTTCTGAATAATGAAACAATCGCAGAACCGTCCTTCCGGCTCTGCGACCATCACAATCCGCCATCATATTAAAGAACCGGCGGCAAGAAATCCCTGGCTGGAATTTTCGGATTAAGTTTATAATAAATAACTTTACTCTCCTGAACAGCCCCGTTCTGCCGGATTTTTGTTTTCATGGGAATAAGCACTCCGTCACGCATTTCGTAATCAAAAATGCGGTTTTCATAGTCATACGCCGTATCGGCATTGACTCGTACTTTCATTTTAACCATACGCAACAAAAAGTCCCGGACCCCGATATAGAAATACATCGGTTCTTTCTGGAATTCTCCATAGCAAGTGACCCGATAAAATACCCCATCTTCATTCGTACACTTGTGAAGTTCCACTTTAGGAAACACCGCCGAATACCCTCCTGAACCGGGACGCCCCAGACTGGAAAGCATCTCCACCCGCCGGATGCCTTCTTTGCTCAACGGGATCTCCCGGCGGTCTTTGCATTCGACCATCCAGGCACGCTTACCGTTGGTACAGATGACTGTAACCGGCTGATTATCTTCATAGGTGGTAATGGCAAATTTGCCGGGCTTCTCAAATTTAACCTCAACCATGGATATTTCGTCATCTTCCAGGAAGTGCTTTTCACAGATCTCCTGCCGCATGATGTAACTCTTACTGGAAGCAAACAATCCCTTGGGATCAGTGGCTTCGTTCATTTTTTTCTCCAACTCCTGCAAGGTAATATCCGATTGGATGAGAGTATCCGCACTGCCGGATACACATCCGGTCAGAATCAGCATCACAACAACTATCGTCAACATCCCAAAATTTTTCATACTCTACCTCCTTTGCGATCAAATCTCATTCAAGTTCCGGAATATAATATACACCGGACACGATTAAAAACCAGCAGTTTTTTATTTTTCCTTAAAAATATTTTTATTCTGCACTTGACAAAAGCGGCTTTCACGTGATAATTTAATTTTGTGTACGAATATGCGCGCACGCGGGAAGCGTGTGCAAAAAAGTTAAGGAAGCAGTTTTTATGGCCAAATTATTGATCGTCGAATCTCCGACCAAAGCCCGTACCATAAGCAGAATGCTGGGCAGTGATTATGATATTATCGCCTCTATGGGACATATCCGGGATTTGCCGGAGCATGACTTCGGTATTGATATCAAAAATGATTTCGCCCCGCAATATGTTGACACTCCGCGCAGCAGACCGGTGGTAAAAAACTTGAAAGAGGCAGCAAAAAAATCCAACGAAATCTATCTGGCAACAGACCCTGACCGCGAAGGCGAAGCTATCGCATGGCACCTTAAAAATGTGCTTGCCGCTGCCAATAAAAAATCGGCATTTCACCGGGTAACTTTTCATGAGATCACCAGGCAGGCCATTGAAAATGCCATTGCCCAAAAAGGCGATATCAATCAGAATCTGGTCGATGCCCAACAGGCCCGCAGAGTCCTCGACCGCATCGTCGGTTATCAGGTAAGTCCTTTATTATGGAGAAAACTCGGCAAAGGCAGCAGCGCCGGCCGTGTCCAATCTGCCGCTTTGCGACTGATCGTGGAACGGGAACGGGAAATTCTCGCGTTCACTCCGGAAGAGTACTGGAACTTTGCCGCAACATTCGTTTCGACAGAAAAAATCTCCATAAAAAGCCGACTTTTCAAGATCAATCAAAAAGATTTCACCGTTTCTTCTGCCGCCGAAGCCGACCATGTGGAACGTGCCGTAAAAGGCGGTTCCATTCCGGAAGTTTCTTCGGTCACCACCCAGGAGCGCAAACGCAATCCCTACCCGCCGTTTACCACCAGCACTCTGCAGCAGGCTGCCAACCAGCTGCTGCACTATTCGGCGACCAGCACCATGCGTTACGCCCAGCAATTGTATGAAGGTGTGGATCTCGGCAACGGAAATTCCGCCGGTTTGATCACCTATATGCGAACCGACTCGGTAACCATCGCCAAAGAAGCTCAATTCGCCGCGGCAGAATTCATCAAAGAGAATTACGGACCGGAATTTCTGCCACCCAAATTCAACTATTACAAGAACAAAGCCGCCGCCCAGGAAGCACATGAAGCGATCCGTCCGACCGACGTCCGGCGCACTCCGGAATCACTGGCAGGTCTGCTGGATGCTCCGCAGTTGAAACTCTACACGCTGATCTGGAAACGTTTTGTTGCCAGCCAAATGGCGCAGGCCAGACAGGAACTGGTCACCGCAGATGTTCTCATTCACGGGAACGACAAATCCGATTACCTTTTCCGGACTACCGCGACATTAACGGTATTCCCCGGCTTCCTCACACTGTCCAGCGACAGTTCTTCTCAAGAAAAAGAGGATTGCCGTCCGGCAGTTCTGCGTTCACTCAAAGTCGGAGATCAACTTACGATGACCGATTTTGAAAAAGAACAGAAATTCACTGAACCGCCGCCGCGATTCACCGAAGCATCCCTGATCAAACTTCTTGAAGAAAACGGCATCGGCAGACCATCGACCTATGCGACGATCATCCGGACGATCCAGGACCGCAGTTATGTCAGCAAGGAGCAGAATAAACTCCTGCCGACCGAACTTGGTTTCACCGTCAACGACTTCCTCGTTGAAAAACTTCCGGAACTGTTCGATATCGGTTTCACTGCTCAAATGGAGAAAAAACTGGACGATGTCGAAGAGGGATCTTTACCGTGGGTACTGATGATGTCAGACTTTTACAACCGCTTTTCACCGTGGCTCTCTGCCGCAAAAAACAGCGGTGCCCCGGACTCATCGGATGCATCCGCCATCATTGCTCTTTTTGATGATATACAATTTGATCCGAAGCAGAAAGTCGGCAGAAAAACGTTTGACGACGGACATTTTGTTGCTTCCATCCGGGAAAAATTTGATTCGACAGGTATAATGAGCGAAAAACAATTCCAGGCTCTTTTGACCATGGCGGCGAAATACGCCGGACAGCTGGACAGCAAAACAGCAAGGCTCCCGGAAGCCCTGCAGCAAGGCATCCGCGAAGCAGCGATGCGCCTGCAGGAACGCCAGGAAGTGGAAAACACCCGTCCACCGATCCCGGAAAACGGCGGTTATATGCCGGTTTTTGAGGCTTTCAGCAACGTAACATTCCCGGAAGTAAAACCAGGTCGCTACTCCTTTGATGAGGGAAAATTTTTCAAATCCCTCAAACGGCAGGCGGCAGATGGCAAAGCGTTGAGTGACAAACAATTGTCGGCACTGAAAAAACTGGTCGGCAAGTACAAAGATCAACTGGTCAATCAGGATGAGGTATTCCGGATACTGCAACTGGAACTGCCAGCAG
The DNA here is from genome assembly GCA_015061495.1 of Lentisphaerota bacterium. Lineage (GTDB taxonomy): Bacteria > Verrucomicrobiota > Lentisphaeria > Victivallales > Victivallaceae > UBA1784. The sequence continues at coordinate 9,459 of SUWL01000010.1, forward strand.
CAGATCCGCAGGAAAAAACCGTTTCTGCAGATGTCGAACAATTGCTCCGCAAACTTGCCGGAGTCAAAGAATGGGAAACTCCGGCAAAAAAAGGCCGCTTCGCTTTTGATGAGAAAAAGTTTTACCAATCCATCGCACGTCAGGCAGAGAGAGGGAAAACGCTTTCAGCCAAGCAGATCGCCGCACTGGAAAAACTGGCAGCAAAATACTGTCCGTGACCGATGAGCATCGTCAATGAATAAAAAGTCATGGTTAAAAAAAATCCGACAAAAAATCAGACTGTTCCGCAAGAGACATCAGCGCAAGCATCAGAATGATCAAGGGACAGTCAAGTGTCGTTTTTTTCTGATAAAATGGCTGGCAAAAATATCCTGTTATGCGCTTGTTCTGCTCTTTTTTCTGCTGGTTGCCGCAATCGTTTTTCTGGATCCGCTGATCCACTTCGGAATAACCGTCGCCGGCAGCCGTCTTACCGGCTGCCAAATCTCGGCTGACAAAGTGGAAATTTCTATCTCGCAGGGATATCTGAAAATCATCAACCTGCAAGTTGCCAATCCTGACGGATTCAGTTCCGGCAATATGCTGACAGCAGATTCGCTGTACTGTTCGATCGTCCCGCAAACGGTATTTGCCGACACGATCATCATCCGGGAACTGGAGGTGCGCAATCTCCGGATCTATCCGGAAATCAGCGCTGAAAAGAAACTGAATTTCCAGAGCTTTGCCGATTCATTTTCAACCTTATTTTCATCCTCTGCTCCGGAAAAAAATTCCAGCTGCCCGGATTTTGTCATTGAAAACCTTGAATTAAAAAATTCAGCTCTGATCACGACAGACTTGCGCCGGAATAAAAACATCAACGGTTTTTCCATTCGGTTCAACTCCCTTGCCGGCAATTCAAAATCCGGCATGGCTGCATTACACGGTCTGCAGATCATCCCTTCCGGGCAGAACCGGGCAAGTATGCTCGAAATCAATTCTGCCCTGCTGAAATTTCAATCAATTCCTGGGAAATCGGTATTTTCGTCGATCCGCAACTGTGAAATCAACAGCATCAAGATCCGTTTCAGTACCGGAGGACAGGAACTCAATGCCCTGCGAAATATTGTTGATACGTTTGGAACCTGCCTCCCCCCGGCAATGGACAAAGAACACCACCAGGAGCTGCCGGAAGTTCATGATTTCACCATCCGCGATATTTCTGTATCGCTGCAGGATGAAGCAAATTCCGCTGGCGTAACGGCAAAATGCAAAATTTTCCACGGCTCTTTGACGAACGGCAAAACAGTTCTGAAAAATGTAAGCGTTTCCACTATTCGCAGTACCGGCAGCGACCTGTTGAATCTGAAGCATGTCAATGTTGAATTTGTTCCGGAGTCAATTTTCTCTCCAAAAGTACAAATCCGCAAGTTCCATGCTGAAAACCTCAGTGCAACCGCCAATTTGTACGACAGGCAATATTCCGACATACATATTGCTGTCGATGCCATCAATGCCGTGGATGTGCCGGATAACGCACTGAACAGCAGCGAAACAACGGAATTGCAAGTCGAATCTTTTGAATTGAAAAACGGCGTTTTGAGAGTCCGGGACCTCCGATCCGGAGAACTTCGCGGCAGTGATTTTGACGTGCGTTTTTCCGACATTTACGGCTCCTGGAACCGAGGTTCACTCGGTGTAAAAAAATTAGAAATATCCGACCCGGCTCTGCAGAATATCAAACTGTTGAAACTTGAATCAGCCCTCTTTGATTTTGTCCCGGAATCATTGACTTCTCCGGTCACCGTGATCAGAAAAGTTGATTTCAACGGAATAAGTGCGGTTGCTGTACTGAACGAGAACAACCGTACTAATGTTTACAAATTTGCCGAAGCGCTGCAGGCTCTCATTTCGCCGTTTGCCTCTGACGATCTCGCCCGCGGATCATCTGCGGAAAAAGCAGACAGCGTAATCGTAGACAACTATACTATGAATAATGGTCGTTTCTTTCTGCTTGACCGACGCAAAAACAGCAATGTCAGCGGCTTGAATTGTTCGGTTGGAAAAGTTGTTTTTTCGCGTGCCCGGGGATGGTTCGGATTGTCTGATTTAAAAATATGCAATCCGCGCAATTACAGCCGTTCCGCCCATTTACTGACTCTGGATTCGATACAGGCGGCTTTCCCTGCCGGAGCGGTTGTCCAGTCGCTGGACTCACTTGAAGTGAAAGGAATGCATGTAAAATTGGAATTCGGAGAAAACGGAAAAAGCAACATCCATGAAAGTGCAGATGCAGTGTGTACCCTGATTGCCAAAGACAAATTCGTTTGCTCCCCCGAGCCGGCAACTCCTGCTCCTGCTGTGCCGGAAACCGGAAACGACTCTCCGATTATCATCAAACAATTCTCTCTGACAGACAGTTCTTTTGCCATATTTGATGCCAGACAGAAAATACCGGTAAAAGTGCCGCTGGCACAATCGCAAAAAAATATGGTCATCGAGAGCAGTTCAAACAGTGATCCGGTCAATACGATCCACAGTATTGCCGCCTTACTGGAAAAAGAGTGCGACGGAATAACCAATCCGGCAAAGTTATTTATCGAACAGCTGGATAAAACCACCGGCCCGGGGATAAAATTACTCAAAAATTGCGGAAAAGCAAGCGGTGATCTGCTGCGTGGACTTTTCCCCAGATTCAAATAAAAAAATGGCATGCACAATGAAAGATTGGAAAAGTAAAATTCTGTCAAGAAAAATCTGTTTCCATTTGCGGCGCACAAAAAGTAAATCGTCGCCGGATAATCCGTATCCGGGACGATCCGGAATAAAAACGACTTTAAAAATACTCTTGTGGACACTTGGCACACTGTTGGCTTTAATGCTGCTATTCATAAGTTTGTTTGATTTTATTGCGTTGAAGTATCTAACCGCCGCCGGACATAAATTCACCGGTTCAGAAATCTCCATTGAGCAGTTTGCTGTTTCCCTTTTTAACGGTACCGTTCACGCCGGAGGGGTAAAAATATCCAACCCGGACGGATTCAGCTCACCTGCCATGATCGAAATCGGCAATATATTTGTTGATACAGACATACTTTCACTGTTTTCCAAAGAAATAAATATCAATGATCTCCATATTGAAAACGTGTACATCCGGGCTGAAGCGCTTGAAAAAAACGACTTCAATATCCTGTCCGCTGCCGATCATATTTTTTCTCTGCAAAAATCACGCCATCCGGAGCAGCAGATCTTGCAAACAGCTGTCATTCCGGAGCAAACAGTAAAACCATGGAGCCTCAAAATCAGGAAATATCAATTGGACAACATAATTCTGGAATGGCAGGATACCAGAGAAAAAAACAACATAACCGGCTTCGGAGTAAATATCAGGGAAATCAACGGTTCGCTGACCGATGGCACGCTGAATATCAAATGCGTGAATATCAACAATCCGGCAACCTTCAAGGCAACAAAAATGCTGACAAATGCTGATTTGGAAATCAAATACACCCCCGGAACTGTTTTTACAGTGTATCCGGAAGTCGATCTGATAAGGATATCCGGATTTGATTTCACCTCGGAATACAACTCTTCAGGAGAATATAATGTCACGGTGATAATAGACTCTTTAGCCGCACTATTTGCCGGCAGAGGAAAAAATCAAACGGCAAATAACCTGAAAAAAACTTCCGGAAACGGCAATAAAAACAAAGATCAACTGAAAAAATCTTATCTTATCATGGAACAGTGCCAAATGAATGTTCTGGACGACCGAACCGGCAAACCGGCAGTAACTTTGCCGCTTTCGGTTGAGGTCAACATCGCTGAAAATATGAACCTGGAAGATGGGACGGACTTATTCACTGCCCTGCGGCAGCAGGGGCTTTCTCTGCAAAAAAGCAGTAATAATATGTTGGAAAATAACACTTTGGTCGACTCTGTAATAAAACAGGGTATAACGTTTTTTTTCGGTTCAGCAGACAAACAGAATTCCGGAAAAAAATCCCGGTTCAATCAAGTCAAAGTATCCGGCAATACCGGAAAAGACGAAAAATGACCCAACGGTAAATTTTTCGCCTTTTTTTATAGTCATTCTGAAATTTTATAAAAAAAGTTATAAATCTTGGCAATTTTGTGGCATTTTTCTATTGAAAATCGCAAAAAAGAGGTTATATTAATAGGCGTATACTAAAATTAGTATACAAATGAATAATAATTTTTAACCGGGTCAATAAATGAAGTCTGCTGTTGAATTGCCGCGCCGGGTGGAGAGCGCAAGAAATGCGCTTATCACCTACATTCAGGACAATGGTCTGACCACCGGAGACCGCTTGCCGCCGTATGCTAAACTGCGGGCGGAATTCGGATTCGGCAGTCAGACTATTGCCGCAGCGGTGGATTCTCTCTGTAAACTTGGAATGCTGGAAGTCCGGGATAAAGTCGGGCTGTTTGTCGCTGATCCTGCCGGAGGACATCTCACCGGACGCACTGTTGCAGTTGCTATCCGCAAACTTGCCGGCAGTGCTTATGCCGCAACTCTTGCCGGTTTCATCCAGAAATTGCTTAATGAACAAAATTGCCGTTGCCTGACCTTTTTCCAAAGTACTGATCCGGCAGAGTCCCCCTTCCCTGCTTTGAGCGAATTCCCCGGCTTGGAACAAGCCGTCGTGGAAAAACGGTGCGACGGAATAATTTCACTGTGCCAATTTTCTCAAGCCGCCCAGCAGAAACTTGAGAAAAATGATATTCCGTGCTGCTTTATTGGCGACGATGACCATGAATCCATGCCTCTCGGCGTCGTCATCGAAGTCAAGCGTTTCATCAGTGATGCTGTGGAAGCATTGAAAAATTGCGGATGCCGCAACATCGTTCAGCTGTGCGCTTCAGCAGAGCAGTTGTCCCTGCGCGGCGGCGCCCTGCCCGCGTTTGTCGGCAATTCATACGACGGCGGCGTGAACATCGCCGGAAAACTGCTGGCCATGCCGGAAAATTCCCGTCCGGATGGCATCGTCAGCGACGACGATACCATCGTCAGCGGATTGCTGGCGGAACTGATTTCTCGTCAGTTGCCGCAAGTAACTTATCTGCCGCGTATCGCGACGATCATCCACGCGGAACTCGGGGAAAAATATCCATCTGATAAAATGATGCTTTTCAAACAGAATATCGAAGAATATGCCGCTTTGGCAGTCGACCTGCTGCTCGGTGTGCTGCGGGGCGACAATCCGGCAAACAAACAGTTGTCATACCGGTTCTCACCGGTTGCTTTATAACAAAATGTGTCAGCCAAACCCAAAACAAGGAGGAACAAAAATGGCAATCGACATCAAAGACCTGGCTATCAATGGCGGTGCGAAAGTTTATAACGATACTTTCCCCGGCTGGCCGCAATTCAACCCCGCTGTCTATGACAAAATCACCGACATCCTGAAATCCGGCAAAGTCAACTACTGGACCGGTAAAGTCGGTATGGAATTCGAGAAAAAATGGGCTGAATGGCTCGGCGTCAACCATGCCATCAGCGTTGCCAACGGCACCTGCGCGCTGCATACCGCTCTCGCCAGCCTCGGTGTCGGCCCCGGTGATGAAGTCATCTGTACTTCCTACAGCTTTATCGCTTCCAGTTTCTGCGCCCTGCAGGCCGGTGCGCTTCCGGTGTTCGTCGACTGCGGCACCGACCACCTGATCGATCCCAATCAGATCGAAGCTGCCATCACCGAACGCACCAAAGCAATCGTCGTCGTCCACCTCTACGGTATGGTCGCCGATATGGATCCCATCATGGCAATCGCCAAAAAACACAACCTCTATGTTGTTGAAGACTGCGCCCAGTGCTTCGGCGGTGTTTACAAAGGCAAAAAAGCCGGTACCATCGGTAATGTCGGCTGCTTCAGTTTCTGCCAGAGCAAACACTTCACCACCGGCGGTGAAGGCGGTATGGTCGTCACCAATGATGAAGACCTCGCCTGGGAATGCCGTTCTTTCCGTGACCACGGTTATGACGTCAAAGCCAAACTCAACCTGCTGGAAATGGAAGGCAAACAGCTCTACATCCACCGTCGCGTCGGCTTCAACTTCCGCATGACTGAAATGCAGAGCCAGATCGGTCTGTGCGAACTGGAACGTTTCGACGACTGGAACCTCAAAAACCGTATCCGTAACGGTAAAATGCTCATCGAACAGCTCAAAGATCATCCGTTGATCAAATACTGCCCGGTGGATACTGAAGAACGTCAGAACTCCTTCTGGTGGGCTCCATTCGTCATCGATACCGACAAACTCAAAGAAGGCATCGACACCAAACAATTCATCGCTGCCATCGCCGCCGAAGGCGTGCCGGTTTACAGCGTTCTCTGGCCGGAAATGTACAAAGAACAGGCTTATACCGACCGCAAAGGTTTCGGTACCGTCGGATATCCTTTCAACGATCCCCGTTCCCGCAACATTGACTACACCAAGTTCAACTGTAAAATGGCGAACTGGATGACCGACCGCACCATCAGCTTCTTCACCCACCCGACCTACGATGTCTGCCACGTTCAGGCAATGATCGACGCATTCAAGAAGGTTGCCGAAGCTTACATGAAGTAATCCGGATAACAGGGTAATTCAGATGAAAAAAGTCAAATATGCGATCATCGGTTTCGGCGGCATCGCCGAAAACCGTATCGCCAAAGAAGGTTTCGGTTGTGACAAAGCCCGTTTCAACGGGCTTCCCAATGCGGAATTGGTCGGTGCCACCGATATGAATCCCGCCCGGGAATCTGCCGCAAACGCACTTGGTCTCAAATGGTACAAAGATATGGATGCGATTTTCGCAGATCCGGAAATTGATGCCGTCTATATCGCAACCAACAACTTGAGCCATGCACCCATCGCCATCAAAGCGATGAATGCCGGCAAACATGTCATGAGTGAAAAGCCGCTCGCCACCAGTGTTGCCGATGCGTCTGCCATGGTCAAACTCGCCGCTAAAAAACGGTTGAGCCTGACCATTGACCACATGATGGTCTACAACGCATTCAACCAGTTGGCGCACAAATATATTGCCAACAATAAACTTGGCAATATCAACGACAGCTGCTTCCACATGGAGTTCCTTTTCGGTGCGGATCCGGCTGAAGCAGCCTCCTGGCGCTGCAACAACGTAGATGAAATGGGCGGTCCCATCGGTGATGTGGCATCCCACTGTATCTACATGGCAGAATTCATGTTTGACAGCAAGATCCGTCAGGTTCAGGCAGTTTATCTGCCCAAGACCCTTGCCATCAAAGCTGAAGACGGTGCTTACATCCGCTTCACTCTGGAAAACGGTCAGACCGGATCATTCAAAGTTGCTTTCTGCGAAAGCCGCGGCGGTTTGGTTGGTACTCTTTCCAACCTGGGTTACGAGATCTACGGCGACGCAGCTGTGCTTCGCGGTTTCGGAACCATGTTCCAGCTCTCCGGTTACAAGGATGAGCCCTACCAGATCCGTCTGGAAATGGAAACGACCGATGGCATCAAGCCCTTGCGTCCCCGCAAATTCCCGAACATCTATCAGCAGATCATCATGCATCATGCCCAGTCCGTCATTGACGGCAAGCCGCTGAATGCAGATGACGGTCTGCGTAACTTGCGCGCATGTCTTGCGATTCACAAATCCGCCCGCAACGGCGGTAAAGCATACATCGTCAAGTAAGATAACGGTGTTCTCCATGCGGGACAGGGTCATTCCTGTCCCGCATATTTTATTTCAAAACAATGGAATCAAAATGAAAAAATTCAATTTCACGACCTCCCCGGAGGTTTGCAGCACGTCCATTGATGTAGAGATCGGCGATAGCGGAAAAATAACTTTTGTCCGCTTCAACGGCGGATGTCACGGATCACTGCAAGCTGTTTCCGCATTGGTCAAAGGCAAGACTCCGGAAGAAGCCGCCGGAATCATCAGGGGCATCCTCTGCGGCAATAAAAATACCAGCTGCCCGGATCAACTGGCGATCGCACTGGAATCTCTCATTCCTGAAAAAAAATAAGATTTTTATCAATTTTTGCACTTGCTTTTTTCCTATGTTGGGATATAATACAACTATGACATAAATCCCATAAAAAACGAGGAAAAAATATGCTTTATTATCTCTCTTACCTCAGCGAATATTTCGGTCCGTTCCGCCTTTTTGACTATATAACCTTCCGTGCCGGAGGAGCAGCTGCCACAGCATTTCTGATCGTCGCAATTTTCGGCGGACGTTTTGCTGCCATGCTCCGTTCATTCAATATCCGGGCGGCAGCCCGTTACGAAGGAGTTCTCCCGGAAGAACTCCTGGACAAGCGCAAAAACAGTACCCCCTGCATGGGAGGGATCCTGCTTATCGGTGCTGTCCTGCTGGCGGTGCTGTCCTGGAGTAAATGGCACGCTTCCAATGGAATCAGCTGGATTTTAATGGGTGGTACGCTGGGATTTGCCCTGATCGGTTTTCTGGACGATTTCCTGAAAGTCTTTCATCAGAAACGTGACGGTCTGCCCGGCAAACTCAAACTGCTCGGTCAATTTCTGGTCGGCGGGATCGTAGTGTGGCTGTTCTGGAAAAATCCTGAACTCAATAAAATAATGCGCGGCTTTTATATACCTTTTATAAAGCAGCCATTTCAAATATCAGCATGGTATCTGCTGCCGATATTTTCGGTGGCAATCATCATCGTCGGTTCAGCCAATGCGGTCAATCTGACCGATGGTAAAGACGGTCTGGCATCCGGATGTACGATTTTTTGTTCGCTGTCCTATGCAGTGCTGACTTACCTGATGGGACACCAGATATTTGCCCGGTATCTGGATTTGCCCTATATCAGCGGTATTGAAGAAGCCGTGGTCTTTGCTTCCGCTCTCGGCGGCGGATGTGTCGGTTTTCTCTGGCACAACTGCCATCCGGCATCCATGTTTATGGGCGATACCGGCAGTCTGGCTCTCGGCGGTGCGATCGGTATGCTGGCAGTACTTTCCCGGCAGGAACTGCTTTTGGCACTAATTGGAGGAGTATTTGTAATGGAAATCGTCTCGGTCATGCTTCAGGTGGCATCTTTCAAACTTACCGGCAAGCGTATTTTTCTCTGTACTCCGATCCACCACCACTTTGAAAGGAAAGGGTGGAATGAAACTCAAATTGTGGTGCGCTTCTGGATCCTTTCCGGGATCTTTGCCTTAATGGCATTGGCAACGTTGAAACTCCGCTGAAACAGCAATTTTCACAATCCTGCCGCCGGTTATTGATTTACCGGCGGTTATTTTTTTGCCCTCAAACTTAATTTAATCGATAAAAAAAACATATTTTTTTTAATCTTCCTCTTGATTTTTTCCAGAATCCGCTTAAAGTGAATTCCAGATACAATAAAACAGAAGAGGAAATCATGGAAATCGTATTGGAAAGCTTCAAACGTCTGCCGTTGTCAACTATGTTGGCGGCGCGAAGTTACGGCATCGATAATATATCTGCCCCCAAGTGCGCCCCGATTGAAAAGAAATTGTGCATGGCGATCGTGCGAGAAGACAACCGGGAAGTTCTTGATTTCCTCAACCGCGGAGCAGACCTGAACTTCCGGGATGACCCAGATGGCTGGACTCCGCTGATCTACAGCATTTATTACGGCAACCGCAAAGCACTTAAACTGCTGTTGGCACGCGGTGCCGATGTCTGTACGGCAGATTATGCCAACCGTACCCCGGTAATGTTCGCCGCTGTTCGCGGCGATGCGGAACTTATCATTGATCTGCTCCAACGGGGTGCAAAATTGAATGTCTGCGATTTCCGGGGAAAAAGTGCGCTGGACTTTGCCATTGAATATCACCGTGATAACTGTGTTGAACTTCTGCGGAACCCCCCAATAGTAACGGAGGATTAAATTATGGCAGAGAAAAACAAAAAACTCGGAGTAATGGCTCTATCAGCACTGGTCGTCAGTGCGATGATCGGCGGTGGCATATTCAGTATGCCGCAAAATATCGCCCAGGGAGCCTCGGTAATGGCAGTTGCCATGGCATGGTTCATTTCCGGCGTGGGAATATTCTTCCTTGCCGGTACATTCAGGATCCTCGCCGAAGTCCGCCCGGATGCGACAACCGGTATTTATGCCTATGCCAGGATCGGATTCGGCAGATTTGCCGGATTTCAAATTGCCTGGTCATACTGGTTATGCAACATATTCGGCAATGTGGCATATGCTGTTTTGCTGATGGATGCAATGAATTACTTTTTCCCCGGCTGGTTCACCGGCGGAAACAATATATGGTCGATAATTGGAGGATCCATGGTTATCTGGTTGATGAATTTCGCAGTACTGCGCGGTATCCGGCAGGCAGCATCCATCAACACGATCGGCACGATCTGCAAACTTGTCCCGCTGGCAATATTCATCGTAGTAATGCTCTTTGCATTCCGTTGGAGCTGCTTTACCACCGATATGTTCGGTACAGAAACCGTAAAATCTCTCGATCTCAAACCGCTTGGCAGTTTCCTCGGACAAATCAAATCCACAATGATGGTAACTTTGTGGGCATTCATCGGTATCGAAGGTGCCGTGGTTATCTCTGCCGGGGCAGACAGTCAGCGTTCTGTAGGCAGAGCCACCATGATCGGTTTTGCCGGATGCCTGGCAATATATGTACTGCTCTCACTGCTCCCATTCGGCAGTATGTCCCAAGGGGAACTTGCCAACTTGAGCAATCCCTCTACTGCAGAAATCCTGCAAAAAGCCGTACATGCTTCATGGGGCGGAGTCATCATGAATCTCGGAGTCATCATCGCCCTGCTCACCAGCTGGCTGGCATTCACCATCATGATCGCTCAAATCCCTTATGCCGCTGCCAAAGATGGAACGTTTCCCAAAATATTTGCCCATGAAAACAACTGTAATTCTCCGGATGTCTCTCTCTTTGTCACCAGCAGCATCATGCAGCTGACCATGATCCTGGTGTACTTCGCAAATAATGCCTGGAATACCATGCTCAGTATAACCAGCGTAATGATCCTGCCTGCCTACTTCGCCTGCACTCTCTACCTTTGGAAAGTATGTGCAAAAGGTCAGTATCCGGTCTCTGCTTCGGTGAAGCTCACCTTTGCCACTGTATGCGGGATCGCCGGATCCATCTACGCGCTCTGGATGATCTACGCTGCGGGGATCAAATATCTGGCTATGACCTTCATCTTCCTTGCAGCCGGGATACCGGTATTCATCTGGGCAGCCAGAGAACGTACCTCCGGACAAAATAAACGTTGTTTCACCGCACCGGAACTGCTGGCAGCAATTCTGATCGTTATCATCGCCATAATCGCAGCGGCAAGCGCTATCAATGGAACAATCGATCTTTGAAGGAAAACAAATCATGGATAACCGCAAAATCCTCATCATCGAAGACAGCACTGTTACCGGCAGCGACATCATGAGCGCAGCATTGGACAATCTGGCACATGAACTTACCATCAATGATTACCGCATCAGTCGCGCCGGATCATACGCTGAAGCAATGCCTCCGGCTGAAACTGACATGGACATTGATGCAATTCTAATGGCAGTAGACCTCTCTCCGGCAAGCAGAAATTCAACTGATATGACAGAGCTGCTGAATATCATCTCTCAATGGCAGCCGGAAGTTCCGCTATTCATGCTCTCCGACCGGGAACAGACTGCAAAAAACATCTCTCTGGAATTGATGCAATATTCCACTGAATTCATCTGGATATTTGAAGACAGTCCGGTTTTCATTGCCGGAAGGATCATTGCCGCCGTGGAAAGATTCCGGAAAAAACTGCTACCTCCTCTGATGCAGGCGATTTGGGACTACAATGAACAGAATCATGAATATTCATGGGCCGCCCCAGGTCATCAGGGAGGCAGAGGATTCACAAAATCCCAGGCTGGCAAAAAATTCTACGACTTTTATGGTGAAAATCTCTTCCGCACCGACACCGGGATCGAAAGATCCAGCATCGGTTCACTGCTGGACCATACCGGAGCATTCGGAGAGAGTGAAAAACTGGCAGCCAAGGTCTTCGGTTCAGATATATCCTTTTCCGGGATCGTCGGCACATCCGGCTCCAACCGCTCCATCATGCAGTCTGTCCTCGCCGACGGAGATCTTGCCATCTGCGACCGCAACTGCCATAAATCCATTGAACAAGGCTTGATAAATACCGGTGCAGTGCCGGTTTATATGATCCCATGCCGCAACCGTTACGGGATCATCGGGCCGATCCTGCCGGAAGAAATGAGTGCGGAAAACATCAGCAAAAAAATTGCGGCATCTCCGCTGAAAATATCCGGAGACACCAGAGCCTATGCAGTCGTAACCAACTGCACCTATGACGGATTGTGTTACAATGCAAAAAAAGCTGAAGAACTTTTGGAAAAATCCAGTGACCGTATCCACTTCGACGAAGCATGGTATGCTTACGCCAGATTCAACCCCATATATCAGGATCACTATGCCATGCGCGGATGTCCGGAAAAACACCATGGGGCGACCGTCTTTGCAACTCATTCCACCCACAAACTGCTGGCGGCACTTTCCCAGGCAAGTTACATCCACATGCGGAACGGCAAAAAAGCTCCAGGATTCGATCAGCTCAACCAAGGTTATATGCTCAATGCATCCACTTCACCGCTTTATGCGATTTGCGGTTCAAATGATATAGCCGTAAAAATGATGGCGGACAACGGAACGGCATTGACCGGGCAGGTTATTGAAGAAGCAGTCGATTTCCGGCAAGCTCTTGCCAAACTGGAACGGGAATTTGCAGCACGTGATTCTTGGTTTTTCAAAGGTTGGCATCCTCCTGTGATAACCGATCCGGATACCGGAAAACAGTGGGATTTTGCGGATGCCCCGGCAAAATTGCTGTGTTCCGACCAACGCTGCTGGCGCTTGACTCCCGGAGAAAAATGGCACGGTTTTGAACAGCTCCGTGATGACAACTGGGTAATGCTCGATCCGATAAAAGTCAGCATTCTTGCCCCCGGTATGGGAGATGACGGAGAAATCATGGAAACAGGAGTTCCTGCCGCACTGGTTTCGGCATATATTTACAATGCCGGTATCGTGCCGACCAGAACGACCGATTTCCAACTGATGTTCCTCTTTTCCATCGGGATCACCAAAGGCAAGTGGGTAACTCTGCTCAACGCCCTGCTCCGCTTCAAAGAACTTTATGACCGAAATGCCCCCGTATCGGAAGTTCTGCCGGAAACAGCAGCACTCTATCCGCAGAAATACAATAATTGCGGCATCCGTTCTCTCGGTGAAAAAATGTTTGCACATCTGAAAAAATACCGCCCGGATGCCAAATTGAATGCCGCTTTTGAATCTTTACCGGTTCAGGTAATGACCCCCCGGCAGGCTTATATGGAAATCATTCGCGGCAATACGGAACTTGTCCCGGCAGATAAGCTTGCCAACCGGGTAACTGCCAACGCCGTCATCCCCTACCCCCCGGGAATTCCCATGGTCATGTCAGGAGAAAGATTCGGCGGTCTGGACGATCCGCATATAGCGTACCTGCAATCTTTGACCGCATGGGACAAAGAATTTCCCGGTTTTGAACACGTTACCGAAGGATGCACTGTGATCGACGGCATATATCATCTGCGCTGCATTATTGATTAAGCCCCCACACCCACGGGGCGGCACCAAGGCTTCTCCCCGGAGCCGCCGCCCCGTTTCTTTTTTTTACAGCAAACACCGGTATTCTCCGGGGAATTATAAAAAAAACGATTTTTTCTCCTTGCATACAGGTTGATATCTGAAAATTAGCGATATATATTATAATAAGTGTAATTTTATAATAGTAATCGTCACCGGGGAAATATCGATATGAATCGTGAATCCTTTGTAAAAAAACTGCAGGATGTCATCAGAGATTCAGGACTTCAGCAAAATATCATTGCCGAAGCACTTGATTTGTCATCTGCAGCGATTTCACAATTTATCCACGGCATCGTACTGCCCAATCCGGAACAGTTAAGTTCCATTCTGTCGCTTTTATGCATCCCGGAAGAAGAACAGGTAAAGCTGGTTCAGGATCTGTACACCCTGCGGGAAGAGTGCGGCGAAGAAGACAGCCGCAATGACATTGACTATGATGAGTTGGATGAAGATTTCGTCAACGCTACCAGTTTAGAATCAATTTTCACTGATATGCTAACAAACGACCCCCAGGTACCATCGCAACTGATGTTTGCAGAACCGCAAATCGGCGGCATTCCGGTGATCCACCTGCACGATCTGGATGACTACACCCCAAGCATGGGATTGTATGATTTCGCAACAATGATACCGCACGATCTGCTGTTACGGGATTACGGTTCACTGGGGACTCCGGTGGTTGTCCTTGCAACCGGAACTCAACTGGGATTGAGATATTGCGGCATGATACAGATGACTCTTGCAGAAGATGTTCCATTCAGTTTGTCGGCATTGGCTCTGATTTGTTTGCCCGGGTACAAATATCGCATGATTCCGGCAGGAGACCGTAAATCATGCCGGGGCTTGGAATCTCTTTTTGATATGAAACTGAAAATCGATACCCCGCCACTGTGGGGGCTCCCCATCGTGGAGTTTACGTTGCTGCCTGGTTCCATAGATGATATGAGAAAGGAATTGCCGCAATGAAAATATCAATGTTCAGCACCATTGTAACGGGTTTTATTCTGTCCATGCTGATCGCTGCGGCAATATCTTATTATACCGGTCTGCGCGGAAACCCGGAATTGGCTGCAAAAACCATTCATCCGATAATAAACTCCTGGAACAATATAAAAGGCATACTCGCAGATCGGTAAAAAGCGCTGAAAAACAAAATTTTGATTACAGAATGGAATCTATAAAATGAATAATTGGTTGCTGCTCGGCATACTGGCAATATTGCAGGGAATTACGGAATTTTTGCCGGTAAGTTCATCCGGACATTTGGCTCTGATGGGGGCATTATGCGGATTGCCGCAGGAAGAAGGTGCGGCATTCAGCATTGTTCTGCATGCCGGATCTTTGCTGGCGATCATCATGTTTTATTTCCGGACTCTGTTGGGGTTCGTCAAAAAAGAGCAGCGTCATTTGCTGCTGATGGTTGTCGTCGGCTCCATTCCTGCCGGAGCAGTCGGCATCTGGCTGAAAAAAAGCGGATTGATGGAGCTGCTTTTCGGGGATATGCTTTCAGTGGCAATGGGACTTCTGATCACCGCTTCATTGCTGCGGCTGACCGGCAAAGAAAAACTCCGGGCAAAAACAGAAACCGACTTGAATGACATCACTTTGAAACAAGCTCTTACTGTTGGTTTTTCTCAAGCATTTGCCATCATTCCCGGCATCAGCCGCTCCGGAAGCACCATTGCCAGCGGAATTCTCTCCGGGATCAAGTTTGAAGCGGCGGCGGCATTTTCATTTCTGCTGGCTCTGCCTGCCATCGCCGGAGCAACTTTACTGGAATTTTTGGATTTATACAAATATGGTTTTCAATTGGGCAGATTTTCTGCAATCCAGCTGTCGGTGGCATTTCTGCTTTCCGCAGCGGCAAGTATGGCATCGCTGTGCCTGCTGATCAAATTGATCCGCAGGCGCAAACTTTCATATTTTTCATGGTACCTGTTTTTTGTCGGTGCCGCGGTGATGATCTGGCAGATCCTTTCATTGAATAAAGGTTGATTTTATGAGCAAAATATTCTTTCTTGGAGCCGGAAAAATGGCAACTGCCATTGCTGGCGGCATGGTCAGTTCCGGAGCATTCTCCGTCGATGAACTTGAAGCATTTGATCCGGATTGCAGTGCAGCCGGCAATTTTACTTCCACCACAGGAGTACACTCCACAAATTCATCTCCGGCAAGCGGTATAAAATCCGCTCAAACAGTAGTGATCGCAGTAAAACCGCAAGTCATTTCCGGCGCATTGGCTGCTTGTGGGGATCTGCTTAAAGATAAACTGCTGATCTCAATTGCCGCCGGAGTTCCCATATCTCGTCTGCAGGAATTGACCGGATGTTCCCGGATCATCAGAGTTATGCCCAATACCCCAGCGTTGGTAAAGCAGGGAGCAACAGCATACGCATTAAGTGAAGACACCCTCCCGGAAGATGGTGAACTTGCAGAAAAGATCTTCTCCGCAGTCGGCATCGCCCTGAAGGTAAAAGAGGAAGAACTGGATGCTGTAACAGCACTATCCGGCAGCGGACCTGCTTACGTTTTTGAGTTCATCCAGGCGCTGGCAGACGGAGGAGTCGCCGAAGGATTGTCCAGAGATACCGCCTTGAAACTGGCAGTTCAAACGGTTGCCGGCGCCGCAGAAATGGTCAGTGTGACCGGAGAACACCCCACCAGTTTGAAAGATAAAGTAACCAGCCCTGCCGGAACAACCAGCAGAGCTCTGGAAATATTGGCTGAACGCGGCTTCGCCGGAAGCATCATCAAAGCAGTCCGTGCGGCGGCAGACCGTTCACGGGAACTGGGAAAGAAGTAATATCATGAACACCAAACCGATTCCAGAAAATTGTCTTTCAGTAGTCATGCCGGTGTATAACGAGGAAGCAACGATCGCTTCGATCGTGCAATCGGTTCTCGCCCGTCCGGAGGTCGGAGAATTACTGATTATCGATGATGCATCCAAAGATGCCAGCTGGGAAAAACTCCAGCAATTCAAGGAAAATCCCCGGGTAAAACTGCTCAAGCAGGAGATCAATCGCGGAAAAGGAGCCGCCATTACCCGCGGTTTTTATGAAGCGACCAGAGATTATGTCATCATTCAGGATGCCGACTTTGAATACACCCCGGAAGATTATCCGCTGGTGATCGCACCACTGGTCAACGGCAAAGCCGAAGCGGTTTATGGGGCGCGATTCATGAATACCCCCGGACAGGTCAGATATTTCCGGCACGAAATGGGCAACAAATTTCTGACTTTCTGGTCCAATGTCTTTTCCGATATTCACCTGTCTGATATGGAAACCTGTTACAAGGCGTTTCGCAGAGAGGTCATCCAAAATCTGAAATTAACTTCATGCCGTTTCGGCATCGAGGTTGAGTTGACCGCAAAACTTGCCCGTTCCAGACAACTTCGGATATGGGAAGTACCGATCTCATATCAGCCGCGACGCTATGATGAAGGAAAAAAGATCGGTTGGAAAGACGGTTTTGCCGCTTTGTGGCACATAATTCGCTTCAACTGTTTTTCCAGTGATAAAAAAAGTTTTCACCGTCCGTGGAACGAAGTGCTGAAAAAAGAAGATCAACAGCCTTGATAAATACGTCAACCAGCGTTATTTTATGTAAATGACCGTTTTTTAAGATTTCAACCCGAAAATAATGTAAAGGAAAAAAGAAAATGAGTAAAATTTCTCCGTTGCAGAAGGCGCGTGCCGCCTATGCCCCGAAACTCCCTGCCGCTCTGAAAAACGGAGCTGCCGTCTGTGTCAATGAAGGCGGTGCCACTACCGCTGTAGCTGATGTGGAAAAAATCCAGGCACTTTTCAAAAGTACCTTCGGCAGCCCGGTGCTGACCTTCGCTCCCGGATGCGGAGAGAAAAAGGCCGCGATCAACGTCGGTGTGATCCTCTCCGGAGGTCAGGCTCCCGGCGGACATAACGTTATTGCCGGACTCTTTGACGGACTGAAATCCCTTAACGCCGACAGCCGTCTTTTCGGTTTCCTCAAAGGTCCCGACGGTCTGGTTAAAGGCGAAGTAATGGAACTTACCGCCGACATCATCGACGCTTACCGCAATACCGGCGGATTCGACATGATCGGTTCCGGCAGAACCAAACTGGAAACTGAAGAGCAGTTCCTCGCAGCTAAAGCAAACTGCGAAAAAGCCGGTATTTCTGCGCTGGTCATCATCGGCGGTGACGACTCCAACACCAATGCCTGCGTGCTGGCGGAATACTTCAAAAGCAACAATGTCGGCATCCAGGTCATCGGCTGTCCCAAAACGATCGACGGCGACCTCAAAAATGAATGGATCGAAGCCAGTTTCGGTTTCGATACCGCATGCCGAGTCTACAGCGAATTGATCGGTAACATCGGCAGAGATGCAAACTCCGCAAAAAAATACTGGCACTTCATCAAACTGATGGGACGTTCTGCTTCTCACATTGCACTGGAATGTGCCTTGCAGACCCAGCCCAATGCTGCCATCATATCCGAGGAAGTCGCTGAAAAGAAAATGACCCTCGGTCAGATCGTTGACGATCTCGCCGCCATCGTTGCCGGACGTGCCGCCATGGGCATGAATTTCGGTGTGGCTCTCATCCCTGAAGGTCTGGTGGAATTCATCCCCGAAATCAAAGTCCTGATCGCTGAACTCAACGATCTGCTCGCCGCTAACGCCGATGCCGTCGAAGCAATGGATAAAAATGAAAAAGTTGCTTTTGCTTCCGGCAAACTCTCTGCGGAATCTGCCAAAGTATTCGCTTCTCTGCCTGCCGGTATCCAGATGCAGCTCTGCAATGACCGTGACCCCCACGGCAACGTGCAGGTTTCTCTGATCGAAACAGAAAAAATGCTCGCGGAAATGGTCGGCACCAAGCTCAAAGCAATGAAAGCAGAAGGTTCCTACAAAGGCAAATTCTCCACCCAAACCCACTTTTTCGGCTATGAAGGCCGTTGCGCAGCCCCCTCCAACTACGATGCTGACTACTGCTACAGCCTCGGCTTCAACGCCGCTGCATTGATCGGTGCCGGACGTACCGGTTACATGTCCAGCGTTCGCAACACCATCAAACCCGCAGATCAGTGGATCGCCGGCGGTATTCCCATCACGATGATGCTCAACATGGAACGCCGTCACGGTGCCGACAAACCGGTCATCCGTAAAGCGTTGGTCGAACTTGACGGCGCTCCGTTCAAAGAATTCGCCGCCAAACGCGCTGAATGGGCAAAAGAAACCAGTTTCGTCTATCCCGGTCCGATCCAGTATTTCGGTCCCGCCGAAGTATGCGATCTGGTCACCAAAACTCTGACTCTGGAAAAAGGCGGAAATATTTGACATGAGTTCGGCAATCGACATCAAATATGTAGCCGATCTCGCCCGATTGGAGCTCTCCGCTGAACAGGCGGAGAAGCTTCAAGGTGAACTTGCCCGGGTGGTGGAATATATCGCTGAACTCGGGGAAGTTGATGTGACCGGGGTCGAGCCTACTGCCCATGCGGCACAGTTGACCAACGTCTGGCGGGAAGATTGTGCTGAAAAGTCATTCCCCCGCGAGGCTATGCTGAAAAATGCTCCGGGCATCATCCACGAAAATCTGATCAAAGTTCCCCGGGTACTGCCCAGTGAAGAGGAGTAAGGATATGGATCTTAAACATACCACTATTCATGCGTTGAGCAACGAACTTAACGCCGGAAAAATTTCCTCTCTGGAACTTTGTCAGGCATATCTGAAAAATATCGATGCCCGGGATAATGAAATCGGAGCCTTTCTGGAAATCGACCGGGAACACATGCTTGCGGCGGCGCAGGAAGCGGATTCACGCCGGGCGGCGGGAAAAACTTTGAGCGCATACGATGGCATTCCCATCGCGGTCAAAGATAACATCTGTGTCAAAGATGAACGCTGTTCCTGTGCATCCAAAATACTGGAACCGGTAAAATCTCCGTATGATGCCACCGCAGTTGCGGCGCTGAAAAAACAGGGATTTATCCCTTTCGGCAGACTGAATATGGATGAATTTGCCATGGGGTCAAGCTGTGAAAACAGCGCATTCAAAACCACCCGCAACCCTCTGGATACCAGCCGGGTACCCGGCGGATCATCCGGCGGATCAGCTGCTTGTGTTGCGGCAGATTTCGCTCCGGCAGCCCTGGGGTCGGATACCGGCGGTTCCATCCGTCAACCGGCAGCATTCTGCGGTGTTGTAGGCGTAAAACCCACCTACGGCAGAGTTTCCCGTTACGGGCTGGTCGCATTTGCTTCCAGTTTGGATCAGATCGGTCCGTTATGCAACGATGCGGAAGATGCCGGAATCATTCTGGATGCGATTTCCGGATTTGATCCTCATGACTCCACCTCTCTGCCGGATGCGGCAGGCGGTTTCGCCGATGCTGCACGCAAAGGACTTGAAACCGGTTCTCTTGCCGGATTGAAATTCGGATTGCCCAAAGAGTATTTCACCGGCGGGCTGGATGCCGGTGTAGCCAAAGTCATGGATGAAACCATTGCTAAAGTAAAAGCCCTCGGCGGTCAGATCGTGGATGTAAGTTTGCCGCACACCAAATATGCAGTTGCAGTATACTACATCATCGCCACGGCAGAAGCCAGTGCCAACCTGGCACGTTTTGACGGCATCCGTTACGGCAGCCGCCAAGATGCCAACGGACTGGTGGATACCTACTATAAATCACGTGGTGCCGGATTCGGAGACGAGGTGAAACGGCGGATACTGTTGGGGACTTATGTGCTTTCCAGTGGTTACTATGATGCATATTACCTGCGTGCCCAGAGAGTGCGCACATTGATCCGCAAGGACTTTGAAGAAGCATTCAAGCATTGTGATCTTTTGCTCACCCCGGTAACTCCGCAAACGGCATTCAAATTCAATGAAAAAAGTGATCCGCTGCAGATGTATCTGTCGGATATTTTCACCATTGCGCTCAACCTCTCCGGTCACTGCGGCATCAGCATCCCTGCCGGGATCGACGGTGCGACCGGAATGCCGGTTGCCGCGCAGATCATGGCTCCTGCCATGGGTGAAGCGACGATGCTTTCTGCCGCAGCGGCTTTTATGAAGTAATATGATCATACTCGGTATAGATCCGGCGATCAGAACTACCGGATACGGTATAATAAAAGCTGATCCTCAATCCGGAAGCGGCATGGAGATCCTTGATTGCGGAGTCATCCGCAACAAGCCGACCATGCCGCATACCGAATGTTTGCGCCGTCTGGCAGGAGGAATCAATGAATTGATTTCACTGTATTCCCCCGATTGTGCGGTTTTGGAAGAGCCTTTTGTCGGGCGCAATGCCAAAACCGCGATCATTCTCGGAATGGCGCGCGGAGGCATCCTCACTGCACTTGCCACTCACAATATTCCGGCTTTTGCCTACACGCCCAGTGTTGCGAAGCGTGCCGCCACGGGGAACGGCAGTGCCGATAAAAACCGTATTGCCTTCCTGCTGGCAGCCGAATTCGGAATTGCCGTGGAAAACATTCCCCTCGACAGTACCGATGCTTTAGCGTTGGCAATGTGCCATATACAGCGCCTGCGCTTCCCAACGGTTGCCGGAGTGGGAAAAGAACTCTGATGGCAAGCGATTTTCACACCCATATTCCGCGTGATGGCATCAATGCCCTGATATCTTCTGCGGAGTTACTCCCAGGGCATCTTACTTCACTGGAGATCCATCCCTGGTATCTGCCGGAAACATTCTCCCCTGCCCTGCTGCCGGATCATGAAAAACTTTATCCTTTTGCCGCAGTCGGTGAAATCGGTCTGGATAAACTGCGAGGTCCGGAATCAGTGGTGCAGGAACAATTTTTGCGTGCCATACTCGATCTTGCCGCCGACACTTGTAAGCCGGTCGTGATCCATGCGGTGAGAAGTTATCCGGAAATCTTTGCCATATTAAAGCATTACCGTCTGAAAGTAATGATCCACGGATTCCGTTCTTCTCCGGAAATGCTGGATGAGTTATGGCGCAAGAAATTCACAGTATCTTTCCATCCGTCTGCTCTTAACAATCCGGCATTAATGAATAAACTGCGCCATGCATCCGGTAAGTTCGGATTTGAGAGTGATGCTTCAAATGATATCGACATCCGCGATACACTTGATTCGGTTGCGGCAAAATTCGCCATCCCGGATCTGGAAAAGATGACCGATCAATATTTTGCTGATTTTCTGGAGATATGACCATGCCTGATATACCCCCCCGTTTCTCCCGTACCGCACTGCTGCTTGGCGAGGATACTGCCGTACAGCTGACCAATAAAAAAGTTCTGATCGTCGGAGTCGGCGGCGTTGGAGGTCATGCCGCGGAAAACATCGTCCGTGCCGGAATTGGCAATGTAACACTGGTCGATGGCGATCTGGTGGATATATCCAACTGCAACCGGCAGATAATCGCGCTGTCATCCACTGTTGGCATTGCCAAAGCAGAGGTTTTGGCGAGCCGGTGCCGGGAAATCAATCCCGACGGGACTTTTACTGCGATCAACCGTTTCCTGAAATCTCCGGAAGATATTGCCGCTTTGCTGGAGTGCGGATTTGATTATGTAGTGGATGCGATAGATGATGTCCCGGTAAAAATTGAATTGATCCGGCAGCTGAAACAGCGGAATTTGCCATTTATATCTTCGATGGGAGCCGGAGGAAAAATCGATCCGTCTCTGATTCAGCAGGCGGATTTGAGCAAAACTCACGGATGTCCGCTGGCACGGGTGATGCGGAATAGATTAAAACCTTACCGCTTGAAACACATTCCGGTGATATTTTCCCCGGAGATACCTGCGCGCAATTTTGAAAACAAAAAAATCGGCAGTATCAGTTACATCCCGGCAGTTTTCGGCTGTTTTTGTGCCGCCGCCGCCATCAAGTCGCTCACTTCAATGAAGTCATGACCAATCCGCTGACTACCAGTAAAATACCGACCAGTTTGGGTGGTGAACACTTTTCTTTCAAAATAAAGATCCCCGCCAACACTCCCAATGGCAGACTCATTTGCCGGAACGCCTGTATATAACTGACGTTGGTCACAAACTTCATTGCCAACAAAATCAAAACATAAGCGGATGCGCTGAATATACCTGCTACATACGGCGAATAGGATTTGCAAAGCGCTTTCAGCTCACGGCGGGATTCCCGGCTGACAAAAACCGGCACTGCCAAAGTTGCCGTAATTGCCATCTGAACGATGAAAATATAGAAAATCGTCTTGAATAACGGACTTCTTCCCGGAACATTATTCAGGATCTCCATTGCCATACTGTCAAATATAGTGTAACCGGTCGTTCCGACACCGATCATCAGCACCCAGAACAACAACTTATTGCAATAGGTGGATAATTTAAAACTTTTCCAGTTTTCAAGCGGCATGATAATGCATCCGGCAAAAATCACAGCCATTCCGATAAACGCTTGCAGTGCAGGGATTTTGCCAATACCGAAAAGCGATGTTACCACCGCGACAAGAATAACCGGCAATGCCCTGCCCAAAGGATATACCAACGAAATATCTCCTTGACGGTATCCGTGAGAAAGCGCAAGGAAATACAGCACTTCAAAGCAGTTGCTGATCAGAAAAAATGCCCAGAACTGCCACGGCAAAGCCATCACGTCCACCTGACAGAAAAAGAGCGCCCCGCTCCAGATCAAGCCGCCAGCCGCAGCGGCAAGCAGATAAAATGCCATACTGGGGCTGTCTTTTTTACTCATAAAATTCCATGCAGCATGCATGAATACCGAAATAAAAACCAATACAAAAGCTTCTATTTTCACCGTTTCACCCAAATTTTCATTCCCTCGAATGTATTTCATTAAATGTATCATATATTTGACTTTTTGCAAGTCTCCATAATTTTATGCTTGAAAAATTTTTATGGAGATGTTATATTCTGAAAGAAGGTATTGAGCGAGCTCAACATTCTTGTGGATACAAAATTCTGAATATCTCACCTGAAAAGTCCGGAGCAAAAAAATATGTTGAAATCACTTTTTCAAACAGTTTCATGGCTGAATACCGGCAGATATTGTCTGCTGGTCGCCCTGTTGCTGACAGGTATATGGTGCATCGGAGCCATATACTACACATCCCATCTGCAGGGCATCATCCGGATTGCTGTGACCGTACTGTTTGCTTTTGCCATTCTGTTTCTCCTGGCGGCATCCTGGAAAGGTGATTGGATATATACCTTTGATTTAATGATTATTGAGTTGCTTATAATTGGACACTTTACTCTTTTATCACCTCAAGAAGCATTCCGTAATGTCCAATGGCAAAAACCATGGCTGCACCGTCCGCATATAACATTCAACGGACCATTGGCCACGATCAATTTTGTCCGCAATTTCTCTTACCGAACTGAACATGATTACGATGTCAACTACATCACGATGACGATCGACATGGATAAAGTTACCGCACTGGATGTAGTGCTGTCGCACTGGGATGGACTGGAAAATATTGCACATACAATGATTTCATTTGCTTTTTCCGATGGACAATATCTGGCTTTTTCCATGGAAACCAGATTGCCGGAAGGAACAGTACAAGGCATGATCCCCGGACTTTACAAGCAATATGAGTTGCTTTCAATCGCCGGAACCGAAGAAGATCTTTTCAAATTGAGAACCAATTACCGGAAAGAAGATCTCTATCTCTACCGGAGTAATGCCACAATCGCACAGTGCCGGATGATTCTCTCTGATCTGCTGAATGCGATCAACCGTCAACAGCTGCATCCGCGTTTTTACAACAGCATGACTCACAACTGTACGACCAGTATGACACCGATATTGCGAAAAATCAAACCGGGATTCACCAATGATATCCGTTTGCTATTCAATGGCCGCTCGGATGAGATGCTCTTTGAAATGGGATACCTCGCCCACCGGAAAGGAGAATCATTTGCCGAATTGAAAAGAAGACGTCAGGTAAGTCAATACCTCAACACTGCATCTGACTATTCCACTGCCATAAGGACAAACCTGTTATAGCATAAAAACTCCACCCTGGCGGAATTTTCCAGGAATGGAGTTTTTTGCTTTTCTTTCACCGGATTACTTGAAAGATTTTTTCACCACCGGCCAGATTGTTTTCCATAAGCCCTTGGGAACAACCTTATCCTGCGGACGTTTTCCGTGGAATATATCGGAATAAAATTCCGCATGAGCGATCTTGCCCCGCTTGCCCAATACCTCAAAAAGAGTTTTTCTGGTTCGGGGCAGAGCCTGATCATATTTCAAAACTTTGACCTCTTTACCGGCCCGGTATTTCAACTCTCCCGGAGTTATTCCGCACAACAATTCAGTACCGTAGGCAAACAATATCCGGAGATTAAGCTTTTCATTGATCGACAGCATCCGTTTGAAATATTCACGCATCTGCTTTTGCTCTTTGGTCAACTGCGGAAGCAAAGCTTTGAATTCACGGATCGTTTTAGCATCTGCCGGAGAAAATACTTTTTGATTGGCAATAAAATCATTCGCTCTTTTTAACGCCTGTTCCAAAACTTTATTGTCTCCGCTGATGGCAGAATTACGCATCGCCATCACGCAGTCAATGAGCAGCAGGTCGACCTCACCTTTGAGCGAATCTGCACGTTTACGCATCGCCTGTTCGTTTTTCTGCAACAGAAGCTGATTTTCACGGGTTTGCCGGTCGATTTCCTGCTGAAGTTTCTGTCTCTCACTCTCACGCTGACGGTCAGCGGCTTTTTGTTCAGCATCTTTGGCGACATCCTGGGCGACCAATTTACTATGTTCCTGACGCAAATTTTCACGGGATGCTATGCAACGATACTGTTCGTCCATTCCGGAAAAAATAATCATTATTTTCTTGAATAAAGCCCGCTCTTTTTCGGTTTCCGGATAGCACAACTCCGACCACATCTGATCGACTTTTTCCAAAAATTGTTTGCCGTCACTCAAATTGGCTTCCCGCCACTCCAATAATCCAACTGCCTTGCGCAAATATTCCGGACGGGAAAGATCCATTACCGTAAACGTAACCAGAGTAGAGTCGGATGTCTTCACCGGAGGACGCTTTTTTACAATGACCTCTGTTGCCGGACGTTTTACTTCGCTGACCTTTTCTTCACTTGCTTCCGGCTTTTTTTCCGGTTTGGCTTCTGCAACAGGAGATTCAGCTGCAGCAGGCGCGGCGGCGCCGTCAGTCATTCCGGGGATCACGATAACGGTTTTATCTTCGGCATCATTATCGGCACTATCGGCAGCGGCGACCTCCTCGATGACTTCATCGGCAGTTTCCGGTTTCCGATTCTGCTGCATAAAAACCAATGCCAAAACTCCGGCAACAATAATCAACAGCAATGGTATCAAAATCCACAAGACAACTTTTAACTCGCCTCCTTTTTTGACCGGAGTTTCGCCCGGAGCTTTCGGCATTTTGGGCATGCTCGAAGCAGGTGCTTGCGGAACTGCCGGACGAGCTGCTTGAGGGGCTGCCGGACGAGCTGCTTGAGGGGCTGCCGGACGCGGCGGTTGGGGAACGGCCGGACGAACTGCTTGAGGAGCTGCCGGACGAACTGCTTGAGGAGCTGCCGGACGCGGCGGTTGGGGAACGGCCGGACGCGGCACTGCCGGAACTGCCGGACGCGGCGGTTGAGGAACTGCCGGACGCGGCACCACCGGAGCTGCCGGAGTTGAAGCCGGCAATTGCCCTTCATCACGTCTTTGCAAATACGCATCCAAATCTGCACACAATTGAGCCGAATTCTGATAACGTTCATCGATATTGCGTGCCATCATCTTAATGATGATCCGGTTAAGCTCATCCGGAAGATCCGGCGAAATCTCTTTTGGCGGCACCAGTTTACCCTCATTGTGCATATGCGCCAATTCTGTAAAATCAGCGGCCCGATAGGGCAATTTGCCGGTCACAATATGATAAAAAGTCGCTCCCAAACTGTAAATATCGCTGCGGACATCGGTGGGAACTCCGGTCAATTGTTCCGGACTGATGTATTGCGGAGTACCGAGAACTTCATCGGAATCGTCATTCTGGATATCCAACGTCGCCGTTTTCGCAAGCCCGAGGTCTGCCAATTTCGGCACACCGTTGATATCGACCATGATGTTATCTGGTTTAATATCCTGATGAACCAGTTTCTGCTCATTCCAGGCAACATTCAATGCACTGGCAATATCCCGGATAATCGAAGCGGCTTCATTCGGCGGCAATGCACCTTTGGTACGCAAAATATTTTTCAGCGTATCACCGCGCACAAGTTCCATTGCTAAAAAATAGTACCCGTCATCCATACCGACTGCATACGCCTGAACAATATTCGGATGATTGATCCTGGCTGCCGCTCTCGCCTCGCGGAAAAGGCTGGCAACATATTCTCTGTCATTGGTAAATTCTTTTTGCAGAACTTTCAATGCAACCGGACGGTCGAGCGATATCTGTCTGGCCTCATAAACGACCCCCATCCCTCCGGCATTCAATTTTTTCTCAATTACAAAATCCCCGATGACCACTCCGGGCCCCAGTTCCTCTGCCGAAACCGGAATATCGGCACTGCAGTGCGGACACTTGACAACAGCATCTGCCACATTTTCTACTGAAAAAATATTGTCACATTTCTCACAAAACAACTTCATAGCACGATCCACATTATATACTGTATATTATATTTTCCTTGTCAAAATATTCAAAAAAAGTATTCCACCAACGCTTTACTGCGCAACTTTTTTGCATAACCGTCAATAACATTTTCCCGGATTTTCAGTTCCAATTCAGCTTTTATCCGTTCTTCAACATCTCTGAAACTTTTTTTCTCCGCCGGATGATACTCTTTGATCAAAAGCCATACTGTGCCATCGTAAACCTCGACCGGGGAAGAAACTGTACCGGATGAAAATTTTTTGAATGCCGCGACGAATTCCGGACGCAAATCATTTTTTGTAACATCCCATGACTTGACACTGCCGGAACTGATCCCGAATTTTTCCTCCAACTTTTCAAATGCAGCTGGGTCTTCATTCAACATTGCAGTGATTTCCGCACAACGCTTCCGGTAATCAAGAACCGAATTATCCAATTTGAACATGCCGATTTTAAATCTTTCCGGAGCAGCAAACTTCTCTTCATTAGCTTGAAAATACTCATACGCCTCTTTGGGTGATACCGGATCGGCAATCCGGATCTGACGGTAAAGCATCATTTGAACCATCATATTTTTGCGGATCACCATGCGTACTTCATCCACACTGCTGCCCTCTTTTTTCAACCGTCGGTTCAACTGCGATCGGGAACGGCAGCCGATCCGAACCGCGAATCGATCGATCTCACGCTCAACTTCCTGATTGGGCAACTCATACTTATATCGCGCGAATTCTTTATGGATCAGAATATTATCGATCATCTCATCCACTGCTTTTTTACGATAACCACTGATAACTTCCAAAAGTTTATCGCCTGAATAAACCGATCGTGCCTGCAATTCACGATTTCTGGTCACCGGCAGAACATCCATCAGTGTGACCGCCTGACCATCAACCGATGCCAACACCGAATTGACCTCGACACGATCCGCACCATCCGGAGTAACAGCAAAACAGCACAAAACCATCACTACGCTCAATAAGCTGATAATGGCAGCGGCAGCTTTTTTCATTGTTTCAACCTCCGGTAAATTTTATGCTCAAAGATAATATAACACCTCAAAGCCACTTCTGCAAATCCACCGGCCCCTGCCGCAGAATTTTTATACGCTCTCCAGTGGCATCAACCACCGTTGAACCGATCGCTTTACCAAAAATACCGCCGCCGTCGATCACCATATCCGCTTCTCCGTTAAGCTGGCGCAGCGCTTCATCGCAATCCAGAGCATCCGGCATCCCGGATGCATTCGCACTGGTTTGAACCAATGCTGTCCCGACCAGCGCCAACAATTTTGACAGAAACGGCGTATCCGGAACCCGGAACCCCAGAGTTGAGCCGTCACGGCATGGCGCAATTATGGTCAACGCTCCGGGGCAATATTCCGCGGCAAGCTGCTCCGGCAAACCGCTCAATATCACGCCATATTCCGTCAATTTACGCCAATCGTCGATGAACCATCCCAACCTTTTTGATGCATTGCGATGCTTCAATTCAAAAATCCGTTCGATCGCCGCCCGATCATCCGCCCGGGCAATCAATCCGTAAACGGTTTCAGTAGGAACCAATACCACTTTGCCGGGCTGTTGCAATACCGCAGCAGCTTCAGCGGCGATCTGATCAATTTTTTCCGTCGACAGCCGAACTCGTTTCATCCTCTTCGCCTCCGATCCTCTCTCCGACATAACAGCAGACAAATGCCAAAAGGGCGGATACAAAACCATATACCGCTCCGCAAGTTATCGCCCGGTCAAAACGAACACTGCTCAACAGATCAACAAAACTCATCCCGCTGCCGCTGCTGGCAATAAAGGTATATCCCAACCATACAACGGTTCCGGAAATCATCGTCGCCCAAACCGTATTCCTCGTCGCTTTGGGAACATAAAGAGCAATCATCACCGGCAGAAAAACGATCACCAGCTGGGAAATCCAACTGCCGATCATCAAATTGTAAATACTTTTCACCCATATCGCAATGATCAATGCTACAACTGTAAGTACGATCACTGCGATCCGGGTACTGACCAGCAGCCACTTTTCCTGCAGTTTCGGGAAAAGCGGAGCCAACACATTATTGCAGAGCAGTGATGCTCCGGCAAGCAGAGAACTGTCTGCCGAACTCATGATCGCCGCGGTCAATGCCGCAATAAAAACCGTGAGAAAAAACGGACTGCTGTCCCCAAGTACCAATATCGCGATCCTCGGTAGCACCTGATTTTCCAATCCTGCCCCCATCGTCTCTTCAGTAATACCATAACGCGGAAGAATTATTCTGGCGGCGATCCCGATAGTTATCGGCAGAGCGGCTATAATTATGTAGAAAAACCCGGACAGCACGCTGCTGGCGACCGCCACATTGGAATTCTTGCTGGCAAGAGATCTTTGCACCAGATCCTGACCGACCATACACCCCAATCCCATAATGATCCAACTGCCGATGTAATAAACGTAGTCATTGAAATTCTGCGCATCAACCGGAAGCAGAGAATCCGCTTGCGTCAAACTGGCAAGCAGCTCATCAGAACCGCCTGCCAGGCTGACAGCACCGGGAAAAATCACGATCAAACCGATCACCATGATCCCGATCTGAACCACATCGGTCAGCGTAACTGCCCACATCCCGCCGGCACAGGTGTAAAACAACACCACCACAGCTCCGATAAGCGTACCGTAAACGATATCAAGTCCGGTAAGCAAGTTGATGATCGTTCCCAATCCCAACAGCTGCGAACCGAGCCAGCCGACGTAAACCGGGATCATCCAGAGCGAAGCATAAACTCCTGCTCCTTTGCCGAAACGCCGTTCTATGATGTCGGTAACTGTCATACACGATTTGCGGCGCAGCATACCTACCACAAACACCCCGGCGAGGATCAAACTCAAAGAAGCCCCGAATGGATCTGCCAGTACACCGCTGATACCTTTGGAATAAACCGTAGCCACCACCCCCAGAGAGGAACCGGCACCGAACCATGTGGCAGTCAATGTCGCAGTTGACATCCACAGCGGCAGTCTTCTGCCGGCAACCAGAAAATCACTCATCCGGGAAACTTTGCGGCTGGCAAACCATCCGATGGCAAGCATCCCCAGCATATAGATGCTTATCCCGGCAATCAACATTCCCATGATTCCCGGCGGAAGCAATATTCCTGATGCGGTACCGAAAAGATCACTCATAAAATCATCAACTTCCTCTCAAAAAATTTTCAACACAAGGTAAACTGAAAAACGTTTTGAAAATATAATACTTATGAAACGGATTGCAACTGATATTTTGAAAAAATTGCTTTTTTTTGCAGATTTTTATCAGTTTTCGATCACTTCACAAGCAGATATTGATCAGCGGAAAATGTTTGATCCAGCTGTTCGGATTGGTGTTCCATAAACCGAACTGGATCCCGGGAGCATCCGAAACATTTACGATCCCAGCCTGCACACCGAATTTTTTATCCTTGAATTCCGGTTTCATCGGATACTCAAACAATGAGTCACGCTGTGCCTGGTTGAATAATCCGATCTGTACGCCGCGGTTGTTTTCGGTAATATTCCACAACCCGACCAGACAGCCGCGGTTGTCCGCCGCGCCACCGGCAATAAACAACGCCAGTCCGTCAGAAGATTTGCTCACATCCACCAACGAAAATGAAACTCCGCTTTTTTTGCTGTTGAAAAAGTGTACCATTGCCACACTTACTCCATTGATCTCTTCCTGCGGCAGCAGATACCCCAGCGCGACCCCATTGATCGAAGCGGATTTGGGATACAGATAAGCATTTCCCCAAGGCAGATATTGAACTTGAAAGAGAGAAGTATCGGAACTGCTGGAAGTTTGGACAGATTTTTTTTCCGGAACTGCGGGAGCTTGCTTCTGCGGCACGGTGGCATCTGCGGCAGCGTGTTCATGCGGTATTTCGCTTTTGCGGACAACGCTGTCCGGGACTTGTTCCTCCGGAATGATTTCACTTTTTACCAAAACTCCCGGCAGTTCCAGTTCTTCCCGGTGCCAGACACCGACCGGAACTTCGGGGGAAAACAGTGCCGCCAACATTCCGGCAACCAACGACACCACCGCAACCGACGGAATCGCCCGCATTTTTCTGCCCATTGACTGCTCCTGGTTTTTATTTTTGACACTTGACAAATCCGCTTTCAGATAATATATTCCATAAAACGACAATATGCAAGTGGACTTACTATGAATTTTGAACGCAATGAACTTCTGCAAATGGATGATGCCGCATTATCTGCGATTTGCCGGATAACCTTTACCAAAGGAACCGGTCCCGGAGGACAAAAGCGGAACAAAACCTCTTCCGCAGTAACCGTTTCTCTGCCGGCACTGGATATCACAACTTCGGACTGCACTGAACGCAGTCAAAGCCGCAACCGGACCAATGCGCTGAAAAAACTGCGCTTGCAAATAGCCGTCAAATTCAGGCAGTCTCCACCGCTGCCTCCGGAAGATATGAATTGTTCCATGAATTCCCCGCGCTACCCGCTTTTTGCAGCCAAACTGCTGGATGTCATCACAGCCAACGGCTTCGACCACCGGGCATCGGCAATGCAATGCGGCATATCACCGACCGGATTGCTAAAAAAACTCTATCGCGATCCGGATCTCTGGCAATTTTTTCAAACCCGCCGCAGAGAACTTGCTTTGCCAGCCCTGCTGCCGCCGGGATAATACATCTCAAGAGATCTTTTTGCGAAACTCCCGCGGCGAACAACCGCTGATATTCCGGAACACCCGGTTGAATTGCGACAAACTGCCGAAGCCGCATAAAAATGCTACTTCTCCGACAGCCAGATCCGTTTCACGGAGCATCTCTTTTGCCTTATCCACCCGGAAACAACTTAAATAAACATTGAATCCGACTCCCAATGTCTGATGGAACATCCGGCTGAAATAATTGGCGGTAAAGAAAAATTTTTTCGCGACAGATTCCACGGTAAGCGGTTTGGAATAGTTATCGTGGATATAATTACGGATCAACTGAATTTTGTCCGGCGTATTCACAGATTCCATATACATCAGATTATGATGGGTGGAAACGACCAAAGCCCCCATCAACTGCAGATAATCAATCAGACCTTCCATCTGGGTCGTGGTCAATTCAACCGTATGACTGCTGTGATTTATCAGCTGCTGCTCATCCAACCCGGTTTTTTCCGCAAGCTTCCGGAAAGTTTCCCTTCCCGGTCCCGGTTGATCTTTAATGTGAAACTGCCCGCTGGTTAAACAGCCGAGATAGACTCCATTCCCGGAAAACAGCGGAACAACGATATCCACCAATCCGGCGTAGCAGGTATAAATCTGCACCTGTTTGGACAAACGGGCATTGTCCGCAGCTGCTCCATCCTGAAGCCGGCAAAGTTCCCTGCCGTTCACCGAATGGCGCAGACAATCGCACAGCGGATTGAAATGTCTGCCTTTGGACAATTTCAACGAAACTCCGTCTGCACTGATAAAGTCGATAACGATTCCAAGCATTTTAAATACACAATCATGATATTCATGCAGCTGCTTTTCGTTACCGAGTTTGGCAAATACCCTGGTTACAATGTCATAATGATTCATAAAAAATAGAACTTTCGTGCATTTTTGAAGATTTTGCATAATATATCACCAAAAATGCGTAGATTCAAATTAAATTTTGTGGTATAATATAGTGCGAACAGAATTTTTTCACATTGACTGCATATTTACGAAAGGCTGAACCATGCAGAATAAAAAAATCATCACCGTAACCGGTGAAGTTGATATCGGACAATGCCAAAAGGTATTGTCTCACGAACATCTTTTTATAGACATAACCAATCAGGCTGCCCCTGGAGCTTCAGAAAAAACCATCTCTCCGGCGGACCGGCAGCAGCTGATGCGCGATCCATACTCGATCCGGGATAATCTGCTTTTAAACGATCCGGATGAAGTGGTAAGGGAGTGTCAGACCTTGCAGCTTTACGGCTGCGATACGATCGTCGATTGCAGCACCCCGCAAATCGGCAGAGATCCGGAAGTGCTGAAAAAAGTCTCCATGCAAACCGGTACAAAAATAGTCATGGGCTGCGGCTATTACACTGCCGATACCCATCCGGCTGAATTCACCGCAATATCTGCGGAAACAGCCGCCGCTGTGCTGATCGATGAAATAAAAAACGGTATCAACGGCATCCGCCCCGGAGTCATCGGCGAGATCGGTACCAGCAAAGAGATCATGCCGGATGAGAAAAAGGCACTCCGGGCTGCCGCAATTGCTCACCAAGACTGCGGTCTGGCTGTTCAAGTCCACATTTTCCCCTGGTCAACGAACGGCCTTGAAGCGATGGATATTTTAATGGCAGGCGGAGTTGCCCCGGAAAAAATCGTCATCTGCCACTCCGATGTGGAACCGAACTGGAAATACATTTCCCAACTGCTGAAATGCGGAGTCTATGTTGAATTGGACAACTTCGGCAAAGAATTCACTCCTGCTCCGGACGGTTTTGCCGCCGGCAAATTCATCCCGGATATCGAACGGGCAGAACTGGCGGCAAAAATCATCGATGCCGGATTCGGTTCACAGCTGCTTATAACCAATGACATTTGTTTAAAGTGTATGCTCCCGTCATGCGGCGGCGAAGGTTATTCCCATATTTTCCGCAATGCAGTACCGATGATCGCTGATTGCGGAATAGATGAAACGTACTTGAAAGAGGTGGTTTTACGCCAAAACCCGCTTACGGTGCTGGCGGTTTGAAACAGATATCCGGACAACACAAAGGAGGTTTTACATGAAAAAAACAAGTATCCTGTTAGCAGTGCTGTCGGCAATATTCACCCTTGCTGCAGCAGAAAAAAATCTGGTCATAAACGGCACATTCGACATGAAAGGAAAGAGTTTTCCACCGTTTTGGATGTTCCGCTCCCACACTCCGAGTACCGTGGACTGTTTTTCTGACGGCGGTCCCAACGGATTGGGATTTCTGCGGGTCAACGGCAGAAAATCACTCATTTTGATCCAGCAGAACAACATTTCTCTTGTCAAGGATGAAAAATACCGCATCAGTGCCTATGTCCGCACCCGGAATCTCACCGGCAAACGCAACTGTGTTGCCATCCATCCGGGAAAAGCGCACTCCGGTCTGGAATTTCCGGAAAACCAGCCGGAATGGAAATATATTGAGAAGATCCACGAAGGCTACGCCACCGGAGATGCATTCTACTTCTCAATCGAAGTAGACTCTCCCGACGGTCAGCTGGATATCGCCGATTTGAAAATCGTCCCCCTGGGAGCAAAAGGCATCGCCGGATCAAAACGGCAGATCGAAAGTGTCTTTCAGCAGCTCGTTCCGCTCAACCTTTTGCGTTACATAAATGTAAACCAGCCGGAACTGGAATTTTTCTGGGTCGGCGAACTCCCCGGCAAACCGGAGGAAATGCGCTGCCGATTCACTCTTAACGGCAAAAAACTTACGGTCCCGTTTTCCACTAAAAAATTTACCGTCCCCCTGAAATCCCTCGCTCCGGCTGCCGGTGAAGCGGAACTGAAACTTGATATCCTTGCCAAATCCGGCAAAACTCTTTTCTCCCAAACCTATCCTGTGCGTTTCATAAAGCATCCGGATTCCTCCACCCCGCCGAAACGGCTCAACAATCTGGTCAGCATCGTTTATGAAGGCAAACTTGCCGCCGGAGAAAAACGCCGCTTTACCAATCCCCGCAACAACTGGGTGCTGATCCGCTACACCGGCAAAAATAAACCGGCATTGAAATTAGACGGCAAAGTGGTTCTGGAAAAAGATTATCCCCATGGCACGACTGTCCGCTGTCTGGACATGGGTAACTATACTTTGGAAAACAGCAGCAAGGAAGATTGCGAAATTTCCATCCGTCTGGTTCCGGATATGCACATGTTCCCCCTCTGGCACACCCGGGTGCCCGGCAACGGCTCATACGATTGGACATTTGCCAAAAAATATATGCTCCCGGCATTCACCACCATCAACGTCGGCGGGATCGGAAAAGAAGAAAAACCGGAAGTGGAACGCTTCGGGCTGAAACTGCTGGACAACGCCAGCGCCATCAAATTCGGCACTGCAGAAGAGCTGGTAAAAAGATTTGAAAATAACGCTTCTCTCAAATCCACGCATTTTGACGGCATCACCATGGACGAAGTCGAATACTGGAGCTGCAAAGTGCCCGCTCCTTATGCCAAAGGCCTGCGGATGTTCAAAAATCCCGGAAACAAAGAGATCCGCACCTGGGTCATCGGACCGCCGAGTCCCTCTTATGCGGATTTCATTTCCAGTGTCGCCAACGTTTCCGGCGGTCACGGCAGACTGCTTTATGAAGTCTATAACCGCTCTCACTATACTGAAGATGATGCGGCAAAATATATCCGCCAGACTGCCCAGCACGCGGCTCTTTACAAAGATATTTCACCCAAACTTTTCAATAATATTTCGGTCATCCTCGGCAACTTCTGCCTTGCACCGATGATTTCACTGAACAGTATTCCCAGCGTGGACTTCCGCTACTATCTGGATATGCAGATGAACCTGATCGCCAATGATCCCGCACTGGACGGCATCGGCGGTGTCGGTTACTGGGGAACTCAAAGCTGTGATGAGGAAACGTTGCGCTGGTGTTTCGCGCTGCTCAAACACTATGCGGTCGAAGGAAATACCGAAATGCTGTCAAAGAAATACGGTTATACATTCAACCTCGACTGGATAAAAAATCCTGATTTTGAAGAGAAACTTGACCACTGGCAGGTTTCCGGAAAAGTCGAAGCGGGTTACCTTAAAAACTTCAGCCAAAAGTATGAAAAACGTTACGATCCCGGCTACGGTCAGGGCGATACCTTTGCCATATTCACCAAAGAAGGTTCCACCCCGGCAGAACTCCGGCAGAAAATTACCGGACTTACCCCCGGCAAACTCTATTCGGTCTACTATATGAGTGCCGATTATGACGATGTCCTCAAGGAAAAACACAACCCCAAACGGATTCCTCTGCAGTTGACCATCCCCGGGGCAGTCATCACCCGGAGAAGTTACTATATCGACAACCGTCCGGCAACCAGTATCAAAGTAAGTGTCAACTGCTGCAAATATGTTTTCCGTGCAAAAAACAGCGAAGCTGAACTGGTTTTCAGCAACCGCAAAGCTCCTTCCGGCAGCCGGCAGGTACTCAATTACATCACGGTAAGACCGTATTTTGAACCCTAACCCAAACATAAGGAGGTCGTAAATCATGAAAAACAACAATGCTTCCGAACACACATTTTCTTCGGGGAGTATCCCGAAGAAGCCCATGGGCTTCACCCTTATCGAACTGTTGGTGGTCATTGCGATCATCGCCATTCTGGCAGCGATTTTGCTTCCAGCCCTCAACTCTGCCCGGGAACGCGGTCATGCGGCAAGCTGCGTGAATAATTTGAAACAGATGGGAACTTATTTCATACAGTATGCCGATGCCAACGAAGATTATTATATCCCGGCAAACTATAAGTTAATGGGACATGCCGACAATATTCTCTGGGTACAAACGTTTGAAAAATTTTTCGGTATCGCTGATTATCAGAAAACGCCGTATATATTCTGTCCAAAACGTCTGACCATCAATCAGGTCACCAATGCTCCCGGCAATAAATATTACCCGGGATACGGAGTTTTGCTTGCCGGACCGACCAGAAGATATGTCGCAGAAGCTAAAGGTACAACCCATCACCCGCAGAAAACAACCGCGATATACAAACCGAGTGCGACGATTCTGCTGTCCGATGTGACCTATTATGCTACTGACGGTTCTTACAAAGGTACCGGCTATTATGTTGTTGACAATACTACAGCCGGGAATGGCAAAGGAACCACCAACAAAACCGGCAATCTGACCGGAATACACAACAATGCCGACAATATGGCATTTTGCGACGGGCACGTTGAAGCGGTTTCCAAAGATATAATTGACGCATGGCTTGACTCCACTACGCCCGAACGCGGCTATGGAGAATTGAAGAGGTAATTTAACAAAATGTTCGATAAAAAACAACAGGAAACCTGGATCTGGACAGAGCTGCTCGCCTTTGACCGGGAACAGCCGGATTGCGGGGTAAAAGCCTATCTCGACCGGCTGGGATTCATCCCAGCCGGTATCTCCGCACTGCTTTCGGCGGTTGACTTCGTGCTGCTGCACAAAGGCATGGAGGAGGAATATGAGCTTTTCCCCGATGTCTGTTCACGCTTCGGACACGAAAAAAACGAAGAGCGTGCCCGGCAGAAGTGGACGAACTACGATCTCCGCCGCCTGATCGCCGAACTCCACAAACACAATATAAAAATTTTCGTATCAGTATTCATCCGGATCATGCATGACCGGTACCACAGGGAATTTGTTTCCGAACATCCGGAAATCCGCATGGGGGACAAAATTTACGGTTTGGACAATGCCGTATCTTTCCTTGCCAGAATGAATGACGGAACCCTCTTTGAGGATATTTTCATCCCCAAACTGGTCGATGTCATGCGCGATTACGGCTTTGACGGCTGGCACGGCGCCGATGGACAGGGGCCGGGATGGAATCTGACCCACTCGGATTCATCCGACAGTTTTGTTTTCCAATTCGCCGAATATCTCGGCAAAGACAAACTTCCGGCAAAATATCTGGAAAAAGCCGACGATTCCGAGGCAATGATGGCAGAAAGATTGGATTATATCTGGCAGAATTTCCGGAACGAATGGGCAAAATTCACTTCGGACTTTTGGGTACGATTCTGGAAAAAAGCCGCCGATGCCGCGCACCGCATCAATTGTGAAGTGATGATCAATTCGCCGTTTGCAAAGTCCATTTTTGAGTCCATTTTCTACTTCGGGCTGGATTACCGGAAGCTCAACGGTTTGAAAATCGACTATCTGATCACCGAATCGGTCGTCACCAGTTGTGCCCTTAATTACGGCAACTACGAACGGGTCTTCGACTTCAGTGCCATGATCGCCGAAATGCGTGCCATCCTGCCGGAAATGAAGGTCATCGTCATGCCCGGCGTAAAAGATGTGGTGGAAAGTTACGATTCGCTCCGCCATGCCCCCTGCCGGTTGGAACGGGATATTTTTGCCACGGTCAGCCAGAGCATCTTTGCCAATGGCAGAGCCAACCGTGCCGCCGATGGACATCTGATTTGCCTGGGTGACGGTATCACCGCTCAAGAGTGGAAATATCTGGAAGAGATCCGGGAAATGTCTTTCTCATTTGATATTTCCCGCGCGGGAGATATGGTTTGGATGGTTGCTCCGGAAATCTTTGATCCGCTGATCAAAGAGTACGAAAAGTACGGTACCATGCCTCCATATCAGTTCCCTGCCCGGTTGACAGAAACGCAGAATATCGATATATCCTGCGTAGTTCTGCCGGAAAACATCGACCGCCTGGAACAGCCGCTCTTTGTTCCGATGTTCAACCTTTACCCCCGGGATATCAAAGACAAGATCCTTGCCCGTCCGGGATTGACAGTCCTCATGGGACGCTGGGAAGATGCCGGTCTGCCGGCAAATACTCCGGCGATCAAGTGCAAACTTGCCGCAGATTATACGCTGTTTTGCACTATCCTCAATGGTAAACCGGTAAATGAACAGATGGTTGCAGATGTTTCCGGCCGACCGGCGTTTGACTGGAAACCGACTTATCGCAAGTTCATTTCCACCCGGATACCGCGTACCGAAATTCCCGATGAGTTCTTCGATGCCGCCGGTGCCGCCATCCGCAGCAATCTGCCGGATTCCGCATTGCTCAATCCTGAAGACCAAGTCACCCAAATGAATTTCCATGACCCGGCAGGCAATCGTCAGATCGCCCTGCTCTCGCACCGGGACAATTACTGTGTCGCCCGTTATCAGTTGGACGATGAGGGAAAAGTACTGGAAAAACTCAGTCCATTCCCCTATTCACCGCTTCACATTGCCAATGGTCTTCTGGCGCTGGATGAGCATGACTCACCCTTGCATTTACCACCGAGAGGTATTATATTAATAAAAGTAACAACAGGAGCAAAAAAATGAAAAAAACGATTCTTTTTCCGCTTATGGCGGCGGTACTGGCAACGTTGACAGCCGGAGCTGAAACATATACCTACAATACTCCGGGCAACTGGCGCCGCTCAAAAGATTTCATCCCCGTTGCAGACGGAGTGCTGCAAATCAAAGCTTCCGCTCACGAAACTGCCCGCAACACCGTCAATGTCGATCCGGAAAAAAGTTATAAGGTATCCATGAAAATCCGCCTTCAAGGTACTGTTCCAAGTCAGGTATACCTGCTTGCCATGCCGATTTCCGAAGAGGGACGCACCATCCAGATGTACCATGTCACTCCGGTCACCGGCAGCGACGGTGTTCTGGCTGCTGACTGCACTAAAAATGATACATTCATCATCGTCAAACCGGACAGCCGCCGTCACTGGTCGCCCATCCGCAGCTGGCGGGTTCACTTCAATTCTGCCAAAGATGCGTCCGATCTGCCGAATTATGACGTTTCCAACAATCTGGACAAAATCGAAGACACCGCTGACGGAAATATTAAAGTTTCTTTCCGCGGCAAAGCATTGGTCGACGCCAAAGCCGGTACTCCCGTGCGCCTGACTCAAGGCGGCGCATATATGTACCTCGCCGGAATCAAACCGACCGCCCAGTGGACAGAGGTTTCCGGAACGGTCAAAGGTATAAATAACAACGGTTGGAGCAACAATGTTTTTCCGGTTGGGACCGCCAGTTTCGCCCCTGCCCTGCTCGCCAACTGGGGAACCAAAGGCGCAGTTATTGAAATCAAAGACTTCAAAGTAGAAGAAATCTGAAAAAAATGAACAATCTGATTATTTTTGATCTTGACGGCACATTGATCAACTCCGTAGGCGGTATTGCCCAATCTGTAAACCGCACCAGGCAGGATTTCGGATTTGCTCCGCTGCCGATCGGGGTCATCACCTCGTTTACCGGAGACGGAGCAAAAAAACTGCTGGAACGTTCCTGTGCCGATGTTACGCTGCCGGTTCCTTTGGAAGAGGCAGTTCAGGTCATGATCAAAAATTATGCAGCCGATCCGGTCTATGACACCTTCCTTTACGATGGCGTAAAGGAAGGATTGATCAGACTCAAAGATTCCGGATGGATTCTTGCGGTGGTCAGCAACAAACCGCAACTGGTCGCAGAAAAGATCCTTGCCGGACTGGACGTCGCCCAACTTTTTCACGAAAATATCGGCGGCGGAGCCGGATTCCCGCTCAAACCGGCTCCGGATGCCATTTTTCACCTGATGGATAAATATCATATCTCTCCGGAAAAAACCTTCTTTGCCGGAGATAACCACACCGATATGAATGCCGCAAAAAATGCCGGTATAAAAAGCATTTTCTGCCGCTACGGATTCGGTGAAAAACTTGATACCGATTCAACAGTTGAGGTTGACAACTTTACAGAATTGACCGATTACCTTATTGATTACAAAGGATAACTCCATGAAAAAAATATTTCTTTCTTTTGCACTTGCCGCCACGACAGTTTTGCCGCTTGCCGCGCGGGAACTGGTATTCAATCCGGAACTCCGAGCAGACAACCGCTCTTTCCCGTCCGGCTGGATGCCTCTGACCCGCTCCGGAGCACAGGTACTCTACTTCCGGGAAGGCGGTCCGGATAACAAACCGTTTTTCCGTCTGACCTCCCGCAAAGCCCCTTCCCTGCTCCATCAGACCAATTTAAAACTGGTGAAAGGGGAAAAATATATCCTCGGAGCATGGTTCCGCACCAAAAATGTCGTCAACCGCATGTCCGGCATCCGGGTCGCATCCAGCTCAAACCACATGCAGTACAACGGCGATCATCTGCTGGTCGGTCTGCCGGAAAATATGAACGAATGGCGTTATTTTGAACGGGTCATCACTCTGCCCGCAGAAGAAAAGCCGCTTTATCCCTATTACGACATCGAATTGATCCTTGATGCCGGCGGCGGTCAGTTGGATATTTCCGGTGTCACCCTCAAACCGGTTTCCGAAATCGCCAAACGGGATTCCAAAACTCTGATGGAAAATGTCGCCCCCTGTCTGGTTCCGCTCGGCATTCTCTATTATATCCCGCAGAATAAGCCGGCGATGGATTTCCGCTGGGTCGGTGAATTCAAAGGCGGCGAACCGCAAAACTGCGAATGTGAATTTTATTTCAGCTATGACAAGAAAACTGTCACCGCCCCCTTCTCCTTTGAGCGGTTCAACGTGGACTTCGGCAAACTTACCGCTAAAAAAGTGCAGGACATGCGCATTCGGATCGTGGACAGAAAAACCCGCAAGATCTGGTTCGAAGAAACCTACTCCGTGCGTTCCATGCCGATCCCGGAACTTGCTGCCAATGCCAGACAGCTCAACAATATCGTCACAGAAGTATTCAATGCCGGTGTCAAAGACGGAGAGACGGTGAAATTTGCCAACAACCGCTATGGTTTTGTGCTTTTCCACTTTGATTCTAATGGCAGGAAACCCTTTTCGGTATCGCTCAACGGCAAAAAAATATTCGATGAAAAAGCTCCGCAAAGCGAAATCATCCGCGACCTCGATCCCGGTGTTTTTGAAGTTAAAGTCACCGGAAACAGCGGTAATCTGCAGATCCGGCTCATTCCCGATGTCATGACCTTTGCCTTGATGACTCCGCGCATGCCCGGAAACGGTATCTACAACTGGGAGTTCGCAAAAAAATATCTTTTCCCCGGATTAACTACTATCAATGTCGCCGGATTAACCCCGCAGCAGTTTGCAGAACTCAACCAGCTGGGCAGAAAATATCTGGAAAACTACGGCATCCAGAATTGGTCAAATCCCAACATCGCTGAAGATAACCTGCAGCGCATGCAAAAAAGCAAAGCATTCCGCAATCCCTACAGCCACGGCAGTACGCTGGATGAATCCGAATGTTTCTATCCGGTCATGCTCGATCCCTACGCTTATGCACTCAAAAAATTCACCAACCCGTATGACCGTATGATGGTAACTTATCAGACCGGTCCGGTGACCGATGCGCTGATGAATTCGATTTCTGCCGCCGCCAATGCCACCCGCGGCAAAGCATGGCTTGCTTTTGAACTTTATCCCCGTGGTGAAGAAAATATGGATGATGTCAAAGCAATGTTGAGCAATGCCGCCCAGGAGTGGAATATGTTCCGTGATTGCGCACCGGGATTATTTTCAAAAGCCGGTGTCTGCTGGGGTAACTTCTCCTGCCCGCCGAATATTTCCCTTGCCCACTATCCGGACATCGATTACAAAGTCATCATCGATATGAAAATGCATGCAGTCGCCAACGATCCGGCATTCAACGGAGTCGGCAAGGTCGGCTTCTGGGGGACTTATGCCGCAGACGAAGAGATCGCCCGCTGGAGCTTCCGGGTCATGCGGCACTATGCGTTTGAAGGAAAAAAGAATCTGCTCTCCCGGGAGTACGGATTTTCCCTCAAACCAGGTTTCGTAAAAAATGCCGCGTTTACTGACGGCTTGAATGGTTGGCAAGTCTCCGGAAATATCGTAAAGGAAGTCTATGCCGGATACGGTAAAAACTCCATCAAGCTGCACGGCTCCAAAGGTGCCGGTGACGATTTTGCCCTCTTTACCAAAGAAAAAGGTACTCATGCCGAATTGAGTCAGGTTGCAAAAGGATTCGAAAAAGGCAAAAAATATCTCATGTACTTCTACGTCGGAGATTTCGATGATGTGATCTGCAACCGCCAGAGAGTCGGCGCTCTGCCGCTGAAAGTAACTCTCGATGGTGCAAAAATCCTGAATAAAACCCACTATCAGGGCAGTGCGACCAAGGGTAATCACGCCTATGTAAATATCCACAAGATCATTTTCACCGCCGAAAATGATGAAATCAAACTGACCTTTGACAACAAGGAAGCAAAGGACGGCAGTATGCTGATGCTCAATTACATCTGCATCCGTCCATATTATGAACCAGAGGAGCTTTGAATTTTATGAAACTGCGTGTGATGAGTTATAATACTCAATCCGGATTCGCCAAAGGCAGAAAAGTTCACAATTATCTGCCGCAGGCGGAACATATCGCCTGTTACAACCCGGATGTGGTCGCCTTGCAAGAGGTCGCCATCAACCATCCGTTCGGAGAAAAAATCAATTATCCGGAATTGGTCGCAAAACATCTCGGAATGAATTACTGTTTCGGAAAGGCCTTGGATTTCTGTGACATGTTTCCGGAATGCGACGGTACTTACGGCGTAGCGGTTCTTTCCAAATATCCGGTAGAACCGGTTGAAAAAATCATGCTCCCGGTTCCCGAAGGCATTGAGCCGCGGGTGGCACTGGTCACCCGGATCGATGCTCCGACTCCGTTTTACATGGTCAGTACCCACCTGTCCTATCAGGGTGAATTCCCCAATGATACCAACAGCCGTGTCGATCAGTTGGAAACGGTCTTTGCCTATCTCAAAAAACACCAGCTCTCTCCGGTCGTACTCGCCGGAGACCTCAACTCCCAGCCGCAGGACAACTCCATTGATGCTCTCCGCCGGGAATTTGATGTTTTTAACGACGGCAGAAGTGATTTGCCTACTGCTGAATCATCCAAATACGGCTGGGTACAGATCGACTATATTTCCGCTGCTCCGAAAGCACAATGGAAATGCGACCGCTTTTTTGTCGGCAGCGACTGTTCCGTCAGCGATCACTATGCGGTGATTGCGGATTTGGAAATATAAAATTGTCCCATTTTTTGTGCTGCACTCATACCGGCGGCGGTTCTGACCGTTATCGCAGGTTGCCGGATCATAATATAGGTGATATATTCTTGTATTTGTGATTATCGCAGCCAACGACTCTTGAGTGCAGATTTTACAAAATTCGGAACATTACCGGAATTTTGCAGAAAATGTAATTTTTTATATT
Source organism: Lentisphaerota bacterium (assembly GCA_015061495.1). GTDB lineage: Bacteria > Verrucomicrobiota > Lentisphaeria > Victivallales > Victivallaceae > UBA1784. The sequence continues at coordinate 53,648 of SUWL01000010.1, forward strand.
GTTTTACTTGCAAACCGATGCGGTACACTGTATATTACCACATCGGTTTGCAAATTTATGGTCTTTTCAAGGGAAAACATGTCCGAACACACCGCATCATTTTTGATTCCGGCTCCGGCACAGGCGGAATATCTCAATGGGAAACTGCCGGTAAGCAGCATCACCACCTTTGCCGTGGCAGATGAACTTGCCGCGGTTGCCACGGAATTGAAAAAGGTATTTTCTGTCCTGAGAATGACGGTTTCCCGGACCGCCGGGAATGCCGCTGTAAACTTCCGATACGCTCCGATGACCGAAGGTGCATGGCAGATGACCATTGACGGTACCGGCATCACTGCAGTTGCCGGTGATCTTACCGGTGCATCCTACGCCGCCA
>SUWL01000100.1 GCA_015061495.1 Lentisphaerota bacterium
AAGGGTAAAGTAATTACAATACTCCTCCATCAATTCTGCCGGATAATCTTTGCCATTGATTTCCCGCAAGCCCCGATGAATAATATTCTGCACCGTTTCAGCATCAGTTTCTGCAAAGCGGCGGATGGTAATTTTTTCATTCATAAAACACCTCACACTTATAATATACCATTCTTGCAGTCAGATACAACCCGCGAAACAAAAAAGACGGCAAGATTTCTCCTGCCGCTCTCTGTTGTTATCTGCCTTTTTGTTTATTTTGCAGATGCTTCATGCCGTATTTGAGTATCTGCTCTTTTGATCCAAGAACTTCCCACATGATGTGCAATTCTTTGTATGCCGGATTTCCGTTCTCATCTTCTTCGCTGAATATTTTTGAAACCGTACCCTTGGTGAACCAGCAAAAGAGAGTGTAATAGATCAACTCTATTATTACGGCAAAGCAGCATGGAGAAATCAAAAGAGCGAACCGAATGATTTTTACTTGTTTATTGCAGATTGAAAATGTCAAATGAAAAATTCTATTAAAATTGACAAGAGTTGATTTTCCACTTGACAAATCAAGAAAACAAGTTATATTAGGTTTCGGAAAGAGAGGTGCAAAATGAATAATGATGAAATGAAAGCAGAATTTCTTTCGTTTGGAATCGAAGCGTATAAAACCAAGCTCGGAGTTTCCGGAGCGAAAGTTGCTGAATATTTTGAAGAAACCGGCACTCTTGATTTTCTGCTGGAAAACTACGACTTGCTGCATACTCTTGGTAAAGAACAGCTTCTTTCTGAAATTGAAAGATTTTTAAGTAAACGGGTGAATAAATGAAGTTATATCACGGCAGCCATATAGAAGTGAAAAACCCGAAAATCATTACCTCCTCAAGAGTGGGAGACTTCGGACGTGGATTTTATACCACCAGCAGTTTGGAACAAGCCCGCCGCTGGGCTCAAATCCGGGCAAAACAGGAAGATCTCGCTGCCGGTATCGTAACTGCATTTGAGGTGCCGGATAATCTTTTTGAACATCCTGAACTGCGTATAAAAACTTTTGAAACTGCCGATGAAGAGTGGTTGGATTTTGTTCTGGCGAACCGCAAAGATGTTGACTTTTACCACGAATTTGATATTGTCAGGGGACCGGTTGCCAATGACCGGGTGTACGTCTGCTTGAATATATTGGAAGATGGTTTGGCAGACCGGGAAACGGTTATCAAAAAATTAAAAGCTTATGTATTGGCAGACCAGATATTGTTCCATACAGCCAAATCGTTGTTGTTTTTGGAATATGCGACAACGGAGGAGGTATTATGCAAGTAACGCAGAAAAATCTTTACAACCTCATCCCACCCAAAGCGGCAAAAATTACCACCATGCTGCGGTCGAACCGCAACATGGCAGTTAAACAGGCGTTGTTGACTTTTTACACTTCAAGAGCGTACCGGCTTTTGGAACGGGAGGAGACTAAATTGTGGTACGCCAGTCCCGCCCAGATTTTTGCAGAACATCTGACTGTTCCAAAACGTTCCCGCAAAAGTTATCAGAATGGTCCGGGCCGCAGTAAACTTGCTCCTTACGCAGAACAAATCAAACTGTGGCACGCCCAAGGTATGCCACTCCGGGCAATCGCCGAAGAATTAAAAAACTATGGCTGTACCACCACCGCCCAGAACCTCTCACTTTTCCTGAAGAAAAAGATGCTATGATTTGGAATAAAATTTAATACATAATTAATAAAAAAACTTATTGATGTGGCTAACCTGCCATGTGTATGGTCTGTTAGGCTGGGAGCTGATTCATGGAGTGCTCCCAATAAAGTTTTTGCTCCATTAGAGCGGATATGGGAATCTCCTATCACTGAAAATGAATTTTATAAACGAACCTGCTTGCCGATTTTATCCAGAGAAACCAAAAAAATATCAACGGAATTAATTAATTTACATTTATCCACGCAGCCATTTGCAATACCACGCCGATATTTACAGAGTATATTATTCGGCTTCATCAAAGACGGTTGCTCGGACCGTGAGGAATATATAAAAACATGGCAGGGATTGTACCGAATTGCGGCTGCTTCTGGCACTGATGCTTCTGAAGTCGGAAGATGTCTCCGGCAATCTGCGCGGCAGAGCAGATGCCGCTTCACTGATCCGCTATCTGGAACAGCACTATTACCGGCAGGATCTGACCATCGCTTATCTGGCGGAAATGGCGGGGTATTCACCCAATTATCTGCAGAAGATCTTTGCTGCCGCCGCCGGATGCCGCCCCAAAGAGTATTTGCAGAAATACCGTCTGGAAATGGCGGCAAAATTTCTGCGGGAAAATCGCTATCCGGTCAAAGAAGTCGCCGCGATGTGCGGTTTTTCCGATGCCCACTATTTCGCCAATGCCTTCCGGAAATATTACGGCTGCACGCCTTCGGAATTCCGCATTTCGGTCACTCCGGCACCGTGAAGCGCGGCAGAGTTTTTCCGTCGGTACGCTCCACCCGGCAGCAGATGCCCCAGCCGTTGCCGGAATTTGAAGAAAAGACGCAGACGAAGTCGTGGATACCTGCTTCCAGAGTCAGCGGCAAAGAAAATTCATCCATCTGCACCGGATTGGCGGTGTAGTGCCGCATGATCAGGGTCTGCCGGTAATAGAGGGCAAACGGGGCATCGGCACCGAAAAGCAGCCGCAGTTTCATCTTTTCACCGGTTTCCATGCGGAATTTGTAACAGTAGATTTTCGGCAGAGCGTTGTTCGGGGAACTTTCCCGGGGGCATGGAAGGTAGAAATTGCTGAATTTTGCCTTTGAGAAGTTCAGATCAGAGAGATTTTCCGGCAGTTTCAGAGCCGCCAGCAAATCATCACCGTATACCGCTTCGCTTACCAGCGCGCAATCGAGCATATCTGTGGAAGGTATCCGGCTTGGCGGCAGTTCCTGAACAAAACAGGGCAGAGAACGGCCCGCTTCATCGGTGATATTGGCGTGTGGATGGTGTTCTCCGCCGTAGGCGATGCGGTAATTTTCCTGAAATTTGCAGTAAGGCATCCGGGTTTGCACCGTCACCGAAGAGCCTTGCAGAACTGTACTTACCGCTTGAGCAACGAAGTTCCCCGCCATATCCACCAGCGAAAATCCGCCGGGAATACCGGAAGAACGGAGTTTGCCCTGCACATTTTTGAATTCTATTTTGATTTGCGCCACGCTGTGATCGGAACGGCACCGGACACTTTTCAACGCGATCTGCGGAATGCCGCCGCAAGTCAGATATTCCATCGCATCAGCCATCCGTTTGCCGAGAGTCACCACCGACCGGGTGGACAGGTGGACGGTATCACAGACTTCCAGATCGATCACCGGAACACATGCCGTATGAGGCATATGCTGTCCCATACGGTATTGGGCATCGCGTACCGTGAGCAGCCGACGGGAAAAGGGGCGTTCTGATTCAAGTGCGATGAATGTTCCCAACTGGGCGAAAACGATCGGCAGCTGCCGGTTGCGGCAATCCCGGCGCAAAGCGGCGAACAGTTTGGCGGTGGAACCGGCATAATTGACCGCTTTTTCATCTGAAACGATATCATCTTCGCCCTGATACCAGAGGATTCCGGCGACTCTGCCGCCCAGCATACGCACTCTTTCGCAGAGTGCGCCATACAGGGAGTTATTGCCCTGAACTTTCAGTTCGGGATCCCATTGAGCCAGAGAAGTTCCGCCGTGAGCGCAGGCGATCAATCCCTGCGGGATGCCGGTTTTCCGGTACATTTCGATCCCGAAAGGCACTCCGGGACCGGCTCCGCGCAAGCGTTTTTCCACCGGATTGGCAGGGTTTCCGCCGTGGACGGGGGCTGCAGCATGACGGACATCGTGAAGCGGATCACGGGCAATATCCCAATGGTTGTCCATGTAAAAACCGCGCACCATTTCCGAAGTTCCTGCCAGAGATGGCAGACATCCGCTGTCTGCCATGTTGCTTTGACCGGCAAGCAGCCACAGGTCGCCGACCATGATATTGCGGAAAAGCACTTTTTTGCTGCCGATTCGGAATTCCAGCGTATAGGGGCCTCCGGCGGGGATCCCTTTGATCACTCCCCGGAACTTTCCTTTTGCGGCTTTGCCGACCGGCAGCCGGCGGAAATCCGGCAGGATGTTTTTACCTTGCCGGACAGTCAGGCGGAGTTCGCCGGTTAAGGAAGTTTTCCCGGAAAACGGATGGTCGGAAACATTCTGCGCGGTGCGCTGAAGCACGGCGTGATCCATCAAGGTGCAGAAGAAGTCCATTTTTTCAGATCACCGGCTGTTTTACATTGTTGCGGTCGATGTACTCTTTGAACTTCTGTTTTGCCCAGACATAGATCTTGTCATTGGAGTAGACCTTGCCGGTACCCAGATCACCGGCTTGGATATTGGCAACGTGACCGTCGAAAAAGGCGATATTGCAGCTGTGGTTATGGATCATGTAAGGCACACCGCTGCCGGCGGCTTCTGTTTCCGAAATTTTGGCGATACTGGTTTTGCCGTTGCCCTGATTGTGGATGGTGGTAAAGATGTCACCGGCGAGGAACTGGGCAGTGGGGTTATCCAGTTTGCCCATATTGATGGGGGTGTTCCATCCGGCGGCGGGCAGGTTGGGGACATGGATGAATCCGTAGGTGTAGAGCAGAGATTTGGCATTACGCTGGGTGGATGGGCAGAAGAAAATTTCCGGCACATCAGTTTCACTTCCGGCTACGATTTTGCTGGCGAGCAGATTGTAGCTCAAGTAACCGCCGGAAGCGGAACTTGCCGCCACGGTATAAAGTTTGCCCATGCAGCTGTCGGCATACATCATCGTTGAGGTGGCGATATCTTTGAGATTGGAGGTGCAGGACGCGCTTCTGCCGCGTTCTCTTGCGGAGTTGAGTGCCGGAAGCAGTATCGCTGCCAGAATGGCAATAATGGCGATCACGACCAGAAGCTCAATCAATGTAAAGTTAAACCTTTTCATTTTTGTCTTCCTTTATCAACTGTTATTCTTCCATCAGCAAATCAGAACTGATATCTTTGCCGGTAAAAATATATTTGCCGTCACGGTAAACCGTTTTTCCGAAACGGGAACGGTACTTTTTATCCGCCTTGAAACTTCCCCGGGATGCTCCCGGTCCCTGGGCTGTGATCAGAATACAGCTTTTACCGTTGTCACCGGTGTGTTCCGTTGCCATAATCTGTCCCCTTTGCACGTTGACCGGGATATTCCGGATCTCTTTGACCGACATCAGATAGGGGGCAAGTTCATTGAGTACGGCGGAAATCTTTTTCATCTTGGGGAAATGCGTTTCAAAGTAGTTGGGGTCCGGACTCTTTTTCTGCGGGTCACGCAAACAGACCCAGTAGTAGAAAATAAATCCCCGGCAGCCGTACTGCGCCATCCGGAAACACATGGAACGGATCTCCTCTTCGCTGGGGTCACGGTGATATTTGTTCCATAACGTTTCTTTATCCATGCTCTTGTTGTAAGAATAATACGCCTGATTGAATATCTGCGGCACTCCCCAGAAAGGCATATTGAGCCGGGCTGACTGGGATGCGGCATTCTGTACTGCGTACATATCCCGGCATCCGGCGGCGATCGGATAGGGATCTACACCGCCGACGTCACTGGCTCCGGCAAAGTAGTACAACTCATTGAAATACATGGAAACCGCAAAACTCACATGGTGTGGATCGACCTCATTGAGACGGTTGCGCCGCCGGGCAAGTTCTTTGCTGCGGGCAACCGGAAATTCATCTCCGATATACCAGCCCAGCAGAGCCGGATGATCTTTAAAGGTGTTCACGGCGGCTTCCATCACCTTATCCGCCCCCTCGACCCCGTACCATTTATTGATCGCATAGTTGACTTTTTCATAGACATTGGCCATGCTGAAAATAACTTTGATATTATTCTCATGGCAGAAGTCAAACACCTCCAGCGTCTTCTCTTTAGCCGCCGGATTGTTGCGCTGACCGTAACCGAAACGCCAGCTCATACTGGAGTAGGGAATAACGCAGTTGAATCCGCCGTCCGAAATCAGTTTGAGTTCCTCCTTGGAAACATACCCCACATAGAAGCCGACCGGCATGAAAGGCTTGCCGTCAACGATCAGCCGCCGATGGGTATCGATATAGGAACCTTTTTGCGGTTTTTCACAGATATTGAGCTGAAATTCATCCTCTGCCAGTACTTTTTTACCATCCGGCGAAAATAATTGCAGATGAGCCCGGACCAGCCCGGGGATCGGAGATTTGAATTTTACCGTCCCCTGATTATTTTTCAACCCGGTTTGGGCTTCGGCATTGAAACTGCCGCCTTTGAGAGTGACTTTGGCAAAAGTTCCCCCGGGCAATTCTCCGCCGGTGCGGAGCGCTGAAATATGCAATACCGGTTCATCCACAAACAGCATCCGGTTGCCCGGAGCAGTGATATGTACAAAATAGCGGTCAAGCGGCTCGACATGCACATCGTCGAAGTACGCTTCCCCCAGAAATCCGGGATAAAGCCCGATCTGGAGCGTACAGCGGTCAGCATCCGCCGGCATGGTAAATTCCCGGGAGATCCGGGTCCATGAAGCGTTGCTTTTCCAGAGGCCGCCCTGATATATCCGGCTTAAAACTTTGCCGCCTTTGCGGAAATTCAATGTAAAACTTGCTCCCATTTTGTACGCACCGGTGGCCGTGATCTGCGCTTTGGTATAGCAGCTTATCCGGTAAGCGCGTCCCGGTTCAAGAGCAAAAGTCTGACTTGCCCAGCAGTTGCGCTGGCTTTTATCCGTCTGTTTGACATAGAGGGCGCCGGTGGCATTTCTGCCGGAATTTTTTTCAACGACGCAGTTTTGCCCCAGTTTCCACCCCTGACTGCCGGATTCAAATCCGGGGTTGGTGATCTGCGCCGCCACACTGCCGGAAATCAGCATCACTGCCGCCCGACGGAATATCTTACTTGCCTGCATTAGCCGCCTCCATTTCAGCGAAATCAAAATTTTCAAAAAAACGTAAAATGCATTATCAACCTGATTCGACACATATTGCAAATCATTCCACTATTCCCAAATTGAAATTACGATCCAGATATTGTGTGAATTTTTCTTCCGCATTGGCATTGAGCATAGCATTGTTATGGTAGATGCTTCCCGACAGATCTCCGGGCTGGATACCTGTAACATGGCCATCGTAAAATCCCATATTGCAGATGCCGTTATGAATAAAAAACGGAACCGAACGGTCAGTATTTGAACCGATGGATCGTTTCAAAAAACGGTGCGGCGTTTTTGGATTGCCGGAATTGTGCTTGTTGGTCGCCGCATCTGCTGCCAAAGTCTGATTGCCGGGAGTCCGGACTTTGCTCAAAATGATCGGTTTGCTGTAAACTTCAGACTCCTTGCAAATAAAACCGTAGGTGTAGATCAAGCTGTAGCTGTTGGGCTTGACTGACGGACAAAATAATATCCGGTCGGGAGAGGCCTTGTCACCGCCCAAAAAATGGGACATCACCAGATTGTAAGCCAGCGTCTGTTCTGTATGACTTTTACCGCTGTATACCCGTCCTTCATTGGCATCAGCGTACATGAATGTTGCCGTAAGGATATTTTTCAAGTTGTTGGTGCAACTTGCGGACCTGCCTCTCTCTCTGGCGGAATTGAGTGCCGGCAGCAATATCGCCGCCAATATCGCTATGATCGCAATAACGACCAGCAATTCTATTAAAGTGAAATGGGAGTGTGCGGGGGACAAGGAAAACTTTTTTTCACGAGAAAAAAAGTTTTCCCTTTCCCCCGCGCCCCCTTTCTCTTTCACAAACCGCAGTACTCTTTGGGT
>SUWL01000101.1 GCA_015061495.1 Lentisphaerota bacterium
TGTCCGTCAGGAGCGCCAGATTTTTCATCCACGCATCGTAATCATCCGGCGGCGAAGCAAAAACACAGGTGCTTAAAGTCAGCGGCACACTCATTTTGTCATCCTGCTCATTGAAAAAGTCCGATGTTCCCGCCGCTGCTTCCGCTTTTGAGCAGCGGAGAATTATCCGCCGGACGGTAGTCGCCGTTGGCGGCATCTTTGAATAACGGATCGGCATTTATGGTATTTTTCATCTCCAGTTGGCAATCCGGCTTGACTGATGACGGGTGTTTGACCTTCCACAGCAGATTGTTTTCGGCAATGATTTTTCCGGTATTTCCGCTGATTCCGACCCGGGCTTTGCAAACGGCGTTGTCCCGGATGATCACGGCGGCATCCGGAGCGGTTTTGGGAATGATAAAAGCGTAACGGCAGTTGTAAATGCAGTTATTGGCGTAAATGGTCGAACCGCTGAAGTTTCTTCCGCCGGCTTCAAAGGCTGCCCCCTGAATATTTTCAAAGAGGTTGGCGGAAAAGAGATTGCCGTTGCCGGAGTGCCAGAGTTTGAAACCGGTTTTACCGCCGAAAACGGAGTTGCCGGTAACTTGAGTATTCCGGGTCTTGTTGTACAACAAAACGGCAAGTGCACAATTCTCAAAGCGGTTGTTGGCGATCTGACTTGATGCCGAACCGTTGAGCTGGATGCAGGATCCGCTCATATTGAAAAAACTGTTGTTGACGACCCGGTGTTCACCGCTGTTAAAAAGGCAAATGCCGTCCGTCCCGTCGGTGAATTGGTTGTTTTCCACCGGCAGAGCATTGGAATTGAGCAGTGCGATACCGGAAGATTTGGTAAAAGTATTGCCGCTGATAACTCCTTTTGCGTACTGGATGCGGATGAAACCGTGGAGGAAACGGGCGGGATTTTTTGCGGCCATATTGTTGAATTGACAGTTTTTCACCTCGATCCTGCCGTTGCTGAAACGGATGCGGAACTGATTTTCTACGGGGTTTTCTGCGGCAAATTCCGCACCATCCGCAGTAAAATTGCCCTGCTGCACGATCAGGATGCCTTTGCCTTTAAAAGTTATTTTACTTCCCGGTTTGATCAGCAGATCCTGTTTGGCGACAATGACCTCTTTATCGATGATCTTCTCGCCTTCCCAAATGGTTTGCGGATTGGCAAAAACTGCGAACACGCAAAATATTGAACTGAAAAGCAGTGGTTTTTTCATTTTGTTTTCTTCCTCAATCTGACATTGGTAAAGTATTCAATGGCTTCCTGTACGATTTGGGCATTGATGCCGAAAAGTTCCGTTTTGGCAGTGACAAAGGTGTTGTTGACACCCTCTAAATTCACCGTGCCGCAAAATACGACTTTACCGGCTCCGGCACGGCCGCGGACGACCACCGGTTTGCCGTCAGGTGCAGTAACGGTCACTTCACCGGCTTTACCCGGTACTAATTCAAAATAATCCACGTACATGCTTTTTACAAGCGTACCGTCGATCTTTTTCAACTCCCGCCGGAAATTATCCACTCTTGCCGGAGAAGTTTTCACGATCTCCGGGAACGGTGTTTTGGTATCAAAGCGTTCATGCCCGCACACCGTGCCTTCTAAAATAACTCCGCCGCCGCCTTTACGAACATAGGCGGGGATGTTCTGGAAAAATTCTGCTTTTTTGTAGTTTCCTGCGGTGATGATCACGCAATCATACTTGTCCAGTTCCACCAGAGAGATATTGTCGATCACGGTGGTGCGGACATTGGCGAAGTTATCCAGAAACTTTTTGATCCCCTCTGCTGAATCTCCCCGGGTAATGCCGACTTTGATAAATCTGCCGATCCGGCGGGGCTGCAGCAGAACCCGTGCCGAGGCTTTGGCATCATCCAGTTGTTTCTGCATGACTTTGCGGTCAAGAGACCATCCCAAACGGCTGGAAGTGCCTTTTTCATGGCGGAGGGATTCCAGATTTTTTTCAGCCCGGTCAAAGTCGGCATCAAGTTCGCGCTGGGCATTTTCCAGAATTTTCAGTGCCGCTTCATTTTTACCGGCGGCGATCAATTCCCCGGCGATGCGGATGTTGTATTGAGTACGGGCCGCGGCGAGCCAGAATGGAGCAAGCCGGGCGAAATTTATGAAATATTTACGTTGATAGGGGGTCAATTTATCCAGATGTTTCCGGGCAAGTGCCAGTTGTTCGCAAACCAGCTGTCCGGCTGTTACCTGACGGTACATAAGTTCCGGAGAATCCTCCACCGGGGGCAGTGAACCTTGCACCAGCGTATCCTTTTTCACATTGGGGTCATACATGGGGTCCCGCCGGACTTTGTTCCAATAAGCGACGGCAGAGGCGGGATTTTCAATATACCGGGGCATGATGCCGCTGGCCATGACCCGGGTCATGTAAGGTGCAAGCTCTTTGCCCCAGAAAGTATAACAGATGCGCGGCAGAGTCTTTTCCATAATGACTGCCGGGCCGGTGTGATCTTTCAAACCGTCGTAAAAAGCTCCGCCGATGTAGATCTCACTGCCGGGTGCGTTTCTGTCCCAGGCGTGTTCTCCGGCAAGGAAGATCGATTCCCATTGCCCGAATGTATCCTGAGCCACGGAAAGGAAGATGTTATCGATATTTTCGTCGTACAAACTTCCGGCGTAACGGTGGTAGGTGGCAAAAATTCCGGCGGTAAGGCAGTAGTGGTCGGTGTAGTTGAGTTTGCGTTCTTTTCCGATGATTTCCCGGTACTCTTTCATGATGGAACGTCCGGGCATCCAGATGTTGAAAAAGAAGTTTTTATCGGCAATGCCGTCACTGATATTTTTCCAGTATTCCGTAACATTCTGTTTGAAAACGGCATCGCGTCTGGATTCGGGGACAGCCAGCATATCAGCGTGATAGGGGTAGATGCAGGAACCGATCACCGCTTCGGGGAAGTGTTTGCGGAAAGTGTCGTTCTGGATGTTGAATTGCACGATCCCGGCTTTCCATCTTTCCGGATCTTTATATTTGCGGCGGCACTTTTTACAGCGTCTGCTCCAGTGTTCGGGATCTTTTTCCGAACCGCCGTCGACCGGGTGGATGATCAGCAGAAGTTTGGAAACTCCGAATTTTTTCAGATAGGCGGCGGTTTTTTCCGCCTGGGTTGCGGTTGCGGCATCATCGGACCAGCAGTAGTAACTTTCCACCCTGCGCGAAGGTCTGCCGTCGGCAACGCAATGCCAGTTTTTCAAGGTGGTTCCGGCGGGTTTGTCGGCCTGATTGTAGAGCTGGGTGCTAGGCCACATACAGATCCAGAAACCGCGTTCTTCGGCGTAGCGGCAGATTTCGGAAATTTGTTTGATTTCGGCATCGGAAAGGATCTGGCTGGAGCGTTTGAAGTCGGAAATGATATTGATTTTGTGACGGAGCAATTCATCGACCGCCGCTTTGAATCCGGCAAGATCGCGTTCGCCGTAGTTCCATCTGGCCATGCCCCGGCTGTAGGACATCGCTCCGCGGAAAAGCAGATCCGGATAATCCCGGACGATGGCTGATTCCACGGTTTGATCAGTCGCCATCTGGCGGAATGTCACTGCTCCGTAAAGAGTTCCGATGTTATCAAATCCGACAATGGCGACTTTGCTGCCGGCAGCTTTGATGGTATATCCCTGTTTTTTGGCGGGTACATCAAGCGAGAACTCTTTGATCAGCATTTTTCCTTCCGGAGAAGAGGCAACGGCGATATAGATACCTTTTAAGGAGGTGTCGGAAAAGCCCTTGATCTTTTTACCGGTTCCGGGAATTTCTCCGGCACCGATTTCACACTGCCGCTGATCCTGATAAAATACCGGCATACCGGCAATGGAAAAAGCTCCTTGAATGGGGTGGTATTCTTTAACTTCCGGCTGTAAAACCGGTCTGGCTTGAATGCAATGACAGCAGAGTGCCGCTAGAAAGAGTAAGAGAAAATGTTTCATCACAAAACTTCCTGAAAAGATCAATAGTAAAAGGTTTGTCCGTTTTTAAGGTAGTAGCGTTTTGCGTTGATGGAGTAGATCGCATAGATCGCATCCATCGGGCGCGGATCGGGATCGGTGCCGATGAAAGCAGTACCCTTATCACTGGTAATGACCGAGCCGCTTACTTCCAGCAGATTGGTACGGTTGCTGTGACGGTAGGAGACATTGCTGACTTTGGAAGTCATGACGCGGGCACGGCAGGCATTTTTCTTTTCGGTTTTGTCGTAGCAGATCGCCTGAGAGTTGGCTGCACCGAAGTTGTCTGCACTGCGACTGTTGTAGTCGATCAGAAAAGCGAATTTGGAAAGCATCGGTTCTTTGCTGACTTTCAATTTGTGCATCATCATATCGGCGTTGCCGTAAGCGATTGCATCCGGCAGTCCGTAGCCCTGAACTCTGGCGAGATAACCGTCGTGCAGAGTCGGCATCACTCCGGATGGGCAGGCCCAGAATGTTTCACTGGTTCCGTCATAATCCCAGCCGTTGTAGGGGGCAAGGCGCATGGGGACATTGACATAAGTTGCGCCGATGGTGCCGGTCTGATCCGGGTCAGTCGCCGGAATAACGTCATCATTGGCTTGCAAATACAAATTAAGCGAAGTACCCAGCTGCTTGAGATTGCTGATACACGCGGCACTGCGGCCGCGATCCCGGGCTGCATTCAACGCCGGCAGCAAAATCGCCGCCAATATCGCGATGATCGCAATTACTACCAGCAATTCTATTAAAGTGAAATGGGAGTGTGCGGGGGACAAGGAAAACTTTTTTTCACGAGAAAAAAAGTTTTCCCTTTCCCCCGCGCCCCCTTTCTCTTTCAAAAAAAGCGGTACTCTTTGGGATATATCATTGTCCGAGCCCCAGCGAAGCGACTCGTCACGGCGTAGTGAAACGAAGACGGAAGGGCGAGTTTTTCCGCAACCCGCCGCGCGGGCGGGAAAAAAGTTTTCCCTTTCCCCCGCGCCTTCTATCTCTTTCAAAAAAAGCGGAATACTTTTTCGGAAATAATACAACAGCGAAACACATATTTGCCAAGTTTTACTTACCAGCAGTTCTATTAAAGTAAATGCGCTCTTGGAGAGAGGAAAACTATTGTGCTTTTTCATTAATGACTCCTTGCGTTGACTGAAATTCAACTTTTTTATACTGAAAATGCTTAATTCAAATGCGGTGATGGCAAAAGTCATTCAAAGAATTCTTGCGATCAACCTGCTCTATTGTAAATATACACAAAAAATATGTCTGTGCCAATTGCATACAAGTTGCAAAACTTGTCTTTTTGATGTATTTTATAGTTAATGAAGGAAAAAAAACTGTTTTTTGAGGATTTTTATGATTTTCCCACGCTACCGTTCCATACCGATGGAACAGCTGCCGCCGCTGCCGGTTTCGCTGAAATCAGCAGGATATTATTACGCTCCAAAAAATTGGAGCGAAGTCAATGACGGAAAATTCCGGAGTCACTGCGGCATATTCTGGTGCAAATCCGGCAGTGCAAAAATCTGGATCAATGATACACTGCACCACATGCAAGCTGATAAATTCATCTATTACTACCCTTTTGATGCACACTTTATCCAAACAGAAAACTCGCACTTTGAATATTATTGGCTCTGTTTTGACGGACTCATGGCAGTAGAGATCCTGCGTTCATTCAAATTAACATTATCTGCCAACAACAGCGGAACTCCTCCGGAAGATCTTTTCCGGCAAATCAACACGGCTCTGTCGGATGTAAACCTGCAGACCCTTTTCAAAGGCGGTGCTCTGGTGTTTGAAGTGCTGAACGAAATGAAGCGTAATACCCTTACGGAAAGAACGACTGCAGAATCCCGGCTGGTCAGTTTGTTCCGGCAGATCGTACAGGAGGAATTCTGTGACCGTTCACTGAATTTGACGGCAATCGCAGCAAAATTGAAGTGCCACCGCACCACCTTGACCAGAGTTGTCAAACAGCAGCTGGGGATCATGCCCAGTTACTATCTGCAGCATATACGGATGCAGGAAGCTCTGGAACTGCTGAACAACAGCAATTTTACCGCGGCAGAAATCAGCGATATGTGCGGTTTTGCCACTCCGGAATATTTTTCCCGGAAATTCCGGCAGTTGACCGGTAAACCGCCGCACCGTTACCGGAATCATCGTTGAAAATCTCTTCTGCCGCAGTTGAAAAAACTTCTGTAAATGCTTTTTTACAATTCCAAGCATCGTATTAAGGTTGAAAAAAAACAAGCAAATATAATCATTTTGATTAAAAAAGCAATCAGTTTGATTATGGAAAGATCACTTCCTTGTGCTATATTATGATCAGATCTGTAACATACTGAATAAATACAAGGAGCAAACCACATGTCTGTCAACATTCAGGTAGCCAATTCCGTCGGTAAAACCCTCCCTGTTTCAGCGAACCGGATCACTCCGGAAATTCTGGCGGCAAGTGAGGGAAAACTCTCTGTCACTGCTCAAATCCCGATCACCGGTGTCACTGCCGTCTGGCACGCCGGAGATCTGACCATCCCCAATATGCGGCTTCCGTGGTTCCTTGACGGTCAATGCGGTGCGAATCTTTCCATGCCGCTGGTCATTTTTCTGGATCAGAATTTTTCTGCAAGTTATGCCATCGGCTTGACCAACGGTATCGATGATTCGCAATTTTCCTGCAAACTCAATCAGGAAGCATGCTGCTATGAAGTGACTTTCCGAATCGTTATCGATCCGGAAACCGCTCCTTTTGAGATATTCTTTGATGAATCAAAACGTCCCATGACCGGCGTACTTGATGACTACCGCCGCAAAATCATGCCGGAACTCCCGGCGTTTCCCGCCGCCGCATGGGATCCCGTCTACTGCACCTGGTACGCCGTCCATGCCGCGCTTACGGAAACTTATCTCAAACGCAACGCCGAAGAGGCCGCCGGACTCGGATTCGGCACCTTTATCGTCGATGACGGCTGGTGCTTCGATGAAGCCAAACGGGTCACTCCGAAAACCTTGCCGGAATGGTACCGGGATATCGGTGACTGGGAGTATTCCAAAAACAAATTGCCGGAATTAAAAAAAGTTGTCGAACATGCCCAGCATCTCGGACTTAACTATATGTTCTGGGTTTCACCCTTTTTCGTGGGCAAACGCAGCGCGCTCAATGACAAAGTTTCCATTTTCCGAACCGGATATGACGGCGGACAGCGCACCTATGACCCGGCGGATGAAGCTGCCAATGAAATCACCATGAATGCCATTTTTGATATTTTCAAATCCATGGAACTGGATGGCTTGAAAATCGATTTCATCGACATCATTCATCCCGAAGTCGACCATCCTCTCTGCCGCAATGTCAAACGTTATCTGGAAACTCTGATCGGAAAAGTGCGGGAAATCAAACCGGATGCTCTGATCGAATTCCGGCAGAGATATGCCACACCGGTCAATGCCGGACTGGCAACGGCTTTCCGTGCCGGAGATGTTCCTTTTGACTATATGGAAAACTTCAGCCGCTGTGTCCAGCTGCGTCTGATCCTCGGTGACAATATCCCGGTGCATGCCGATCCGGTCTACT
>SUWL01000102.1 GCA_015061495.1 Lentisphaerota bacterium
GGAGGAAGCAGAAGAATTCAAACAGCAGCGTATTGCCAATGGTGCCAAGCCGGAATTGATCTATGATAATCTGGATAAAACCGATGAGGTGGAGGCCAATAAAGAACGCTTGCGTCCGATCCGGGAAAAGGAATTGAAAAATAATTGCCGGTAATTTGTATGCCTTGTGTTATGAGAAAGTTATGATTTACGATTCATTGAATAATCTTGTGGAATATGCCGGTGTCGCTCCCGAAGCAATAGATGTATTGCAGAAGCGATTGCCTGAATTTACTCCCGATTCTCCTGCAGGAAAAAGTGTCCTGATCGAAGACAAACTGTTGGTCATCGTCCAGCGTTATACGACAAAAAATGTTGCTGAAAGCAAAGTTGAGACCCATTCAAATTTTGCTGATCTGCAGATGCTTCTGTCCGGTAATGAAAAGATCGGTTATGCTCCGGTTGACAAGTTGGAAGTATTGACTCCGTATCAGGAGCAGGGCGATTGTGCGCTTTATGCGGTAAATCCGGAAAAAACCGTTTTTTTGCCGCTTGAGCCGGGTAATTTTGCGATATTTCTTCCGCAGGAAGGACACGTTCCCGGCTGCGGAGATGGAAGTGAAGTGGTCAAAGCCGTAGTCAAAATACACAAATCACTTTTGCGGTGATCACTCCGATAAAAAGTTGTTCTTTGTGTCGATTCAAGAAATGTTCCGAAAGCGTCAATTTGCGGAAAGTGGTAAACTCTGATACTGAACCATCCGAATTTTTCTTCAAAACGTTTTATAACTTCAAGAGATTTTGCGATTACCGGAGGATATTGATTTTGCACGATCGAACCTCACAAAAATTTGATTTTCAGCGTAAAAATTGCTGTCGGAGATATTTTTTGTCATAAGATAGTTTGTTTGCTGACAATATTTGCAGAGCCAACAATTTTCAAATCCAACTTGAATTTTGTATAGACGCACGCTTCTATGCGAGCGTTTACAGAATTCATTTTTTTGGGGAATTTTCTTCCCCGGAATTTCCCCATTTGACTTGAAAAACGGCAGATTTCTGCTATATTTTAGAGTCTCCAAATCAATAGGGATGATGGTTTGATTCCCGTTTGGAGATTGGCTGCTTGGCATTCAAATTTCCCCGTTTTTTCCCCGCAAACGATGAATTTCCCCATTTATTCCCCAAAAAATCGATGCCGGAAGTCTGGTGACGTTGTGCCATAACGTGCCAAAGTTCAGGGTAAATGACGGATTTACAGCATTTTTGAGCTGAATTTCAGAGCGTAATAATCCACATCTGCTCCACCAGGCTTCACAAAGGTAACCAAAGAAATTTGGTTGCCTTTTTTACGCCCGGGCAAGCCAGAGGCGCAGACCGGAGCGGAAATTGGCGCAAGCCAAAGTGAAGCCTGCCACGGCGTAGAGTTGCGATAGCAACCCGAAGCCGGGCAATCAGGCAAGTTGCATTATCGGAAGGACAGCAATATGACAAAATTCTATTATGTTTACATGTTAGTTGATGTTGCAACAGAAACGCATCGTTATACCGGAGTTACAGAAGATTTGCAAGCTCGCCTCGCCAAACACAATGCCGGAAAAGTTCCGCACACTTCCAAATTCAAACCGTGGCGTATCCAAACGGCAATCGCTTTTGATAGTAAAGAAAAAGCAACTGCTTTTGAAAAATACCTCAACACCGGTTCCGGTAACACTTATCATTGCGGTTGGAAAATTTTCATTCAATGCGAACCGGCTGATCCCCAATGTTTCCGTGCAGGCCTGATCGACGATTTTCATCAATTTCGCTTCGATAGCGGAATTTTTCAAATTACACAAAACGCTGATCGTACCGATGACCTTACCGGATTCGGAACATTGTTTGCGGGTCAACTGTTTCCGAATCATATCCCGGATGAATTCAGAACGGTTATCGTAACCGGCTTGTGCCTGTAAAACTTCAAGTTGATCGTAAAGTTCTTCTTCGATGGAAAAACTCATTCTTTTCAAAACCGTTTCTTTCATCAGCCATCCTTTAATTCAACAACCGGAAACATTTCTGATAAAAAACACCGTATAGGTATTTATTTCAAGATTCAGCACAAATATTCCCGGCAAAAGAGTACTGCCCTGACGGGGGCGGCAGTGCGGTCTCTGTCGGAGTAATGCCGGGCAGTTTTGACAGTTTTTGCTGAATAAGTTATTGAAATCCGGTTTTTACGGTGTATATTACACATGAACGCGGTCAGCTTCAGTTGATTCCGGCAGGCAAAACACTCTGTAATATCGCCGGAAAATATCGGGGGGGGAATATGGATTTTTTTTCAGCAGCATCGGTAAACATCGCTTCCGGATTTCCGTTGAAAATGGTCAGAGATGCCCAGAATTCACAGGTTCCGATGCACTCCCATGAATTTACCGAAATCGCGTTTGTCGCCTGCGGCTGCGCCCGGCACACCCACATTTCACGCGATGGCGCGGTTTATCAGGAAGGTTTGGTGCAGGGTGATCTTTTTTCGGTGCTTCCCGGTGAATCCCATGCATACGAACAGAGCAAAAGCATGGTGCTTTACAATATCTATTTCGATGCCGCCATTCTGGATGACTTCACCCATCTGCACTCTCTGCCGAATTGGAAAATCCTGCTTCACGACCGCACTGATCTGGAAATGAAAAAACTTCATCTTTCCGGCGGGCAGTTGAGCCGTGCCGTCCAGTGTCTGGATCGGGCGATCCGGGAATCCTGTCTGAAACAGGATGGGTTTGAAACGGTGATGATCGCTCTGTTTCTGGAGTTTCTGATCTCCGCCATCCGCGCTCCTCTGCCGGAAAATACCCTCGGAACCGACAGCTACGGCATTCTGGAATCCATCAGCCACATGGAAGATGCCCCGGAGAAAAAATTCACTCTCCGGCAGCTCGCTCAAATGTCGCACATGAGCATCCCCTCTTATACCAAAAAGTTCCGCACCGCCACCGGACTGTCTCCGATGGCTTATCTGCAGCACGTCCGGCTGTTGAAAGTATGTGATCTGCTGACGATGACCGATGCTCCGGTGCAGGAAATTTCCGGTCAATGCGGATTTTGTTCCCCGAATTATATGATCAAACTCTTTCATCGGGAGATCGGAGTGACCCCGGAACAGTTCCGGAAACAGCAATTAAGTCAAAAATAGCGGATCGTTACATTTATTTATTGATTTATTCCTTTACACTTCAGCTGTTTGCAAGTATATTAGTTACAAACATGACAGAATTAGAAAGTGTAGGGGGAAGATGTTCGATTTATCCTTTGATTCCGACGGCCGTTTGTGTTCTTTATGTGCGGACGGGATGGAATTTGCCAATACCGGTTCATCCCGGTTGTTTACAGTACAGCTCCGGGATTTTGCCGGTAATCCGGTACGTTTGAGCCGGGAAGATTTTACGCAATGCCGGGTCGGAGAAAGTTCCGGATTCTGGGAACTGACCTTTTCCGGAGTTAAGCTGCTGCCGCAAATTTCGGTGAAACTTTCCGTCCGGTGCGACGGGGAGGAATCCCGCTGGTCACTGGAAGTGTTTCTCGACCGGGAAGAACTGGCGGTCGAGTGGATGAGTTTCCCCGAAGTGCCGTTGCTCCGTCCGCCGGCAAGCACCTTTCTGCTGCCCTATGCCGAAGGAACCATGGTCAGCGACCTTGAAAAACGGCAGAATGTATCTTACTTCTCCTGCCGTGAAGCCTCCTATCCGTTGACCGGAGTGAGCAATTTCTATCCCGGGCCGGCGGCGATGCAGTTTGAAGCTCTCTGCAATCCCGGCGGCAGCGGACTTTATTTCGGCGTCGAAGACAGACTTCATTCCCCGAAAACGATCGACTTCATGCCTGACGGTGCGGATGGATTTTATCCGTTCATCCAGCATTTTACCGGCGGAGCCGCGAAAACCGGTTATGATACCATCATCCGGGGATTTCACGGCAACTGGCAGGATGCCGCTGAAATTTACCGCGATTATCTGGAAAAAAATGATCTGCTGCCTGCCAAACTTGCCGACCGCGCTCCGCAATGGCTGATGGAACATCCGGTGCTGCTGATCTATCCGGTCAAAGGTTACGGTATCGACCACGGAGATATGTCGTTCAATGAATTTTATCCTTATGACCGGGCTCTGCCGGTGATCGGTAAATACCGCGAATTGTGGAAACATCCGCTGATGCCGCTGCTTATCCACTGGGAAGGCACTGCGCCGTGGGCTCCTCCGTATGTCTGGCCGCCTGCCGGGGGCGTGGAAATGCTTCAGAACTTCATTGACCGGATGCACGCAGAAGGAAACCGTGTCGGACTTTACTGTTCGGGGATCGGCTGGACACAGCAGAGCATGATTGATCGCAGTTACGACCGCCGCAGAGAGTTTGAGGAAAAAGAGCTGATCAACGAAGTGTGCCGCGGGCCGCACGGTGAAGCATTTGCTCTGGTCTGCAACGGGCCGTCCAGCCAGCGGATCGGTTATGAGTTGTGCCCCTCCCGGAAATTTACCGTCGATACCGTTTGCGGTCAGGTGAGTTCAGCCGCAGAAGCATCGGTGGATTATCTGCAGTATTTCGATCAGAATCAGGGATGTACTTCTCCGTTGTGTTATGAAGAAAAGCACGGCCACGGCAGGCTTCCGGATCACCGGCAGACCCGCGCCATGCAGAATCTGCTTGCCAATGCCCGGGAAGCCGCCGGAAAAATGGTGCTCGGTTGTGAAAATGCCGCCGCTGAACCTTATATGGATGTCTGTATGCTCAACGATCTGCGTTCCCATCTGGCATGGGGAGCAGCCGGATATCCGGTTCCGCTTTATCCTTATTTGTACCATGAATATGTTGCCGGATTCAGCGGCAACGGAGTTTGTCTGCACGCGTGGATCGACTTTTCCAAAACGCCGTTCTTTTTGCAGTGGTTCCTCGCGTGGAACTTCGCCAACGGCAATCTGCTCTCGCTCGTGCTCAAAAATGACGGCAGGATCCACTGGCACTGGGGATTGCGCTGGGAAGTAACCGAACCGGATCAGGAAAAATTGCAGACCATGATCGGCAACCTCTGTGCTCTGCAGCGGGGAGCTGCCAAAGATGCGTTGAGCCGCGGACGCATGATCAAGACTCCGGAAATCAAGTGTTCCGGCAGAGATTTTATTGACACTGACAACTGCCGTACCACCTTGCCGTCGTTGATCAGTGCCGCCTGGCAGGTCGATGGCAGAGAGGAATTGCTGCTGGTCAACTATAATGATACTGAAGAAAAAGCGGTGGTGACTTTCCCCGCCGAACGGAGCGGGATCATCCGCCACGGTGATGAAACAGAAGAATTTACCGCAGAAGTTCTGACGGTGGCGATTCCACCTTTAAACGCAGTTTTGATCGGATTCAAATAAATAAAAAAGAAAACATATTGCTCCGCAAAAAACGGAGCATCCCGGAATTTACCGGAACACTTGGATCGGGGTGAATCAAGTGCGAGGACACGTTTGCTGTCCGCAGGAATTTTCCGGAAAATCAGAAGGAGACACAAAAATGAATGATGCCATGTCTGCGAAAAGTATGAGAAAATCCCCTTTTACCCTCATCGAATTGCTGGTCGTGATCGCGATCATCGCCATTTTGGCCGCGATATTGCTTCCGGCACTCAACTCCGCCCGGGAACGCGGACGCGCCGCCAGTTGTATTAACAATCAGAAGCAGTTGGTAATGATCAGTATGCAGTATGCTGATGCCAACAAAGATATGACTCCGATCCAGGGAACCACCAAATCCGGCTGGCCCTTTGCCAGAACTTTCAACGACACCGGCTTTGCCCAGCCTGCGGCGGGATATTATTTCTGTCCGTCAACAACTCCGGTCGATACTTCAGTCTCCGATTCCAGTTTGTACACCAACCGGGTGTATGGTATCTGGGTGGTGCATAACGATATCTACAGGAAAACTTATACTGAACGTTACGGCAACATTCTTGCCGGTGATATCGGCGAAACAGATGTTTCCGCTTATCATATTTTGAATTTCAAAAGACCTTCCAATACGCTCTTTTACGCCGATTCAGCGTTGCACACAGACATCAGATACGGTAACTGGATGGTTTGTTCCCACAGCGATTTCACCAAATGGGCTCCGATGGCACGGCATAACGGCAGTGTCAATGCGGCTTTTTTCGATGGTCATGTTGAGGCATTGTCTTCCGGCAAGTTGACTGAACTTGAAAATGAATTTACCTTTTTCCGCCAGCAGAATGGTGCTGTCGAAGATATCAAGTAAAAATATAGGAGGATCCGTTGAAAATGAAGAAAATATTTCTGCTGCTGTTTGCCGGTTTTGCCCTGTCGGTATGGGCCTCCGGCAGCCGTATCGTGTGGAAGCACCCGGAAAATATCCGGCTCGTTTCCGGGAAACATCCGGTGACTGTGACGGTGAAGTTCCCCGCTATCCCGAAAGTGGAAAAGATGCGGGCGGTTCTCTCTTTTGACTCCTGGCTCGAAATGAAAAACTGCGCCGGTTGGAACCACTATCTGCAGTTGCGGCTCAATGATGCCCGGCTGCGGGAAAATATGGATTCCGGCGAAAAAAGGCTGCTTTTTCGCGGCAATGAAATGCAGACCACCATCGGCAATGAACCCTGGTGGAAAGGCGATATGCTTCAGGTCTTTTTCGGCCCCGGACCGGCCGGTAAATTTGATAAAAGAATCAAAAATGCCCAGAAAGAGCGTTACCGTTTCGCCATTGACATCACTGACCGGATCAATTTTATTGAGATCGGCGCGGATAACCGGGTCGAATCAGCCCGGGAGAATACCCTGGTTCTGACCAATAATTATCTGCTGCATTACATCAAACACAACGGTGTCAGTCCGCAGATCGATATGCTTATCGGCGGTCTGCGCGTCGATCTGGTTCCGGAAAATGTGGTCAAAAGCGGTCGTCCGGCGCAGGAACTTTTTGCCTATCCTGCCACCCCGGGCAAAACGGTTGCCGGAATCGCTCTGCCGGAGGGTAAGGCGGAAGTAACCGACGGCGGCGATATGCTGCTTAAAATCGGCAAAGAAACGTTTGCCTTGCAGTCCGATTTCTCCTATCCGGCAACTCCGGAAATGAAATACAACACTCTTTCCGCCGGAAAATATTCCGGGGTGAAAAGCTGGAAGCCGGTCATTGCCGTGAAAGACGGGGTGGTTACGGTAAAAGCTGTTTCCGCACAGTATACTCTGACCAGAAAAATTTGCCGCTGGCAGAAAGGTTTGCGGATCGAAGATACTTTGCAGAATACTTCCAAATCAGATATCGCCGTGGCGATCCGCTACAATCTGATCGCTGATGAGTTGCTCGGCAGTAAAAAATATTTTCTCTCCGGCAATACCGATGTGGATATCCGGGACGGTATCGGAGCCAATCCGACGGTGCTGGCGATCAAGGGCAATGCTTCTGCCGGTATGATGGCGTATGATTCGATTTTCCGCAATCAGACTCTGGCCTGCCATGTCGGTAATTCGGTCAACTTCACCAACACTCATCTCGGTATCCCCGCCGGAAAAAGCCACA
>SUWL01000103.1 GCA_015061495.1 Lentisphaerota bacterium
AAGCGTGGGAGGACTATTGGCAAAACAAAATGAATTGTGTAGGCAATGTTGTTATCAACATTGGAAATTATAAATGTTTTTCACAAAATTTAGGACAATAACAAATATGAAAGGACAACGAAGGATGTATTTACTTTCACGTGTGAAAGTAAACCGGTACCGGTTTACGCTGATCGAACTGCTGGTCGTAATTGCCATCATCGCCATTCTTGCGGCAATCCTGCTGCCCGCCCTCAATTCTGCCCGGGAACGCGGCAGAGCTGCCGGGTGTCTCAACAATCAGAAACAATTCGGTATCTACTGGTTGAGTTATGCTGAAAATAACAATGACCAGATCCTGACCACCATGGGAGCAACTGGTACAGCAAACTTTTCCGGCACCGGATGGTCGCGCCCCCAGAGCTGGGCAGAATATGCCAGCGTTTCCAAATTTATGGGTTCCAGTTTCATCAAACAGAAAATCGGAACCAGAGATTATTACGCCAATGAAATTCTACTCTGCCCGAGCAGCCGCGGATTTGAAAATTCCCAGAACAACTTTTACAATAACATTCCGATCGTGGTAAGCTACAGTTACAACACCTATTTTATCGCCAAAGTCCGCGAATACGGCAACTCTCTGGATAAAATCACTCAATTGGCAAACTTCGCCAGCAAAGTGCTGGTGCTGATGGATGACTGGAAACACCCGGCCCGCAAATCCGGATCAAATCGTGTTGAAGCCTCTCAATCCTTTTATAAAGTCGCCGTGGAAACCAATTTGAGCCTCGGCGCCTATGGTGCTCACGGTAAAAGTGCCAATCAGCTCTTTGCCGACGGTCATGCCGAGGGCAGAGAATCGGTCATCGTTGAACAGGATGAAAATACTCTGCGCTTCTGGAAAACCGGCAAGTCCAAAGAACTGGCGTTACCGTAATTTTAAGGGGATCAATATGAAAAAATATCTTTCTCTGACACTGCTTTTTATCAGTGCCGCACTCGCTGCAGAAAATATTCTGCCGCAAAATTCCGATGCAAAATTCGGTTTGTGGAGCAGTTATATCGCTGCCCGCAAAGTGGAAAAGCATGTGCAGTTCACTCCCGCCGGAGGTTTTCAGAAAAGCGATTCAATCAAAGTCGACATCTCCCAATGCGGACGTATATCCATTGAAAATCTGCGCTTGTATCCCGGCAGAAAATACCGTTTTGGTGCTTTTGTCCGCACCAAAAATCTGAAAGCACAGGTCTGCCGCTTCATCATCCACAATTACGGCTGGGTCGGCGATATCCGTTCAGCCACTTTGCCGGCAAACACCAATGGTCAGTGGCGCAAAGTCACAGCAACCGGAGTGATCCCGACCAGTCCCAATGGCGAATACTCATTTTCCATCTACGCTTCCAAAGTCGAACCCGGTGCCGAACTGGAAATTTCCGCACCTTTCATCGAACCAGCCGTCGAAGAAAATGAAGAATTTTCCATCCCGGAAAATATCCTTGCTTCCATGCCCGCCGACGGGGAATACGGTCTTTGGAGCAAATGGATCGCCGCCCGCAAAATTCCCGTACAATTTACCAAAAACGGCGGTGTTGACGGTACCGATGCGATCAAAGCGGATTTTTCAAAATATCGCCTCGCCATTGAAAATATCAAGCTTGAACCCAAGAAAATTTACCGTTTCGGTGCATTCGTCCGGACTTCCAACATCCGCAAAGGCGGTGCCTGCCTGCTGATACACAATCACCGGTGGCAGCGCGACGTCCGTTCCCTGCCGCTCCCGGCTGATACCAAAGGCAAATGGGTGCGGGTAGAATTCAGCACAAAATTACCGGAAAGCAGTAACGGCACTTATACATTCAACCTTTACGGAACAAAACTCAATCCGGACAGTTCAATCGAAATTTCTGCTCCGTATATCGAAAGTATGGAACTCAAAAAAAAAATAGCCCCCGGAGGTAATATCCTCCCCGGATTCGCCGCCACTGCTGACGGCGAATTCGGATTGTGGAGCAATAATATCGGCGTCGCCGGAGTGGAGATGAAAAAATTCCCCGGTGCCGGAGTGGGTAAGGCTGATTTTGTCCGGGCTACCGGCAGCATCCGTCTGAACGGCTTGAAACTTATCGCCAATGAACAATACCGGGTTTCCGCCTTTATCCGTACCAACGGCGGACTCCATAAAGAAAGCCGTCTGATCGTTTATGATAACGGCTGGAACAAAGAAGTTCTCATCAGCGATCTGCCGCAAAATACCAACGGAGAATGGAAAAAGCTGGAAAAGGTAGTCACAATGCCAACCAGCAACAACGGACTTTATACCATTATTTTCTATCTGCCCGGCGGCGGCTCTTACGATGTGTGCAATATTTCGATCGAAGGGGTTTCTCCCCGTGCCATCGCCGAAACCTTCCCTCCGAAGTCCTATCTGGAAAAAATGCGCCGCATCTACCCGGTAACGCCTCTGCTCACTTTAGTCGATGCCGGAAAACCGCAAATAACTTTCTCATTCACCTGCCCGCTGCCGGGTAAACTGGATGATTATTTCTGCCGGCTGCGCCTCGCCCAAAACGGCAAATGGGGCAATTGGCTCAATTTTGAGATCCCCGCTGACCGGCGGATCAAAACCTCCGCCCCCGCCATGACTCCCGGCAAAGGCGAAATCAATGTGGAAATCGTCAGCAAAAGCGATAATAAAACCATCCTTGCCAATCGCTATGATGTCAAATTCATCGCTCCCCTGCCCCCCTTCAAAGAGGTACGGAAAAACAATCTGGTCACCGAATTGGTCAATACCAAACTTGCCGACGGCAAATACCGTTTCATCAATCCCCGGGACGGTTGGGTCTATATCGGTTTCCGCAACAGCAGCCTCAATGCAACCGCCACAATGAACGACAAAGTTGTTGTCCGGCAAAGAAAAGGCAGCGATCTGCTGGAAACCATGCGTTATCTCACCCGCGGCGAACATGAATTCACCGTTGCCGGAGCAAATTCCGCCGATGACAGATTAATTGTCCGTACCGTACCGGAAATCATGCTCTTCCCGTTGGATGTCAAGGAAAAAACCACCATCAAAGATGCCTCTTACGGCATTGATTTTTTCCGTAAATATTTCTGGCCCAATATAAACACCCATTTCCTCCTTTCTGCATGGCTGCCCAAAAACGACTGGGATCATGCCATCGGAGCAGAACTGGATGAACGCGGGATCCGCCGGATCGGTTCCAGCGGCTTCGGCGGAGCATGGAGAGATCTGGATAAAATGCGTGCCAGTTTTGCCAGCAACCGCCCGACGATGACCACCGAGGGCCGCGCCTGCGATGAAACTGAAGCCAAAGCCGATCCCCTCATTCTGCACAACTACTCTGAAGCCTGCTGGGAACTGACCGACTGGAATAAATTCATCTATCTCTGGATGGCCGGTTCGACCGGTTATCTCCATAATCCGGCGGTTCATGCGCCTCTGATTTCCGGAGCCAGTCATATCGGCAACGGTCACGGCAAAATTTTGATGGAAACTTACGTGGAAACCACTCCGGATCTCAAATCTCTGGAAGAGTACTACACTCTGGTTTCCAAACACATGAAATGTGCCAGACAAAGTACTCCCGATGCTCCGGAACGCATGATGCTGATCATGTCCGGTCTGATTATGAATGGCGCATGGAACTGCAATGCTTATCCGCAATCTGACATCAAATACGCCTGGGACTACTTCTTCCATCTGGTCGCCACTGTCCCGGAAGCAAAAGGTTTGTACGGTATCGGCTGTTATAATATCCGTTACACCGATGAAGAAAACGCCCGCTGGCTGGCTCTGCTTTTCCGCCACTACGCCATCGAAGGCAACACCGAAATGCTTTCCCCAAAATACGGAATTGTTTACAATACCGGAGCCGTGGTCAACGGAGACTTCAAAGAAGGACTTGACGGCTGGGAAGTTATCCCCGCCGAAGAGGGTTCCATTACTCCGCGCACGATCCCCGGATACGGCTTCACACGGCTTCGCCGCCGGGGAGTCGGCAGCAACGCCGGAAACGGCAACACGGTCGTTCAACTGACCCGCAGTGCCAAAGCTCCCAATAAACTCAAGCAGACCTTGAAAAACCTCACCCCCGGAAAACTCTACTCATTTTTCTACGTTTCCAGCGATGCTGACAAACAGGTAAAAAATGAACACGGCAGGGTGGATTTCGCGCTGGAAGCCGAACTGGAAGGTGCGGAGATCATTCCGGAATTGAGTTATGAATTCCGCAATCCCCCGGAATATCTGAAATTCAAACGTTTTGAAGTCGTCACCAGAAAAATTGTCTTCCGTGCCAAAGCCCCGGAAGTAAAAGTCACCATCCGGGACTGGAAAGACGAGAAAACTCCCGGCGCCCCCATCGGCGGCAAACGGCTGGTAAACTTTATCGGTGTTTCAGCTTATTACGCTGAATGATCAACTTTCCCCGGTGATCCATACGGTTCACCGGGATTTTTTTTACCGGAAGTTGATCTTGAAAAAACTGACATGCTCATATTCACAAATCAGCGTGAAATCTTCCGGATGGGCCTTTGCCCAGCGGTATTCCTGATCCCGGTTTTCCAGAAAATCCTGATGCGATTTAAGGTCGATCACCAAATAGGTGCATCCTTTTTCCGCCAGACGCTGACACCATTGCCGGTATGAAACAGGTTCCCTGCGCAGATCTGCTGGCGAAGCAACTTCGTGAGGATGCGAAGTATTCTCCTTGTTTATGGGAATATACACCACTTTGTTACCCGGCAGATCCAGCATCAGCATGTAGTTGAACCAGCAGCCGACCGAAGCGATCGTCTGACTCTCTTGCTGCTGCTCATCCCGGCGCAAATACTGAACGATATCCATCACATGCTGACCACCGATGGCCCGGCAGCAATCCAATGCGCTTTCATAACGGTAACTATTGCAAAAACACCACACCGCAGCAGCAATCACTGCCATTGCCCGGAACAACCACCGCCGGATACGCGCACTTTCAGGGATCACTGCAATCACACAAATTACCGCCATTGCGGTATAAGCGCGCCATAAATTTGCCATCCCCATATTGCTGGAACTTGCCAGCGCAACCATGATCACCGCCGCCGTATAGCCCCAAGCGGCGATCCTGCCGGATAACGATTCACCGAATACCCAAAACAGTACCGGCGGAAAAAATATCCCCACTGACATCAGAAACGGAATGATCGACCTCGCCTGGGTCATCGCCGGATAGATCGCCAGCATCAGAATTTCCGCAGCGATCAATACTGCTGCGGAAATCGACAGCAGCAGTGCCAGTTCCCGTTTTTCCGGAGCTCTTTTCACAAATACCGGAACAATGCAACCGAGCAGCAGCAGAATAAACACCACCGCAGTAACGGTATTCATATCCCATGGATTGTCATTGACAAAAAAGTTCCATAAATTTTTCACCGGTACTGCCGGACGTTCAAAATCAAAACCATTCTCAAAAATAAACGGGATCTTCACCGGATAAAAGGGATTGCCGGTTTTTATGAAATTGGGCATATAATACGCTCCGGCAGTGATGATGGCACTCCCCGCGATCACCCATGAGTAACGGCGGCACTCCGGACGGCGGATGAAAAAACAGATCAGCAGCAAAAGCGTCACCGGAGGTGCCAATACCAGTCCGGAATATTTGACCGCCGCCGACAGTCCCAAAGCGATCCCCGCAGCAGCAGCAAAAAAATAACGTTTCCGGTTTTCAACGATCTTACCGTCAAGCGCAAGAAGTAAAAAACAGATCCCCGTTACCAGAAAACTTCCGGTAAGCACATCGGTATAACAAAGACAGGCATTTTCAATAATGATACCGCTTGATGCCAGCAGCAACACCCCTCCGGCAATAAATTGATCCGGGATGCGGTAACTTCGCCACAAACCGGCTATCGCACACAAGCTCATGATCAGGGTCAACGGTTGAAGCATTACGGCAAAAATGTCACTGCCGGAAAGCATCAGCCAGCCAAACAGAGTTTCTCCGCAAACCGGGAAATATTCATGGGGCAGTCCGATCAGAGTCACCGCATGGATCCTGCCGTACAGCAGCCACATCGACGGATAGTACAGATGGTACAAATACGGATCGGTTCCCATAATGAATACGGACTTGAATATGACCAGCCCGATAATGCTGACAACGGCGATCTGCAAAAGCCGGACAGATCTTTCTGCAAGCGGTTCACAGCCGGAAACTGTTTCCGGCAACGGCAGAATTTTCGTTGCGGCATAATAAAAAATCAGACCGCTGACCGCTCCGGCAATGATTCCGTTTACCGGTGAGAGTAAACCGAAAATCCCGAGAATGGCAAAATTCACCGCCGCCTGCAGCAGAAAAAAGAAGCCGGTCAGGGCAAACTTCAACGGCGGTGAATCCGGGGCGATCCGTTTACTCAACTGATACGCCCCTGCCAGAGGCATGAAATTCGTCAGAATGAAATAAACCAAATGAATTAATATTATCAGAAAATAACTCATTTTTATTACCCGATCCGGACGTTGCAAGCTCTCAAATGCACATTAAAAATCCACGTCGGTATCAAAGTAACAGCACAGCAGCAGTTTTTCCATCTCCTCAACGGATATTTTCCGGGGATTGGAACCGGTACAGGCATCGGAAACCGCATTGACAGCGATATCATGCAGACGTTCTTTGAAGACCTCTTCCGGAATAAAACCGTTTTCACAGGGGAAACTGTCGGCACCGTAATTTTTGATGCACTGCGGAATATTCAACGCCTGATTCATCTCCCGCAACGCCCCGATCAGCAGCTGCACTTTTTCCTGATCGCTGCTGCCGCCCAGAGCCATGTAATCGGCAATTTCACCGTAGCGTTTACACGCTTCCGGATCTTTGGCATTAAAAGCGATCACTTTGGGCAGATACATCGCATTGGCTGCCCCGTGGATGATGTGCGCACCGAAATCAGCAAATGCCGCGCCGGTCTTGTGCGCCATGGAGTGAACGATACCAAGCAATGCATTGGAAAAAGCCATCCCTGCCAGACACTGGGCATTGTGCATGGAAGCACGCTTTGCCATATCGCCGTTGTAACTTTTTACCAGATCGCGTTGGATCATCTTTATGGCAAATACCGCCAGCGGATCGGTGTAATCGGTGCCGGCAGTCGAAACGTATGCCTCTACCGCATGGGTCATGGCATCCATTCCGGTGTGTGCGACCAGTTTTTTGGGCATGGTTTCCGCCAGTTCCGGATCGACGATCGCCACATCCGGAGTGATCTCAAAATCCGCCAGCGGATATTTGATCCCCCTGGAGTAATCCGTGATAACAGAAAATGCCGTCACTTCAGTAGCCGTACCGGAGGTGGAAGATACCGCACAAAAGCGTGCCTTGGTGCGCAACTTCGGCAAACCGAAAACTTTGCACATATCTTCAAAGGTGGTTTCCGGATACTCATACTTGATCCACATCGCTTTGGC
>SUWL01000104.1 GCA_015061495.1 Lentisphaerota bacterium
GAAAAGAAAGGCATCGGTAAAGTTGAGTATTCCAATCTTTTCCGCTGATAATGTCAACTTTACCGATGCCTTTCTTTTCCGTCCAGTTCTTTTCCCAGAAAACCGGACACTCGCGCCCGTTTCTGACGGTCATAAAATCACCGTGGATTTCCTGAATCTTTCCCCATGACGGCAAATCCATTATCTCCGGACGGCTTCCCAGATAAACTATCCGGTAATCATCGGCAGGGATCTCGATTTCATTGCGGCGGATCCTGCGCCCGGATTCGGCTTCAACCCAAACCGCATCAGCGGCAATACCGAGTGCTTTACGGTTTGCAGACAGCTTTAAGGAGTAAGGTTTATCTGAAGTATTGCCTATCAACAGCAGAACTTCACCTTTTCTGCGATAGGTGGAAAGCAGAAGACCTGCTGCGAAATCATGTCCTTTGACCGCCCGGTCATCTTCCCAGTAAGGAACAAATTCACAATCATCTTCCCAAATCCGGAATGCTGAAAAAATATCCAGTACCCGATAATGAGTCGGCTTGTGAAATTCTTCCAATGGCCGGAGGAAACCGACTTTGGGACGGATCTCGTGCGGCAGAGTCCGTGAGAACATACTGCGCGTAAGCCGGATAAGTTTGGTCATGGTTCGCCACTCTTTTGCCGGTGTAACGGTCCGGCGGATGCCTCCCAGACTGATCATTTCCGTACCAAGTTTACCGCTGGTATTCATCGTGCGTATGTAATTGACCGGAAAACGATCACGGAATGAGCTTTCCCCTTGTTTCCACTCCCAGCCAAGAAGCGTAGTGGCAAAACTGTAACAAGGAACCAGCAAAGTGGTTGACATATGGATTTCCAGCAAACGGGGAGCAAATCCATATTTATGCTGCAAGTTGGCAAGACGCTGCACCAATTCCCGCAATTCAAGCATTCCTAAATCGTTGTGCAAAATACCTTCCCTGTCATACCGGGCATTGGTATCCGGATTCATGCACGGCCAGAGAAACATATCATCCAGATAAATCCCCTGCTGACCGTGGATCATATCCTGATTGTAGCACCAGACCATAAAATCCAGATTGCTCCGAACCGGGAACGAGCGCAGGCAGCAGGCGTAAATTACCGGCATAGCCGTCCATTCCGTTTTGAAATAATCGGTTTCCGGTTCCATCAAAGTTACCAGCCGCGGATCACTGTAACGGGTGAAGATCATCGGTTCTTTTACTCTTTTAAGCAGGACAAGAGCGTGTTCGTTGATACCTTTGCGCCATTGTTTGAATGGAACCGGTTTCAAATCCAAACTGTTGAAAGGTTGATACAGTCTGGTAAGTTCTGCTTCATTGGTCTTCCACCAGTTAAAGTAGTTTGCCTCAACTTCAGAGTAGTTTTTTCCGCCATTTGCCAGCAATTCAGAAACTCCCTTGTAGAGAGAATAATTGAAATTCAACGGATTCCGCGCCCAGTTGTTGGCGTATCCCAACGGTCCGGAACGGACTGTCATCACGTTCTGCATTCCCGGAGTGGTTCTCGCGGTATAATCGTGAGTTCTCCGGCGCAACTTTTTATCAAACGGCTTGACCGGGGTCGCCTGCAAACCGAATTCAATAGTTTCTCGGGGGTCGATTTTTGCCGGACGGTTGATGAAGTCGATTTCCAGCACCACCTGTCCGTTTCGGCGGGAAACTCTGCATGCGGAACGGTCTTTGGCAACTTTCATGCCGAAAGTTGAATCCAATGCAAAGCTCAAACCGCGGCTTTCAGTGCCGAGCCAGATGTAAGGTATCACCGCCGGAATTATCCACGACTGACCGAGAACGATCGGCCGCTGCAATTTCATTCCATCCCAGACCACGCCTTTGCCTCCGGGAATTTCATCGTAGTAGTGACAGCGGATCCCGGTCACCTGCGCGTGCATAAGTTTGGCTTCAGCTTCTTTCATCGGAATGACCAGTGTCATCCGATCGAGCCGGTGTCCGCCGGTATGGATATTCATTTTATTCCAGAAAAATCCATCGTAGATCATTTCTGTCGAAATATCTGCCCTCACTCCGCCGGCCTGCAGTCCGGTAGTATACACCGCGCTGTAGCCATTGTCCTTTAACAAAGGACGGGATGTCTGCGCTGTAACTTTGACTTTTTTGCCATCCACCACCATTTCGTAATACATCGGGGAAGCAAGCAATTCGCGGCCTTGAGCGGTCAGAGAGTCCCAAAGCCCCATCGCGTTGAGTTTGTGATCGCGCAGAATTACAGAAAGCACACCATCGGCAAATGCCGCCGGAGCGAAGGGCGGAAGAATGATCTTTTCGCAGCCGAGTTTATTGTTTTCCCATTCGAATTTTTTGCGTTCAAGCATAAAGGCATCCGGAAAATCGTAATTCCGGCCATTGCGGTCAGTAAGACGCACGGTGAATTTATACATTCCGGCGGCCGAAAGACCTTTAACAGTCCCCTCAAAACCCTGTTTTTTCTTCTCCAATACACTCCACTGTTTTCCCGGGGAAGTGCATATTGCAGCAGATACGATATCCGGCAGATTTATGTCTGATAACAAAACCACCGCTTTTCCCATAGCCGGATAATAATTGACCGCGCCTCCACAGGAAGAAAGATTGAATGAAAGCGTTCCCGGAACAGCTCCGGCCGATTTGCCGCGAGATCCGTTTACCCAACGTGAAAATACGTTTTTTCCGGTTTCTTCATCTTTTAAAAGTACCCGCATGATGCGCTGATTCGGATCGGTAAAACGGATATTGTATTCACAATAATTTTTACCGTCCTGCCGGGGGAACGATTCTTTGGCAGTAAAGACCACCGGATCACGCACAATGCCATCGGTACATTTATATTTGCGGCGGATTTCAGTGTATAAGGTATATTTTTTCTCTTTCGGCAGGTTATTAAGCACATGGCGGATGTTCCATGTCCCGACAGAAGGCATCCCGATTTCCTGCATTTGCATAGCCGGAACAGTACCGGAATCGACAATATCGAGATTGAACATTCTGCCGACATTCCAGTTTTTGTTGGTCGGAATCATCGCAGAATTACCGAAAAAACACCAGGTGCGTGCAACGTTGAATTTGATATTATCCGTCGGAGAACCGATCGAAGCAAGCGGGATCCGCATTTCCAGCTGCCACCATCCGCTGTCAGCTCTGGAAGCTACTTTGATATCTTTGCAGTTCCACTTCACATCACCGGTCTGTGCGGGAATAGTAATTGAACGGTCAAATACCGTCCCGAAATTATTGGCAATAACCTGATAAACCTTGCCGTCTTTTTCAGAAAAAAACAGTACTTCAACAGAGTCGTCATTGTAGACATCACTGTCATGTACGGTTGCCATGGTTCGCAAACCGCCGCCGGGATCAGTAGTCGGAGCGGTCGTTTTTACCGCCATATAAAAGTACTTGCGGTCAACGGCGATCCAGATATATCCGGAACGTTCCGATACCAGACCGGATGTATTATCCTGCAGGAAACCGGAAAATTCCATTGCGCCCTTCCACTCTTCCGGATGAATTTCTCCATTGATCACCGGTTCAGATCCGGGAACAAGACGAGCAAGGACTCCGGATTGATTTCCCTGTTCGATCTTATAGAGTGCTGCAGTTTCAGCCTTGGTCAATTTTACATTGTCCGCAGCAGACAGTGAATGCAGCACCGCAAGTGAACAGAACAACGATGCTGTTATCTTTGAAAAAGTCATTTTATACCCCCTGTGTTTTGTTCGAATAATTCAATACTTTTTCGGTTTCAATCAAAGCCGGAATGATCCATGCAACCGGATAGAAGAAATCCGGTCTCCGCAAATAATAGTCGGGGTTGTCCCCGGCAGTAAATGTACCGGCAGTATTGATGGTCACTCCGCGCCATACATATCGGCGCAACGCACTGAATGCGCCGGAAAGCATCGGCAAGTAAAAATCCCGGTCAAGCAATTTTTCATTTATCAAAGTCGAATAAAGTGCGGCAAACATAGCCGTCGAACTTAATTCCGGTTCTCCGACCGGTGAATCAAGCACATTGCGCCATGCACCGCAAGGCAGTTGTACTGCTGCCAGACCATGCCCAACCCGGTCAATAAAATCAATTGCAAGTTGTTTGACATGATCCGGCATGGATGGAGCCATCCGCAACATATAATATGCTCCGTAAAGTCCATGTCCGCATCCGCGTGCCCATTTTGAACCGACCGCCTTGCCTCTGCATGACGCATGATAAAGCAGATTGTCTGACGGATCAAGCTGATTGGCGGCAATTGTCAGCAGCATTTTGACCGCTTCATCCAGATATGATTGTTTTCCGCTGATTTCATATGCCGAAGCAAAAAGTCCGGCAAGATAATGAAAATTTTCATTCATGACCAGATTACGTTTGGCAACCGTACCGGCTTGGGTACAGAAACGATGAGTTCCGGCTTTGGAGAAAAAGAGTGGATCATCCACGAATCCCCCCGGCGAAATCACCCCTTCCGGAGTACGCGGCCGACGGGCACGCAGGGTATCGCAGATGTGCAGCATAAATTCCGCAGCCCCGGCATCTCCTGTTCTCAATGAATAAAGGTGAGCCCAGTTCCATGCTGCCACCTGATCGTGGTCACCGGCAAAATCACGGATCTGAAAACTTTTTTGCAAAACATCATTGATATAATTGCTCCAACCATCCGGAGCATATGATGATTTTTCCAGCGACAGCATCGCCAGCGGCAGATGCAGGAAAAACTCGCCAAGGATATCCCGTCCCTCAAATTCCTTTGAATAAAAATGACGGATACGTTCCACGCACAAGGGAATCAATTCCGCGACCGGACGTTCCGGGATCTCTCCCCGGCGCAATCCGGCGGCAGTGGCAAACATATTCACATCAGTCAATGTCATATCCCGCCAATTGCCGGAATCAGGAGACAGGCGATTGTAAAGCGGCAGTACGAATTTTGTTCCGGCATAATTTTCCAGCCGTTTCCGCATATCCGGATCACCGGCATATCTTTCAAGAATGGCACTGTCGATGATCAAAGCATCATATTCCTCCCAGTTTTCCGGAAGCTCCGAAGGAATACACTGCTCTGCACATCCGGTAAAATTCAACCCCCGCTGCAGCAAACGGCAGACTACACTGCGTATCTGTTCGCTGTCATTGGATAAGCCGGTAACGAAAAGTATCATTACTGTGCCTCCTGCTTCATGAAAACTTTACTGTTTCCATCAGCTTGCAGCTGAATTACTTTCCGATAAAGAGCTGTAACCTTTTCCGGAAGTTCCGCTCCGAATTTACCGGCTTCATTTTTGCTGATGACCGCTGAATTTTCATCAAATGAAGCTACACGGAAATATTCTTCGCTGTTATAGTTTTTCCCTGCAATAATGAATGTTTTTGGTTCAACATAACGATTGTTTTGCAAAAATATACGTTCAACAGCCTTGCCGTTGAGCCGGAAAACATTGAGTTTCTGATTGATCAACAGGGTATCTTGCATATAAAGTTTGCCGGAGTAACCGCCGATCATAGTCAACAAACCCGTTCCGCCGTCGATCGTACATTTTTTGAATTTTATGGTTCCATTATGCATCTTTATTACCGGATTATCCATGTTGCCGCGAAGCAGACAATTTTCCATAATGATTTTGGACAAAGTATGTTGATGAATCAACACATCCGGAGTGTTATCCACGATCATGCAATCAATGAACTTATGGGTTCCGGTACCGATCATTGAGATCCCCGGTCCGAAATTATTTCCGGCAAAAACACAGCGGATAAAAATGCTGTTGCATTTATCAACGTTGCTGGTTCCGGTGGCGCAACAGCGGATCGCGGCACAATCTTCATAAACCACATCTCCGCCGTGTCCGGACATTCCCTGCCCGCAATTGTCAATGGCAATACAATTGAGATAATGAATACCTTTGCGATAATCAGTTATAGTATCAAAACCGTCATTCCATGACTGTACAACATAAAAGTTTTCGATCCTTACATAGTTTCCATCGACATAGAATCCCATATTGGCGGGAAGTTTGATCTCTGTATCTTCCATTTTTACCCCTTGAGGAAGGTGAAAACAGGCTTTTTTGTTCGCTTTATCCCACCAGAAACCATAAGGAGTTGCTTTCAATTCTTCCAGAGAATGACAATTTTTGCCCGGTTGGCCGTTGACAAACCAGATTTGAGTGCCGTCGTGCCAGAAATTTTCTTTGGTAAAGGCGCGCATATGTGTCGCCATCGGCCAGAAGTCAACGGAATAAATATTTTCTCCATCCGCCTTCCAATATTCAGCCGGAACAGCAGCCAAACCGGTGTATACCGCGCCATTACCATTGATGACGACCGGATTATCAGCCGTTCCGGAGGCCTTTACCAGCAGCATCCGTCCCCGGACTCCCGGATAAGGATCACTGTAAGCGATTCCGGTATTGATCACCTCAAGCCTGCCGCCGTCTTTGAGTAACTCCAAGCCTTTGCGCAGGGTAGCAACCGGTTTTTTCCGGGTTCCGGGAAAATGATTTTTGCCGGAAACATTATTCACATATATCACCTGTCCGGCATTGGCTGAATCAGCCCAAAACGCAATACAGGCAGCTAAAGTACAGATAAATACACCTATTTTCATTGTATTATTCCTCAAGGAAGTTCTCCTTTGAGACAGAAAGCAGCCGCTCCGCTTTTGCCGATCGCATAAGCTC
The DNA here is from genome assembly GCA_015061495.1 of Lentisphaerota bacterium. Lineage (GTDB taxonomy): Bacteria > Verrucomicrobiota > Lentisphaeria > Victivallales > Victivallaceae > UBA1784. The sequence continues at coordinate 6,678 of SUWL01000104.1, forward strand.
TGTCAAAACTCATGGGCTCCACATGCCCGTCGACATAGGTAATATTGGCAGTTTTGTTATGCCAGAGCCCGAGCACATAGTCATAATTACTGCCGCCGGAATTGTAGGCCTCTGATGACAAATCAGTAATCTTGCCGCTGTTATAGTTGCTGTACAAACTGGTGAATGTGCCGGAATGATTTCCGAAACCGACTCCTTCAAAGAAAAACGGGAGAGTAGACGGACGTTTGACTTTATTGATTTTTTCAGGAGAATCCGGCTGATCGGCAACGCCGTCTTTGTCACGGCGGAGCAGATAATGGTTCAGCATATAATTTCTGGGATATTTATGATTCCGGGGGCCGGGGTAATCTATTTCATTACCGCCGCCGGAACCGCGGTCATTCGGACCGGTGGGACATTTAAAAACTTCAACACCGGAACCATTCTGATAAAAATATTGCCACCATTGAATACTGGCCAAAAATGTTTTCTTTTCGCAGGGGAAGTAATCATCATTGGCATCACAATAGCGCAAACCATACTGTCCGAATTGTTTCATATTATTTATACATGCCGCAGCCCGTCCCCGTTCCCGGGCAGAATTGAGAGCCGGCAGCAAAATTGCCGCCAATATCGCGATAATCGCAATAACGACGAGCAATTCTATCAAAGTAAATGCGCTCTTGGGAAGAGGGGAAAAGAGGTTTTTCCCCTCTCCCCAACCCCACTTCC
>SUWL01000011.1 GCA_015061495.1 Lentisphaerota bacterium
AGATACGGTGTCCGGCTTTTTCCGGCAAAATCAGCTGCGGCGGCCGTTATATCCGCAATCCCCCGGCTATCTGGAGATATAACATATTTCCGGCTCCCCGCCGGTACAGTGCCGTCCAGAGAAAGACAGACGGCATCTTTTCTGCAGAAAGCGGCACCGGCATAGACCGTGTATTCCGGATCAACAGTTATTGATATGCCGCTGCAGGTCGATATTATTGAGATGGCCGTTACTACTGCTGCCATGATCATTTTTTTCATATTAAGAGTGGTAATCCTTTTTGGTAATGTCCCAAATTTTGTAAAACTCACATTCAAAAGTCGCTGCTTGCCGGGAAAAGCAAACATAAGAATATAGATTTGTCAACCACCCGATGACGGTCAGCACAACTCTGCACCGCGCAGCGAAGACGGATGGTGTGATTTTTTACAACAAATGGCAATAATTCCTTTTTTATAAATCCTGCAGATATCAACGGTGAAATCATCGCGGTTTCCGGCAGGTTCCGGTTTCGCCGGCAAGTATCACCGTTATATTTCTTTACCCAGACACTCGGCAGTATCGTTTCATGACGTTTTCACCCGATGTCAACCAATGTCAAATCTTTTTCCGTCAATTCGATTTCCCGTTGAATATTTGCCGGTTTGCGTCCAGCCATCAATTCGGAAAGTATTTCTATACAGTTTATACAACGCTCCTTGTTGTGATTATTTAACACATAACCGGAAGAATTGAATATCTGTACCCCCGAATTGGCGATCATTACGATGCGGTGCGGTTCCACGCCATGCTCCCGGATCAATTTCACCCGGTCCCGTTCACAGTCGACACCGATGAATATCGATGGATCACGGAAATCCTCTTCGGATAATCCGTGACCGGATCGGGTATGATAATTTTTTATAGCGGTGCAATGCTGAGATTTCAATTTTTCTTCAAGATATTTTTTCAATTTTGAATTCTCGGTGGAAACGTACGGAATATTTTCGTTATCGTGCTTTCCCAACAGTACGAACGGCAGTTTGGTCTTGAATATCGCCTGACAGCATTCATCGACCAAATCGGGAATAAGGTTGCTGATAATACCGCCGATCAACCCGGAAGAACTCAATGCCGTCAGTCTTTTCTGCAATTCTGCCGGTTCCGTATATGATACCAGGATCATATCAAGACCGTACTTCGGCAGCAGAGTGGTGAAATTGGAGATCATATCGCACCAGTAAGTACGGATATACCGTTCATCCTCCCACAGCCGGTGCAGACAGACCGCGATCAGCGGTATTTTGCCGGTACGGATCGCAGTGGCAAAGGTATTGCGGGAATACCCCATATCTTTGGCAAGCGCCCTTATCTTTTCACATAATTTGACCGACACCTTATTGCCGGGTCTGCCGTTAAGCACCCGGGATACGGTTATTGAACTTACTCCCGCTTTTTCGGCGATTTCTTTGATCGTTACACCCATGATCATACCTTTGCTGTATATGCGTCATCCAATACATTTAATATAGCTTGTTTGCCGCAAAATTACAATCATTGATGGTTCAAAATTATTCAGAGATGATATTGTCATTAACGGTGCTGAGGGTCAATCCCCGCCATTTTTTCTCCGGCTGCACCGGGCAGAACCACAGCGCGATGAATGCGATAACGAATGATACCGGCATAAAGAATGCAAAACTGCAGTCCAGCGGCCGATCAGTGACAAAGTAACTGCTGTATGCCCACCAGATGAATAAGCGGAACGCAAATCCCAGGACAAACATCCCGGCAAAACCGGAAATTCTGGCAACGATTTTTTTCTTTATCACACACCAGGGAATGATCAGCAAAATGCCGATCACTGACGGCACGATCATATAGATGGCCGGCAGTTTGCCGCCCCATCCGAATCCGACGGACGGATCAGCTTCCCAGAGATGTACTGCATTGCGGGAAAGGGTGTACCAGATATTCTGCGAAATCGCTTCTCCGGTGGCGAAAAAGGTATATGCCCAGATCAGAGTCGAATTCGCCCGTTTGGAGATCACCGCAAAAAGATAAGCCGGCAGCGTACAGAATCCCAACAATCCAAAGATAGTCGCTACTTCAGTGGCACTTTGCTTGAGCCATTGACCTGCCACATTCAGAGCCAGGGCAAAGACGATCGCCACAACACCGATAATGATGGTTGCCCATTTGAGGATTTTCATCTCCTGCTGCGGCGTTGCCTTTTTATTGATGAATCTGACATGAAATTCTTTGAGCCATACCGCCGCCATCGAATTCATCCCGCTGTCCAGGGTACTCATGATCGCGGCGAGCATTGCCGCCATGAAAATTCCCGGCAGCGGCGTTCCCAGTTTAAGAGCAATGAAGCGGAAAAATGCGATATCTCCACCGTGAGCTGTGACTTCCGGATCCGGATTTTGGGCAAAATAGCTGTAGATACAAAAACCGATAATGTACAGAATAGTTATATTCGTCACCCCCAGAGCGGTGCTGGTCAACTGGGATTTGAAACCGGTTTTCCAGTCTTTGGTGGAAAGAAGCCGTTGAATATTCAACTGGTCACTGCTGGCGCCTTCAATGCCACCCATGATCAGATTCCAGAGCAGCAGCCAGAATGTGAGCCGGACATACGGGGTGATCTCATAAAATTCCGCAGTGGCATACTGCGGTGCACCGTGACCGTTTTCCCATGCATAAACAACGCCCTGAACGAGACCGCCGTCAATATTGTTGTTAAGTGAAATGACGATGGTGATCATGCCGCCTGCCATTACCACGAATTGTATTACATCTGTCCACACCACCGCTTTCATTCCGCCCATGACAGTATAGACGGCACCGATGATCCCGACCATCAGGATCGTCACCCAGCACGGCCAGTTGTACGCACCCTGAAATATTTTACTGGTGGTATACAGCACCATTCCGAGATACATGATCCGGGCATAAAATGCGCTCACTGCGACGATGGTACGCACGGTTTTGTCATAACGCCGTTCAAGATATTCATAGGGGGTAAAGCTGCCGAGTTTGAAATAAAAACGGACAAACATCAGATAGAATATCGGTCCGGTAAATACCGAAAGCAGGGACAGGGAAAAGAGAGTCCAGCCCTGATTGTATATTTCACTGGGGATCTGCACCAGAGAAATGGAGGACAGCAAAGTCATGATCATTGACAGGCCGATCGGCAGCCAGTGCATATTTCTGCCGCCGAGCAGATACCCCTCGGTCGTTTCATCTTTATTGCTGAAAAAGAACCCGATACCTAATACGATCCCCATGTATAAGATGATGATTCCGTAATTTATATAATTATCCATTTCAACTCCCTTTTTTTTGTGGAATAATTATCTGTACAAGTTTATAACGCTCCGAGGTCACCGCTGCCGGCGGCCCGGAAAAGCTGTTCTCTGGCGGTGGACAGCCCCATCGCCGGGATCAGCGTCATGATATACTCGTAAACGTCAAAGCAGCTTTGCTCTTCGGGTTCATATTTACGCGCCCAATTGAAAAGTTTTTCAGCGGCATTCACCGCTCCGTTGAAATCGCCCGACCAGAGTTTGGCGAGGGTATCGCAGAACAGGATCAATTCCTTATTGTGCAGTTCCAGCTGCCTCCATGATTTTCTTACGGCAGGGGAACTCTCCTGTTTGCCCTGTTCGACAGCAGTTTTTACTGAATCAGCGATCCTGGCGGCTTTTTTTTCTGCCAGTAATTGAGCGGCGGCTTTTTTTTCTGCACCGGAAACTTCACCCCGCAATATCTGTGCCGGGAAAAATTTTTCGACCTCCCGGAAATATTCCATTGCCGGAAGATAATTTTTTCCGTACGCCTGACGGAAGTACTCCTCTTCCACGGTTTCAAATACAGAAGAGTTGTCCCACAAGCCGCAAGCCATGGCATTCATGCCCAAAGCATTGGGGAAAAATGCCCGTAAATTCATACAGTTCACCAGACCGGTAAAACCATTTTTGCCGAGAGATACGGCATCTGCATGGATGATTCTGGCAAGTGCTCTGGAACTGCGTTCTTTATGAACATCCCACATATAGTGATAATCAAAGACAAAGCAGGCTCCTGGAAATACTTTTTTCCATGCTTCGATAAAGGACAGATTATCCGCTCCGGAAACGGGGAACGGAGAAATATTCCGCAGAAATTCCGGAACTTTACCGGATGGCGATTCTGAAAACAGTGATGTCGTATATGTCCGGCTGACCGGACAGAAGTAGAGAATGAAATTCTCCGGATGATCAAATTTTGCTTTGACTGGCGGCCACAAGGTTTCATAATAGACCACAAAGGCTATTTTTCCCCGGAATCCGGCGGCACGCAGAGCTTTATCAGCCTCATTAAGCATGGTCACATACCAGTCCGACGGCCGCTGAACGATGCATTTTTCACATTCACAATGATTATGATGATGATCCGAAAGCCAGACATGCAGTACATCGGCATCGGGATTTTCCTCTGCCCACTCCACGATGCGGCGTTTGAAACGTTCGCGTACTTCCGGGTTGCTGTAGCACAACTGGGTGTAGACATCCCGGCCGTGCCATTGTGAGCGTTTGCCGTTGATCAACGCATAATGCCGTTTCAGACCTTCGGGATCATCTGCCCAGGACTCCTCCAAAGCGCCATGACCTTTGCACTGAAACATCAATCCCCGTTTTGCCAATTCCGCTCTGGCGTCATCTTCCGCCCGGCGGACATCATCCCGGTCAAATTTTTCCGCATTGAGCAGCGGATTGCCGGAGTGGGAATACCAACGCTCGAAACTTAAAAAATTGTGGGTTTCCAGAAAGAGGGTATTGAGTTTGACCTTGGGCATCCAGTCGATGAAATCCAGCAGATTTTCCCGGGAATATGCCCCTTCGGCACAGCAGCCGCGGCACGGGGTATCTGCCTGTTCATAGAAGCGGATATATTCCCATTTTTCCGGCGGATCCGGGATCACTTCGCCGTCCCTGCCGGGACGCAGATAAGCGAAACCGAGTTTTTTCAGAAATGCGTAGCAGCCGAACAGCACCGAGCGGGGATTGCTGCCCTTGATCGCCCCGAAACCGGCGGGGAAATTCACATCGACGGCAAAACCGTCAGATTCACTGTTATCGGCAGAAAGAGTAAGCTCGATATCCGGGGCATTGAGCAAAGAAAACGCCCGTTCCAGTTCGCGCGCCGCTAATTCCAGCGGCGGAGCCGGAGTCAAAACAGTAATATTCATTTTTGTACTACTTGTGTTTGCAGTTGAAACTTTTTGGAGGAGGACGGCGGCAGAATTTTTTCTGCCGCCGCTGGCAGAAAAATTACAGAGAGAAAGTCCAGCCGAGATAGCTGATATCCACGGTTCCGTAAACGGCATTGGAAAGGTCGCCGAATGACATTCCGGCGGCAGCATTGCCGACATAGAGATTCATTTTGCCGGTGAATACACTTTTGTTGTCCAGCAGCAGTTCCACGCTCTGTTTATCGGCATCCAGGAGCACTTCATAGCGGTGGAATTCGCCGGTTTTCACGGTGTTTTTCACAGTGGCTCCGCGTTTTCCGGAAGATACCGTCGCATATCCCGGAGCAAACTGCAGCACGGAATTGTACGCTTTGCCGTCGGCGGAATTCAGTATTACCAGCATACATAATTGCGGTTTGTCCATGTCATTGTCATTGATCCGCATTTCAAAACCGATCTTCGCCTTGCGCACACCACTGGGAATATTCAGCAGCCGGTGATAAGGACGATTTTGGAAAGCCACCACTTTGCTGCGGGAACTCAAGCGCCAGACCGGATGGGGACGCTCGGGGATCTCCACGATCGCCTGATAAGCCCGGTCGCCTTCGGGGGTATGCCAGTAATTGACATTTTGGGTCAACTTCAAGGCGTCCGGAGTTTTGCGGCATTCGGGTTTATACATGGTCTGATAACCGTCTTTGATTTCTGCTGCAACGAAATTGCCTCTTTCGATCTTATAGACCGAAGCTACGATGCGGTTGAAGGTATCTTCATTGCGCTTTGAACCGAAACTGCTCATATCGTACAATACCATCAGTTTGCCCGGCTCGAGTTCTACGACGGAAGCATAACTTGATCCCGGACCGGAATATACCGGAATCCGGTCAAAATTTTCACCGGTTCCGGAGAAATCCACGAGCATATAGACTCCGGGTCTGCCGGTTATTGCCACCAGAGTACCGTCAGAAAGACGCAGAAGTGACGGATTGACACTGCCGCCGTCGGTGACTTTGATCAATTTGCTCCAGGTTTTGCCGCCGTCGGTCGAGGTGCGCTTGTAAAGCGGCTTGTTATCGGAACCGGAACGCATCATCACGATCACGGTACCGTCTTTGGTGGTTTCCACACACGGTTCGGAAGCACCTTCGGGGCGATCGCCCTCGGTACCGTCATCGACAATGGATACCAGATTCCAGCTTTTTCCGTCATCTTTAGAGTCGATCAGTGCGACAAAAAGTCCTCTTTTGCCTTGGGCAGAACCGTAAATCGTACTGCGCAAAGTACCATCGGGGGCACGGCGGATGTCGCGATGGACTTTGGCGCGGAATGCGAAGGGAAATTCCAAAGTCGAATTGGTTCTTTCCAGCAGTTTGTCGGTCTTGACATCATGACGGGATGAACTTATCACTAATTTTTTGCTGAATTCAGAGCTTTTGCCGCGCAGAATGGTAACACTCTGCCCGTCCTTGTTGGCGATGGTGGCAAATCCGTAATACGCACGGCCTGGAGTCCAGGTTTTGCCGCCATCCCGGGAGATTTTGGGAACGGTCTTTTCATCGATACTGTGGATACCGATGCTGTGACTGATGCCGATCGTGTTTTCCGCGATCTTTTCTGCGTGGACAAAATTCAGATGTCTGGTATTGGAAACAACCATATTTTGTTCGACCGGAGTCAATTTACCTCCGCGGGCAATAAATCCATCAGATGCTCCGGCGGTGAATACGGCCGCCAATGACAAGTACAGTAAATTTTTTTTCATTTTTTTATGTTCCTGAAAAGTCGTTAATATTTGATCCGCTTATAAGCTTTATTGTCAGCTTCAGCATAAGAATAACTGCTGTCGTCACACCGGTAATCCGCGCGGTTTGACTTTTGTATGTTATAGAATTCTTCTCCTGTGTAAAAATCAGCTCTGCCGTCGATAAAATTCATCGCAATCCTGCCGCTGTGCCGGGCACTGGCAGTCGGCCGATCTCCACTGTTCGCATTATTTTCACAATAACGGCTCTCCCACTGTCCCCCGGTAGAGTCAGTAGTGTAGAGCATATTGCTTGAAGCTGAAACTTTCTTTGAATTCAAATATTTTTGTGAGCTGGAAATTTGCACTCCGACATTATCAGAATATATTGCGTATACGTTGCCGAGCGTCCAATATACACCCCGGTAAAACCACTTCATGCCGGAGATCATATCTCCATCAGCAGGATTCTGCGGCGCTGACGGGCAGTTGTAGAGCTCGGTGCCGGCGGGCAGATAACCACCGCATGAAAGTGCTTCTGCCCAACTTTTATGAGCAGACCAACTGCTATGCATTGAATTGGAGCAATTGCCTCCCAGCTGGTTATGCAACAACCAGAATCCGTCACTGGCATCGGCATACATCTGTCCGCTCAAAGCGAACTGTTTCAAATCCGAGATGCAGCTGGCAGATCTGCCGCGTTCGCGGGCTGAATTCAGTGCCGGCAGCAATATCGCCGCCAGAATGGCGATGATCGCGATGACCACCAGCAATTCTATTAAAGTAAATGCGCTCTTGGGAAGAGGGGAAAAACTTCTTTTCACGGGAAAAGAGGTTTTTCCCCTCTCCCCAAACCCCACTTCCCTTTTCAAGAAAAGCGGGATACTTTTGGATGACAGATCATGCCCCGCCGTGCGGAAAAATTTTTGCTCGAAAAAATGCAATGATGACCGAGTACTGCTTACAAGAAGCTCAATTAAGGTAAAGCGCAGACTTGTGCGCTTTACTGCGGCATGCCGCAGTAAAGATTTCTGATTCTCTCTTTTCATAATTTTCTTCCTTTCCGCGGAGTCATGCTCCTGCATTGTTAACTTGCTGCCGTATGTTTGCTGAATTATCCCAATTCAGATCTTCCTGACTGCCGGGCCGCCAAACTGTTTCCTCTGAAAAGCGTAATCGGACGAAATCTCCCCCGAATATTGAGGACAACGTTGTCCCTTGACGTTTTAAGATAGCACGTAAAAAAACAAAAGTCAAGGATGACAATCAAAAAAAATACAAATTTTTTTACAGTCAATTCATAGTGAATGTCCCAAATTTTGTGGACACAACTTGCAGTGAATTATTCTCCTGAAGATTTCTCATGCCCAAAGGATGAAAAAGTTCGTTAGTGCGATACCCCCATTTGATAGAGAGTTATAAAACAGCGTACAGGACTTTTCCTGCCGATTTTTCAGGCCTTTGAAAACAATTACTTTTTCTGTTGTTCCTGAAATTTTTTATATGTATCCATTATTTTGTTACAGCACTACTGTCCGGTAAAAATTACCGGACGATAGAGAAATAAGATTATAACTGTGGCTGATCAGGAGCAATGCCGTAATCGTGCCGTAAAAATGCCGTAATTTCTACTGCGATGAGCGTGTTTTTGCAGTATTTTGCAGCATACAACAAAAAAACCTGCAAAAGTCATAACCTCTTGCAGTTCGATGTTTAATTTGGTACACCAGGCGGGATTCGACGAGGCAAAGCGAAGTGAGCCGGAGCAACGCGACGGCAACCCGCCAAAAAAATCCCCCGGGTGCGAAACAGCCGAAAAAGAGTAAAAAATAAGAAAGCGGCGTGCAAGTTTACTTGCATAAGTTTCAGGCGGGATTCGACACGAGCGAAGCGAAGTGAGCCGGAGCAACGCGACGGCAACCCGCCAAAAAAATCCCTCGGGTGCGAAGCAACCGAAATATAGTAAAAAAAAGAAAACAGTCTGCAAACTTGTTTGCGAAGACTGCTTTTCGTTTTTTTACAGGGATTTTTGAAAGATGGTACTTTTTGGCGGGATTCGACACGAGCGAAGCGAAGTGAGCCGGAGCAACGCGACGGCAACCCGCCAAAAAAATCCCTCGGGTGCGAAGCAGCCGAAATATAGTAAAAAAAAGAAAACAGTCTGCAAACTTGTTTGCGAAGACTGCTTTTCGTTTTTTTACAGGGATTTTTGAAAGATGGTACACCCGGCGGGATTCGAACCCACGACCTTCTACTCCGGAGGCAGACGCTCTATCCAGCTGAGCTACGGGTGCCCATGTCTATAATGCCTATAATATAGCACACCATTTCCATTTAGGCAAGCGATTCTGAAAAAAAAGACGAAAATCACTGAATTTTCAACTCTGCCGGTAATGCCTTTCTGCAATTTACTCTTGACAAAATCCCGGTTCAATGCTATATTTCCCCGTCATACGGTACACAATCTGAAAAGGATAAGCTCAATGAAAAATTTTTCAGTGTTATTCATCCTGCTGCTTTTCTGCGGGTGTGTGAACTTTAACAACGGCATCGATTTTCAACAGGTCGACCTGCGGCAGGTGGTCACTTTTGAACCGTTTGTTTTTTCATCTGACGGTCATAAGATCGAATCTTTCGGTTCCCAGTGGGGCTATCCGGGATTCAACGGGGAACTGGATATCCGTTTCACGCTCAACGTCCCGGAAAACTACCGCTTCGATCCAGCCGGAGAGCCGCACAAACATCTGGACAAAAACGGCGTGCTGCGGATCCGTCAGCGCATTCCGGTCATTCCTCCGGAAATTCTGGATAAAGACGAGGGCATCGACCTGTGTTTACGGGTGCTTAATTCCGATATCGTGGTCTATTACGAGGGCAAAGTAAAGGGAAATTCTCCGTATATCGACTGTTGTTTCCTGCCGGACGGCACTCCTTTGCTCGATGAGGACATCCAATATTTTGCCGCCGCGAATCCAACTGCCGGAAAAGCGGAATTTCACCGTGCCATGCGCAAAAAATATGATTTCGACCCCACCCGTAAAGGCAACGGCAGAAAAGATTTTTGCGGCAATAAGCCGTATTATTACCTTGCCGACGGTACTCCGGTTTACGCTTATGATGTACAAGCCGCCTATTGGCTGACGGAGAAAAATGATGCGTTTTTTCAATATGTCCGGCAGATGAATCGCGGTAAAGCTGAACTCATCTGCAAAATATCTCCGTTACTGGCAAACCGCCGCGGACTGGAATTTCATCCGCCGGAGTTTCATCCGCTGATCACCACTGATCCGCCGGAATTTTTCGACTTCCGCTATCTTATTGACCGGCACTACCGGAACACGCTCTGGCACGATATCCCCGAAAAAGACGCTTATCATGAAATGAGCCGTGACGAATTTGAAACTCACTGGCAGAAAGCCTCAAAAGACAGCAATTACCGTTATCAGGCGGTAATCAGACATGTCCGGATACCGGAAGTGCCGGAAATCGTCAGACAACGGGGTTTTGCCGTCATCCATCCGACAGTTTATAATGGCAGGGTGCTGGTGGTTTTTTCCCGGCTCGGAGATGAGGGAAATGGATTTTATCAGACCGGAATGCCGCATGATCACACCGCTGCGGAAAAGTTTTTTGATGACGATCCCCGGGCAACGGCACAAGATTTTTTGGATCACATCCACCGGAAAAAACGTTTCTCCATCCTTGCCGGATGGCTGTGGAAAATTTCGGATTCTCTGCCCTACTGCCGGCTCAACGGAGAACTTTTCTGTTACCGTTATCTGCAGCTGCATTGAAATCTCAATGGCGGATATCCCGGACACCGATGCCGTAAAATTTGCGCAGATTGTAATTCAGCACCGAACTGGAGTTGAATCCGCAGCGCAAGGCGATCTCCCCTTGTGAAAGCGTACTGTTTTTCAACAATTCCAGCGCGTAACGCAGCCTTATGGCGATCAGATAGCGGTGCGGTGAACTGTTGGTAAGCAGAGAGAAGTTACGGAAAAAACTCCTCCGGCTCAAGCCGAGGGATTTGGCGATCTTGCCGAAATCCAGCTCTTTACTGTAGTTGGTTTCCATGATTTCCAACGCCGGTGCCGCCGGATTGGGGTTGGTATTTGCTCCCCGGTGCGCCGCCGGAAAACTGCGTTCCAATTCCGTGAGAAACATCATCAGTACCGCAATGCTGTAAAAGCGGTAACTGCTCTTTTTTTCCATATTTTCCCGTTCGATCTCCTGCATATAGCCGGTGATCTTTTTCAATGTTTCCTCTGACAGATGCATCAGCGTGTGCGCCGGATAATCCCCGTTGAAAAGCACCGATGCCAATTCACTGCTGGCAAAATCCGCCAGCGGCAGCGGCAAACGTTTCGCCTTAAAAAGAATATTGATCAACTCCATATCCTTTATATCGGTATAACCGTGCGAATGACCCTCATGCACCACGAATACATCTCCGCTGCTCAACGGGATCAATTCACCCTCGATCTGATGAATGGCACTGCCGCCGGTGATGATGACCAATTCGGTAAATTCATGTTTATGAACCGGATGCCAGGGCAGCGGCCCGGAATCCTGACGGACGATACGCAACGGCATGAAGTCATCTCCGAAATACTCCCTGGCGGTTACCGTAAATCCGAATTCAATTGCTTGGTTCTGGCTGCCATCCATTTTTTATTCTCCAGCGGTTTGATATCAATCAATATACTGCCAATCAGAAAAGATGTCAAATAATCAATTCCGTTTTTGGCACTTTTTAGTAAAAATTTGGCATTTTTTATGTAGCAAAAGGCGGATTTTTGCAGTATACTATGCACTGTACCAACTGAAAATCATCACGATAGCACGGGAGAAATGTCTATGAAAAAACAACTATTGCAACTGCTGACAACAGCACTGTTCTGTCTGACCGTCCGGGCGGCAGAAATCGCCGTTATCCACGATAACACCATCACCAGCATGCATGAAGAAGCGGCGATACTGGAAAAAAATATCGCCACTGACCGTTATAAAATCAGCGAACTGCCCGGACTTGTCCGCAAATTGCCTTCCTACCGGATGGTGATATTCGGCACGACGGCGAACTACCATGCCCGGATCGACTTCAAAAAATACCATGCTCAATTCCGGAACTTTCTCCGCGACGGCGGCATACTGCTGATCCTTGATGCCAACTATCCGGAAGTACTCGGTGCGACGATCGATCATCTGGCAGACAGTAAAAAACTCGTACACAACTGGGGTTGTGGCAATATGGAAAACCTCGGCATGGTCACGCCGCTTGATCCTTATAAACAGACGCTTTTCACCTTTCCGGTCAAAGGCGGCAGTGATGAATTCCCGCTGTGGCTGCGCGGCGGACATTTCGTCAAAATTTCCGCTCCGTGGCAGCCGGTCGCCAAATGCCGCTGCGGTCATACAGTCATTGCGGAACACTCTTACGGCAAAGGCAAAATCATCGTCACACCGCTTTTTGCACTCTTTTCAGCGGACGGCAAACGTTTTGTCGCTTCACTGGCACAAAATCTGCTTTTCCGGCAAAAGTGCGCAAAATCCGGAGTGGAAGTACGCGATTTCCACGTTGATTACCGCGCTGCCAAACCCCGTTTCACGCTGCAGCTGCGCAATATTTCCGGCAAAGAACTGGAAGTTGACGGCAGAATCATTTTCAGCGAAAACCTGCTGCCGATGCAGAATATCAAACGCCGCCTCGCTCCCGGTGCCATTGAAAAGATCGATCTGGAACTGGCTTGCGCCCGCCCGGTAACCGCCGGGGTGGTTCTGCAGACTTTGCAGCTTGCATTCACCGGCAAATTCGCTCCGCCGGATCTCTCGCCGGTTTACCATCTGCCTGACCGGATCTTCCCCGCCCGTGCCAAAGAGTTCAACATCCCGGTCAAACACCGGCAGAAAGCGGCTTTTTCCGGGGCATATCTGCTGACTGACAATCAGCGTATCGCCGCAAAAATCAATAATGAACAGGCGACCTTGATCACCGTTGATCTCTCCTCCCTGCCCGCCGGCAAACACACCTTGCAGCCGGTTCTACTCACCAAAGAGGGCAAGGAACTCCTGCTACCGGAAAAAACCGTCACCGTCACCGGCAAAAATATGAAACTCGATGTCGATCCCCGGGGAAATCTGCTGCGGGACGGCAAACTTTTCTACCCGATGGTCTGGTACCATGTTTCCCTTGCCGCCGGGGTCACTCAAAAAAGCAAACTTGAGTGCCTGGACTTCACCGCCCGCTACGGATACAATACCGTATTCATCCTCTCCGACGGCAGAAAGGAAGACGATGAATTCATGCGCCTTGCCGCCGAAAAAAATATCGCGGTGATCTGTTCCAACCGGGGCGACCACATCATAAAAGAGAAAAAAGATCTCTGGAGCGCCGTGATCTCCTGGGGGTCGATCGACGAACCGGAACACTGGGGACACACCCCGGAAGATGTCCGCAAAATGGCAGCCAGAAGTTTTGAACTCGATCCGCGCTGTCCGATATTTTCCAGTATGGAAACGATCCATACCCTGAAACGTTATGCCGGAGTGACCGATATGTTCGCCACTCACGGCTATCCGGTAGGTGTCACCTCGCTGGATCTGGTTTCCCGAAAACTGCGGCTGCTGACCGATCTGGCACAGCAGTACATGTTTGTCCCCATCGGGACGGTACAATGCTTCGGCTATCCCGGACAGCCTGCCACCGGTTATACGGTCATGCCCACCCCTTCCCAGGTACGCAACATGACCTGGCAGGCACTGGCAGCCAATATCAAAGGGATCACCTGGTACACCTTTGCCGATGGCGGATTCAACCTGCCTGACCACAAGCCGCTTTATGAACTGATGAAAAAACTGCCCCGGGAAGTCCATCTGGCGATCCCCTTTATCCAGCATGGCAGCTATTCCCGTCCGTCAACCGGCGATAACAAGGTTTATGCCGCCCGCTGGATCAAAGGCGATGAGATCCTCGAAGTCTACATCAATACCGATACCCGTACCCGGAGCATAACCGTAAATCCCGTCCCCGGAGTCAAGCCGGTATTCGGTTCACGCCCGGTAATGAGCAGAATCACCCTCAAACCTGAAGAGGTCGTAATATGGAAAAAGTAACTTGCCCGGCCGATTTCCCGGGATCTGCGAAATGGATATTTCTTGATCCGGCACGCTATCCGGATTGCCAGAAGTGCCGCGTATCCTTTTTTGCCCCTCCGGTCAATGACCGGTGGACAGCGGCATTTTTTCAGAAGGAATTCACGCTTGCCGCTCCGAATGACAGTTTGACGCTGCTGATCGCCGCCGAATGTTGTTACCGTTTTTGGATAGACGGTCAATATTGCGGAGACGGCCCGGCGGAAACCGGCGGGGATTACAATTGCCAGGAGGTTCTGGAATGGGCATTTTACGACCGGATACCGCTGCCGGAACTTGCGCAAGGCAAACACACTTTGCTCATTGAAGTTGACAGCGGGCATGAGGTGCAGTACAACTATTCCGGCGGTCAGATGGCACTGAAATGCGCCGTTTTTTCCGGAAATGAACTGCTTTTTGCCAGTGACAGCTCCTGGCAGTGCCGCCGGGATGAAACGGCTTACGGACCGCGTTTTTACAGTTATCACGAAAAAGATCCGCAGATTTCCTGGCATCCGCCGGTGGAAGTTCCGGAAAAACTGCTTGCCAACCGGCAGTATATTCTCTCTGAATTACCGCCTCTGGCAGAAAAAACCGTGCGTCCGGTAAAAATATTCGCCCCCTTTGAAGCGGAACGTCTGCTCGATGTCGATACTTTTCTTGCCGGTAAAACTCCCCTGACCGTCACCGCCGGGGAACCATTTACCTTTTTCGCTGAATTTGCCGTGGAAGCAAGTGCCCAACTGGAAATCGACCTGCTCTGCCGCAGCGGCATCCGGTTGACCATGACTCCGCAGGAGATCCCCGGACGCGCCCCGGTGGAGCGGAATTGTCAGGAAAAAATCATCTCTCTGCCCCGGCATATCATCCACCGCTCCCGGGAGATCGCCGCGGTAAAATTCGTCAAATTCGAACTCGACTTCAGTATCATCGGGATGCCCGGATGCGAAAATATCCAATTTAATTCCATCCTCTCCCATGTGCGACACTTCCCGGTGCAGACAACCGCATTCGATACCGATCATACGCCCTATATCCGTCTGCGGGAGAGCTGTGAAAACACCCTTAAAATGTGTATGCAGAGACTCCATATCGATTCTCCGGTCCACCTCGAAGGTCTCGGCTGTGTGGGCGATTACCGCTTTATGGCATTGCAGAGCTACTACCTTTTCGGCGAATACCGTCTCGCCCGGCAGGATCTGCGCCGCATCGCCCGGATGATAATCCACAATAACGGATCGCTCTTTCACGAAACGTTTGTTCTGCTTTACCTGCTGATGCTCCGGGATTACATCCTTTATTCCGGAGAAAGGGAAATTCTGGAATATCCGGAAATCACCGGTGCCGGGAAGTTGATCCTCAAACGTTTTGCCGCTATGAAAGGCAAAGAGGGCGTATTATCCAATGCACCTAATTTCATGTTTGTGGACTGGGTATCATACCGCAACGAATCCCTGCACCACCCCAGTGCCGGATGCGGCATGGCGGTGATGACCGCATTTTATCTGTTGGCACTGCAGGCGGCGGAAGAGATCGCTTCATTCTGCAATGACACGCAAAATCGTGAACTTATCCGGCAGGAAAAAACGACCGTTACTGCGAAATTTCAGGAACTTTTCTACGACCGTCAGCGCAGGTGCTTTATCAACGGCATTGCCAGTATTTCCCAAAGTGAACCGCACAACTTCCTGCCGCCGGATGACCTTGAAAACCGCGAACCGGCAATAACTGCACACCCCTCGATCCTCGCCGCCGCCGCCGGGATCGTGCCGGAAGATATCCGGGAGGAACTGACGGAAAAATTGCTCTCTGCCGCAAAAAACCGGGAAATCCAACCCTATTTCACCAACTATCTGTTAGAGGGCATATTCAACGATATCGGGACATTTGACCGGCTTGCCCCGGAACTTTTTGAGCTGTATGTGAAACTGATGGAGTCGCATCCGGACTCCCTGCGGGAATCCTGGAACGGCGGTGACTACTGCCACGCCTGGAGCGGCGCACCGGCGATCTGGTTCGGCAAGGCCCTGCTGGGCGTCCAGCCGGTAAAGCCGGGATTTGCCGGATTTCTGGTCAGACCGGTTCCCGGCAGATGCCGCCGCGCCGCCGGAGAGGTGGCAACTCCGGCTGGAAAAATCACCGTAAAATGGGAAATTTGCGGCACAAAAAGCAAACTTTTTGTCCGTTATCCCGGAAAATTGAAATTCACGGCAGATACCAAATTGCTGCCGGATTGCGCAGTTGAAACTGAAACATTTTAACCACTTTACAAGAAAGGGATATACCATGAAAAAACTGTTTTCAATCCTGACGGTATTGCTCTGGGCAGCGACCGTTTTCGCCGGACTTGCCCCGGGCAGAGATCCGGAAAAGCAGTCCGGTTATTACCGCCCGGACAAGGTCGCTTCTCCCGCCGAATTCCGGATCATCATGATCTGTTCGGATAACCCCAAAGCGGTCATGGAACACTTCCTGCTGATCGCTCCGGACGGCAAAGTTACCATGATCGACGTCGGTGAATCACCGGCATGGCAGCAACTGGTGCGGACATTTGGCAAATACAACATCAAAAAGATCGATCAGATCATCCTTTCGCACCTGCACAGTGACCACATCGGCGCATTGCCGGCGATCCTGCCGATGACCGAATTTGAATTCAAAGACATCTACTGGGAATTGCTCCCCCCGGAACACATGGATAATGAGGGCGAACTGGAAAAGAAAAACGATCAGATCCGCATCAGTCAGATCAAAGAGCGTGCCGCCGCACGCGGAGCAGTACTCCATCAGGTCAAAGAGGGGATGGTCTTTGATCTCGGTTCGGGAGCGACCGGCACGGTGCTTCAGAGTGCGCCGCTGGAACTGGATAAAACCGGTCACAACAACAAAAGTCTGGTCATCAAGTTCCAGTATGGTGATTTCACCATGCTTTTCACCGGCGACCTCGCCACCGAAGCGCGTGCCAAACTGATGAAAAGCAATAAAGATATCAAAGCCGATGTGTTGAAAACCGCCCATCACGGCGGCGCATACGGCACCGATTCCCGTTTCGTCCAGAGAGTCGCGCCCAAGGTTGCCGTTTCCAGCATGCCGCAATGGCTCTCGGAAGATCCGCGCGGTCTGGATGTCGATGCCATCATCCAGGTCGAAGAGATCCCCCACTTCCGCAGCTGGGAATTCAATGAAACCTATGAAATGGTCATCGCCACCGACGGCAGTGATTTCTATATAACCCCATACGGCAAGGAGAATAAATAATGAAGCACCGATTCACATTTCCTGAACTGGTAATAATTTCCGGCATTTCCCTGCTCGCAGCAGCGTTGCTGATCCCGACCCTCGGAGCGGCGGGCAAAAAGGCACGTACACTTGCCTGCACGGAAAAACAGCAAAATCTCTACAAAGGTTTCGCCGCATACTGCAGTGACAATGACAATCTTCTGCCCGACGGAGCGCAGCTTGACCGCCGCAGTAAAGATGGTTGGTGGAACAAACTTTATCCTTACACCAGAGATAATCACCTCTCCCGCTGTCCGGATGCCGCTGATCCGGATAACGGCCCGGCGATCATCACCTTTTACACCGGCCCGGAAGGAAAATATCTCAAGTATGCCAAAGCCTCCATCGCTTACAACTCCCAGCTCGGCGCAGGCAATAACGGCGGTACGGTTTCTTCCAGCGGTCACGGACTCGGCTATCCCAAACAAATCAAAAAAGTTACCGATCTGAATAAACCGCCCCTGCTGTTTGCCGATATCACAGCTCAAGTTTCCATCCTGCCGGGTGACAACCGTCAGGATCAGCTCAACGGTTCTTCTCCCGCCGCGCCGGGAACTTTTGCCGCCCGTCATCTGGGTAAAGGCAACATCATTTTTACCGACGGACATGCTGAAGCATTGAGCGGACCGGAGTTGTGGCAAAAAGCGGAAACCGCTTACAACGCTTCGGCAAAGAGAACCGGAACAGCCTTTCCAGTAATGAACTATTTCCTCACCGGACAGTGAGCTTGCGCGGCGCAAATGCGGCAAATGCCGATTTTGGCATTTTTTATTAAAAATTGGCACAAATTTGCTGTCATTATAAAAAATTTTGCAGTATAATATTAGACAGGACAACAACACCCCCTTATAAGAAAGGAATAAATCATGTACAAAACACATCATTCATCCCGTTCCGGGATGAAGCCCATGGGCTTCACTCTGATCGAACTGCTGGTCGTAATTGCCATTATTGCCATTCTGGCGGCGATCCTGCTGCCCGCTTTGAACAAAGCGCGTGAATCCGGCAGAAATGCCAGCTGCATCAGCAACCTCAACCAAAATGCGAAATTACTGCTCATGTATATGGGCGACAACGATGACTGCTTCCCTGATGGCGGTTTAGGACAGAATGTCGACACGATAATTTACCAATGGTGGACACAGCTTTATTGGCGAGGCGGCAGTATGGAAATGGTCAACTGTCCATCTGCAGTTGCTCCCGCCAACGCCACGAAATGTACCTTTTATGACACTGCAGGCAATGCACTTACTGAAACTCCGAATGCTTTCATCGGCTTCAACGTTCAGTTGGGAGCAAGCAATGCCGGATCCACGGTCAGTTCCAGCGGACACTCCATCGGCGGCAACAGTTTTATCATCAAAAAAGCATCTCTGCTGAAAAAAGCCGCACCCGCATTTTTTGACACCAACAACAGATACGGCTTTATGCCCGGAGATAACACTGAAGCTGTATTGACCGGCAGCTTGCCGGTACCCACCGCAGCCAATGGCGGATTTTACTGGCGGCACAACGGCAAAGGAAACATCGTATTTACCGATGGTCATACCGCCAGTTACACCGGTGTCGAATTGTGGGACACCGTCAAAAACAATGCGGCATCCGCCGCCGGCAAATCGGGTTACGGTGCGACCTTCCCTGAATTGAACTGGTGGCTCAAAGGTCAATGAGCCCCCGCTTGTGCTGAAACAACCGTAAAAACAACCGGAATTTCCCCTGCGGAAATTCCGTTTTTTATCGGCAGTGCTTTTTTACTGCCGGCAACACCATTATTTGCTGAAAAACAGATTTTTTGCCGGATAGTCATTGCAAATCCGGATTTTACATAGCAGATGGAATTTCAAGGAAGGAGAAAAGATGTTGAAAAATTCATTTATCCTGCTGTCTGCAGCCATATTTCTGCAATTGCATGCCGTACAACTGCTTCACACCCCATACCTCACCCATGCCGGAGAAAATGAGGTAACAGTCAACTTTTCCAGTGATCTTCCGGCTGCTGCCGCCGTGGATTACCGTCCGGCAGGTACCGAAAAATTCACCCGGGCGTATGAATTTTTCGGCGGACAGGTGAGAAATGACCTGACCAAACACACCGTCGTCCTGCCAAACCTCAAAGCTGACACCATTTACGAATACCGCCCGGTAGTGATCCCGGAGATGCACCGGGAAAAAAATTCCGTTGCCGGAGATCTCCGTACTTTTCGGACTTTCGGCAAAAAGAACATCCGGGTATTTTACACCAGCGACACCCAGGTATCCGGACAACAGCTCGGTACATTTCTGCAAATCATGATGGATAAAATGAATGCAAAAAACGCTGATCTTTTTATCCATGGGGGTGATATCCATGACCACCTCGACGACGCATATCCTGTTTTGATCGGAAGTTTCACTGAAGTGCTCAACCGGGGGCAAAAGCATTCCATCCCGCTGCTCGTCCTGCGGGGCAACCACGAATACCGGGGCAAAGAATCGCTGGCTTATTTCCGTTACTTCGGCGGCAGAGAACAAAAAAGTTACGGGGCATTCCGTATGGGAGAAATCTGCTTCATCTATCTGGATACCGGCGAAGACAAGGCCAGGTGGCAAAACAATCAATATTACGCCCGTACTTTTGACCGGATGCTGATCCCGGAACAGCGGAAATTTCTGAAAGAACTGGTAAAAAGCGACATATTCACATCTGCCCGGTTCAAAGTGGTGCTTACTCACGGCGTCCCCTTTGAAAACAACGGATACTGGGGCAAAGAACAGTATATGGTCGACACCATAAAAAAGATCGCCGGCGGTATCCTCTGCGGTAAAAATCCGCCGCACCGTGTCCATTTGTGGATCGCCGCTCACACCCACCGTTATACGAGATCAGTACAGCCGGGAACCATGAGTATAAAAGCATTCAAAAACCTCTGGCACATGCCGACCGATCCCGATGACCACCCTTTTGCCTATGTAATCAACAACGGTCCCGGAAAAGATTCCCCGGCGGCAAGACAATGTACCGGCATACTGCTGGATTTTGACGGCAGCAAACTTTACGTCAAAGCAATGGATTTGAACGGCAAAGTTTTTGATTACTTTTCAGTGGATGCATCCGGCAAAATTACTGAAATTTTTTCCATTCTGGAAAATTACACAGATATGAAGCCTCCTTACGCCGGAGCGCGGATCCAGTAACAGCTCAATTAACTTTGGACAGCAGCTCTTCCCACCGCTCGTAAAGTTTGGCAGCGGCATTTCTGGCATCTGCCAGTTCCGCTTGCAATTCGGCGGTGCGGCTGCCGTTTTTGGCGTAAAAGTCCGGATCGGAAAAAAGGTTTTCCAATTCTGAAACTTTTTCTTCGGCACTCATAATGGCATCTTCCATACCGTCAAGTTCTTTCTGCTCTTTATAAGAGAGTTTTTTGGGTTTCTCTTTTACCGGAACAGGAGCCGCCGGAGCAGTTTTCACCGGAGCGGCGGCGGCGGAAACAGCAGCTTCCCTTTCGGAGCGTTTTTCCAGTGCGTAGTCGTAATCTCCGGGAGTGTAAAACAACTCCCCTTCCCCGGAAAAGGTCAGCACCCCGGTACAGATGCGGTTGAGAAAATAACGGTCATGACTCACTGCCAGAATACAGCCGGGGAAGTTGGCAAGCGCCTCTTCCAGCAGCCGCAAACTGGAAAGATCCAGATCGTTGGTCGGTTCGTCAAGCACCAGAAAATTTCCGCCGCACTTCAAAATTTTCGCCAGTGCCAGACGCGCCTTTTCCCCACCGGAAAGATACCTTATTTTGGTCTTTATCCGTTCATCTTCAAAAAGGAATCGTTTCAAATATGTCCACACCGTCACCTTTTCTGTCCCCAGATAGACATGTTCCAATCCTTCACTGATCTCTTCGGCAACGGTTTTTTCCGGGTCCAGCACCATACGCGACTGGTCGATCAAATTGAACTGCACTGTGGAAGCAACTTCACACTTGCCGCTGTCCGGCAGGAGTTCTCCGGTGATGATTTTGACCAGTGTGGATTTGCCGATCCCGTTGGGACCGACCAGCCCGATGCGGGCTCCGGGAGCAAATTCAAAGGAAAAGTCTTTGATGACCCGGCGTTCACCAAAGGACTTGGAAATATTTTTAAGCTCCACCGTCTTATTACCCAGCCGGGGCGGATACGGGATCAGCAGTTCCATATCCGCATCCCGCAGGGGTTTGGCAATGGCGGAGATCTCTTCAAAACGTTTGACTCTGCCCAAATTGCGTTTCAGACGGGCTTTGGGAGAGCGGCGCACCCAGTCGATTTCGGAACGCAGAAAACTCTGCCGTTTGGCTTCAAACATGTCCTCATGGTGTTCCCTTTCGGCTTTGGCTGCCAGAAAATCGGCGTAACTGCCTTGATATGAATAAAATTTACCGTGATCCAGTTCCACGATCCTCGTGGCGACCCGATCCAGAAAATAACGGTCGTGGGTAACAAACAGACACGCCGCCGAAGTGGAGTACAGAAACTCCTCGATCCACTCAATGGAATTGACATCCAGATGGTTGGTCGGTTCATCAAGCAGCAGCAGATCCGGGGAACTGATGATCGCCCGTGCCAATGCCACCCGCCGCTTTTCCCCACCGGAAAGGTGCGAACAGTTTGCCGATGCGATCGCACTCAAATTGAGTTTTTCCAGAACGGTATTGAGTTTCACATCCGGCAGCCAGGCATCATGCATGGTGATCAGGTGTTCGATTTCGGCATGTTCAGGAGAGTTGACTGAAACGGTCTCATAACGGCGGTGAAGTTCATAAAAATACGCCAGTCCGTCCCGGACATTTTCAGCGATGGTCCGCTGATCGTCCAGCTGGAAATCCTGCGGCAATTCCGCACAGCGCAACTCTTTCTTACGGGTAAGTTTAGAAAATTCCCCGGGCAGTTCCGCTCCGGTAATGATCCGCAAAAGCGTCGATTTTCCGCAGCCGTTTCTGCCTACCAGCGCCACCTTTTCCCCGGTGGAAATGGAAAAACTGCCTTTATCATACAATATCTGACGGCCGACGGCAAGTGACAGGTCTTCCGCGGCAAACAATACTTCAGCCATGATGATCCCTTTATGTTTTTATATAATTTATCACATTTAATGGAAAATTGCAATTGAAAAACTGCTCATTCAAGGTATATTATAATGACAGAGCGGTTGTTATAAATAAGGTAATTCCCGGGATTTCGTGAGGTTTGCATCCTTAAGCCGTTGATTGAGATGATCGCAACCGCAAAGATGTATCACCAACATCATGACAGCGGTTTGATCATACCGGCTTGTCACGGCGCAGTGAAATCAAGCCGGACGGATGCATTGCCGCACAACGAATGGGACGATAACTGCCGGAACAATGAAACAAATCAAGGAGGAAAAATCATGGCATCTGTGAAACTTTACAATCAAACCGGCGATGAAAAAGCAAAAAACATCCAGAGCGCGATCGCAAAAAAATTCGGCAGAATCCCCGAAGTTTTTCAGGCGATGGGACGCAACGGCGACTTCCTTGAAGCCGTACTGAATACCGCCGAAGCCGCCGGTAAAGGACTTGACCCCAAAACCAAAGAACTCATCATCATCGCCATCAGTGCCGCCAACGGCTGCACCTACTGTCTGGATGCCCACCGTTCCGCCGCACTGGGCTTGGGCGTGACCGATGAAGAGATCACCGCCGCGATCGAAGTTGCCGCGTCGATTTCGCTTTTCAACGCCTTCAACAAAGGCATCGATCTGAATTCAGATTTGAAAACTCCCGTTAAAAATTGATCGCAGAGGCAATTCCCCGGAAATGCATCATTTCCGGGGAATTTTTACTTGACAAGCAGGCATTTTTGCAGTATTTTAACGGAAGTGTTATAAAACTTTTACTACCGGAGAGAAAAATGTTTCCCCAACTTGCCAAATCCGCTGTTTTATCTGCCGCAATCCTCTTTGCCGCTGACATTTATGCCGGATGTGCCCCAAAGGTCATCCGCCGCACCAACGTCCGGGGATCAACCAAAACCACCGCCAACTTCCGGCTCTCCGCTTCCGGTACCAGACGGATCGACAACAACGATATCTCCGGGCAAATGAAACGTCTCGCCGACGATCTGGAGGATATCGACCGCAAATTGAGCCGGATCAACAGCGAAAGCCGCACCGCCTTAAACCACCGTCAGGAACGTGAACGGGTTTCTCTGAAACTTATCCACATGATCCAGAACGAACTTATGGATTATAAACACAATGACGGCAAACGGCGCAAAATGGCTCTGCTGCTCTTCAATGAATCAAAAATGCTCGCACAGACTGCCAAAAATATCAAAGGCTTCCCCATGCTCGACCGGATGACCGATTTCCAAAAGTTTCTGGATGACATCCGCTCCGGCAAGGAAAAATTCCGCGGCAAAATCCCCAGAAGCGATTCCGTTTTGCTCAAAGAGATCCAGAAAGAACAACGCCGGCTGCTCGAAGAATATCACAAGCAGGAACAGAAAAACTTCCGTAAAAAATAACGGTCGTCCCGGATCAGAAAAACTTTTTCCGCAGGGAAGATGAGGGAATATTGATCGCTTCCCGGTATTTGGCGACGGTTCTGCGGGCAACCGGAACGCCCCGGGATTTCAGCTCTCTGGCAATCGCATCATCGGACAGCGGGCGGGCGGGATCTTCATCATTGATCAGCTGCCGGATCATCGCCTTGACCGCCTGACCGGAAACATCATCTCCATCGGCGGTGCTGTATCCGGCGGCAAAAAAGTATTTCAGGGGAAACACCCCTTGCGGGGTATCCACGAACTTGTTATCCACTGCCCGGGAAACGGTGCTTTCACTGACATCCAATTCAGCGGCGGCGTTTTTCATGGTAAAACTTTTCAAGTGTTCCACGCCGTCATCCAGAAATCCACGCTGATATTTGATCAGCAATTCACCAAGCCGTACCAAAGTGCTTTCCCGGCGTTTCAGAGAGTTGACGACCTCTCGGGCACTGGCAAGTTTTTCGGAAACAAACTGCCGTTCCGCATCGGCAAGCAACGGATCATCAAGCAGCTTCTCATAAACCGGAGAAACTTTTATCCGCATATTGCAACTGTAGACCGGCACGACCCGGTATCCGGAATTGCCATCTTTTTCGATCACCAGATCCGGGGTTATCACTCCGGCACCGCCCTCCTGTCTGCCGGGAGCAGGATTGAGCGACCGGAGGGTTTTGAGCATACTTTCCACCTCTGCCAAAGAGACGTGCAGTTTATCAGCCAGATGATCGAGGCGGTTGTTTTCCAGGTCGTCAATACCGATGGAGAGCAGCTGTTTAAGTTGCGCAGTGGATTTACCGAGCCTTTCGAGCTGGAGATTCAGGCATTCGGGCAGATCACGTGCCGCCACACCCGCCGGAGCGATTTGCTGAACGATCTTCAATGCCGATTCCATTTCCGGCATATCCACACCGGCGACCATTGCCAGATCTGCCGTAGAAGTACTCAAATAACCGTCATCATCCAGAGCGCCGACGATTTCCAGGGCTGCCCTGGCGATATTTTCCGGCAGGGAAAGAACTGCCAGCTCTGCCAGCAAAGAACTTTTCAATGCCGGCGGCGGAGCAGAGATCTGACTGAAAAAATCCCGGCGGTCATCGTTTGCGTCCCCCGTTCCGGGCAGCGGCAGATCATCTGCCCATGATTCCGCAAGAACGCCGTTGTTTTCATAATCGTTCTCATCGTAGTTACCGCTGTCAACAGCAAGTTCCGCGTTGGCGGCGGGTAATTCAGCAGCGAGGTTCTCCTCGATTTCCAGCATGGGATTGGATTGCAGTTCGCTTTGCAGCCGGAGATCCAGATCAACTACCGGCAGTGCCAGCATTTCCAGACTGCGCCGCTGATTGAGCGACAGCGAAGTATGCTGTTCAAGTTTGCCGGACAAACCGGCGGATAACTGCTGTTGGGTCATCGTTTCAATACCTTATCGTGCATTTGGCAGATCCATGCCGCAATTTCTCTTACCCTGATTTAATTTAGTTGCAAAAAAAGATTTTTCAACCGCCGCAAACAACAAAAAAAGAATTTTTGGGGAGTTTTGAAATTGCCCCGGAAATAATCGAAAAAAAAGGTTGACAAAAAAAGCTTGCGGCAGTATATTTCCTGTCTGTCCGGAGCAACTGCCTGTTACGGGCGTTTCACGGTCAAAATTTCAACACTGAAAAGCGGGATTTTAAGATATGGAAGAAGCAGTTTTTTTGAGTTCACTTGGCAGCGGCAGCAGCGGCAATGCCTTTTTTCTGGAATGTGAAGCCGGTGCCATACTGGTGGATCAGGGTTTTTCCCGTAAAGAACTGCTCAACCGCATGACCCAAGCCCAGTGTGATCCCCGCCGGATCTGCGGCGCACTGCTCACGCACGAACACAGTGACCACTCCGCCGGAGCCAGAGTATTTTGCGATACGCTGGATATTCCGCTCTACGCCACACCCGAAACGGCAGCAAAACTTGCCGGAAACAAACAGCTGCCCAAAAAAGTCCGTACTTTTGAACCGGGAGCGAGGTTTGAACTTGCCGGTTTTGAAGTCAACTCCTTTGCGCTGTCGCACGATGTGGATACGGTCGGATTCAAATTCATCCGCAACGACATACAAATCGCCATGGCAACCGATCTGGGATGCGTCAGCGAAAATGTCAAGCGTTTTTTAAGAAACTGCACCGCGCTGGTCATTGAAAGCAATTACGACCGGGAAATGCTGATGAATTCCAGCCGGCGCCTGGAATTGAAACGGCGGATATTCGGCTTCCGGGGGCATCTGGGAAACCACGATACAGCGGAATTGCTCGGCGAAGTGCTGGGGGAAAATTCCGAATTGCTGCTCCTTGCCCATGTCAGCCGGGAGTGCAACGATTATGATCTGCTGGAAAAGTTGTGCGAAACAAGATTGCAGGAACTTGCCAGGCAGGATTGCCGTTTTGAAGTACTCCGGCAGGATCACCCGTCCGGAAAATTCGAGATCCGGAGCAAAAAGTTTTTGGCATGATTTCCGGAAAATGTCCCGATTTTCACGACTTTTATCAAGTAAAAACGACTGATGGGCTTGCTTTTTGGAAAAAATGCGCTATATTAATAGTCTGTTGCAGTTTGAAACAATTTTATATTTACATAAAGAGGCAGTTGCAAAAGTCATTCAAAAAGAGACTGAATATTCGGTGTCGGCGAGATTCAAGCGGCAGTTTGAGCGTGGTTGTTGGATAAATGACCGCCGGGAATGCCCCGCTTTAAGATCACAACAATGAATTTCGGGAATTTTTGGGGAGTTTTGAAATCGCCTCGGAACAATGAAGGAAAAAAATCATGGCGCATACCAAGTCTGCTATCAAACGTTTGGCTACCAGCAAAAAAGCCAACCTCCGCAACCGTGCCCGGGTCAGCGAACTGAAAACCATCGAGAAAAAATTGCGTGCCGCAGTTGCCGCCGGCGATGCCGCCGCCACCGAACTGGCAAAACAGTTTGCCAGCCGTCTGGATAAAGCGGTCAAAGCGGGAACCATCCACGCCAACCGTGCCGCCAACAAAAAATCCCAGGCGGACAAACTGCTTGCTGCCAAGTAATCAGTTGTTCAGAGGAACACACAAAACTGCTGTTTGCCGATTTCCGGCGGACAGCAGTTTTTTTATCGGCATATTTTGTGAGACAATTCCAAAATCTCCCACCGGTTCTTGAATGACCTTTATGCAAATGTCTGACCGCCGATAATCAATTCGGCAGGCAGTTTCACCATGAAACGCTTGCGGCTTTCTCCTCCGTCGCGGTATTCCAGCCATTTCAAAAATTCGTTACGGTACAATTCATAAGGCTGACGCAGCATCGCCAAACCCTGCATGGCAGACAACTCCTGACGGTAATCAAATACCAGCAGATAGTAATCCCTGCCCAGAATGATATTTTGAGATTCAGCCCAGATTATCAAAGTCATCGCCAGTTCCACATTCAGCAGAAAGATCCCCCGCGGTGCCGTACCGGCAAAGACCTTTTGCACACATTTCACCGCACTGGCAGGCGAATAATAGGTGTCGTGCGGTTCCAGAAATGCCCTGCCGGGCAGCAGAGTGATTCCACAATCGGTGCAAATTTCATAAAATGCAATGACCCTTTCCGCCTGATAAGGACGCATGGTCGTGGGCATCCTGCCGATAATGGCAATATCATCGCCCGCCATCTGCCGCAGCCAGTTTATGCCGGTACGGATACTTGCCCGGACATCGGTGCAAACCGCATCAAAGGTGTCATAGTCCCGGTTCAACAGCAGTTGCGGAATATTTTTCCGGCGCAAAATATCCATTTCCCGGAGATATTCGATATCGGGCAGCGGCCAGACCACCGCCCTGCCGCTGTAAGAAGCGGACATCAATTCAGTGGATGAGCGGGAGATATCCAGCAGCCGCCGGGGGATATCGCCGGGCTGTTCCGGCAGGAGCAATTCATGATTCTGCTCAAGATAGCTGTTGTTGAATGGATAGGCGACCAGTATTTCATCGACCGGACGGTTGGGAGCAACCGACACCAGCACCGTCCCGCTGCCCTGTTTACCGGCAAGATATCCTGCCCGGGTCAGATCATCGATCACACTTTCAATCGTGGTACGGGAACAGTGATAGTGGAGCATCAGGCGGTTGCGGGAAGGGATGTTCCTGCCGAGCTGAAATCTGCCGGATTTGATCTGTTCGATCATATCTGCGGCAATGGCATCTTTTTTCTTCATGGCAAATGTATTCTTTCGGGACAATATATTGATGACAGCTGATAATATACCTGCTCCGGGCGGCAGATGCAAGCTGCTGTACTGAAAATTCCCCAAAAAAAGATACAAGCAGACAACTTTTTATATTGAAAACCGCCGTACATGCTTGAAAACCGCCGTTTTCAATGCTAACTTTTAACTGCAACAAGCGATGTTGTAATAAAAATACCGCACTCCGAAAAACCGGGGACAAGCGGACAAGCTGTACAGAATTTGCCGATACTGCAAACAAAGAATTGTCCGCAAAAATGAGACAATTCTTAAAACAAGGAGGATGATTTTATGAAAACAGCGACCGATGCAGATGTAAACCGCCGATCACCCAAACGTCTGTCACCCATAGAGATATCATCTCAAAGAAGTCCGCTTTTCTTAAAAAGGGAAGTGGGGTTTGGGGAGAGGGGAAAAACCTCTTTTCCCGTGAAAAGAAGTTTTTCCTCTCTTCCCAAGAGCGCATTTACTTTAATAGAATTGCTGGTGAGTAAAACTTGTCAAATATGTGTTTCGCCGTTGTATTATTTTCAAAAAAGTACTCCGCTTTTTTTGAAAGAGAAAGGGGGCGCGGGGGAAAGGGAAAACTTTTTTTCCCGTGAAAAAAAGTTTTCCTTGTCCCCCGCACACTCCCATTTCACTTTAATAGAATTGCTGGTAGTCATTGCTATCATAGCGATATTGGCGGCGATTTTGCTTCCGGCGCTCAATTCTGCCCGGGAGCGCGGCAAAAGTTCGGGGTGTCTCAATAATCTCAAGCAGATGGGGTTGGGTACAGCCATGTATGCGGATGATTATGATGGTTCGGCGATGATGAAATTTGGTTACGATGGCGGAAACGATGATTTTCCCTCGTTTTTTCTGGCATTTGCACTTGCCAAAGGCACTTTGCGCGGACCGAAAGCCGGCGGAACGAGAACTTTCGCACCTTATCTGGCATCTGCGGATGTGATCGTCTGCCCCGGAGCACCGTCGGATATCAACGATGAACTGGTTGACAAGCGCACCTCTGCCGGAGGCGCAAGTGGTTTTTACGGGGTGTATTTCCAGTTTGACACGGTTCCTTATGTAAACAGCAATGATCATCCTGTCAAAGTTGGTGCGGACAATTACCGTTATGCATGGAACTTCAAACGGCTTCATCAATCTTCGGATGTGCCGCTTTATTTTGAAAGCTGGAACCACTCTAAAGGCCGTCAGCACTGCAATTTGAGCAACAGCGGCTACAATCTGCATTTCCGTCACAACCGTCAGACTAATATCATTTTTGCCGATGGTCATGTCAGCGCGTTTACTCCGGAAGGATTCGTAAGCAAAATGAATGGTCCGGTAACGTTGTGGAAAGTTACTGTCGGCAATACCAAAATGGATATTCAGAAATAACTTATGTTAAGGAGATCATAAAAAATGCGTATGAGTTCATTTTTTGCTCTGCTTGGGGCGATATTTTTCAGCGTAAGCGCGGCTGCCGCCGACTATCTGATCCTGGTTTCTCCGCAGGCATCGGAAATGGAGAAAAATGCGGCTCAAGAGATGAAAAAATATGCCGGCAAATTACTGGGCAGGGAAATTCCGATCGTCAACCATGCCGGAGCAAAGGGCAAATACATCCGCATCGGCAGCACGGCTGAAGCCGCCGCCGTACTGCAGGTCGATTTTGCCAAATTCGGTGACAGCGAATTGATCATCAAAAGTGTCGATGGCGACCTTTATTTAGCCGGAGGCAAAGCCCGCGGTTCATTGTATGCGGTCTACGAATATCTGGAACGCTTCTGCAATGTGCGTTTTCTCTCTCCGACCGAAGAATACATCCCCGCGCTTAAAGAACTGCCCGAAGCTGACTACCGCTTCGCCCCCCGGATCAAAGTCCGGCAGATCTCCCAGCGGATAAGCGGTGAAGAAGATCAGGCATTTGCCGCCAAACGCCGTTTGAACGGGATTTTGAATAAACCGGTACAGCTCTCTGCCAAATGGGGCGGTCAGGAACAGATTTTGGGTTGCCACACCTTTTTGCGCTTCTGCCCGCCGAAAAAAGAGGCACTGGCTGCCAATCCGGATTTCTATGCCATGATCAAAGGCAGACGTGTCCATGACGGACAGTTGTGTCTTTCCAATGAACGGCTCCGCCAGCACACGGTCAATTACATCCGCAAATGGCTGAAAGACAATCCGACAGCGACCCGGGTTTCGGTTTCAATGAATGACTGCAACCGCTTCTGCGAATGTCCGGAATGCCGCAAGTTCCTGCAGAAACACAACGGCATAACTTCGGATATTCTGCTGGACTTCGTCAATGATGTCGCAGGACGTCTGGAGAGTGAATTTCCGGAAATCGAATTTCTCACGCTGGCATATTTAACTGCCAGAAAACCGCCCAAAACCATCAAAGCCCGGAAAAATGTGGGGATCATGTACTGCACGATCGAAGCAGATGCCTCCAAACCGCTTGATCACAAGGTCAACCAAGTCATTCTGGAAGATTTGGCGAAATGGCGGGAAACTGGCGCAAAAATCTATCTTTACACCTATGTAATCAACGACAAATACTTTTTTCAGTGCCAGCCTAACTGGGAGGCATTCGACCGGGATATGCGCCGGATGTACGCCAATGGTGCGGAGTGGTATTTTGCGGAATATCACACCGACAAACCGGTATTCGGCAACTTTTATGATCTGCGTTTCTATGTAATGAGCAGACTGCTGTGGAACCCGGACAAATCGCTGGACGAATTGATCGAAGAATTCTGCATTCCCTATTACGGTCCGGCGGCAAAAGATGTTATCAAAGCTGTAAAAATCCTGCGTCAGGCTCCCGCAGAAAATCCGCAAGTTTACGTCTGCAACTTTGCCAGTTCGGTTATCCGTTCACTGGGCAAAGATAATTTCCTTGCCGCCCGCAGTGCCATGCAGCAGGCAAGAAACACGGCGGCAAAGGCGGGAAAAGAGTATGCTTTCCGGGTGGAAAAAGCGGCGATACCTTTTGACCTGACGGTGATGCACGACGGTTTTGATCTGTTGACCGGGGAACGGCCGGAAACACTGAAAGATTTTGATGTGGATGCGGTTCTGGAAAAAGACATCGCATTTTTGAAATCTGCCGGATACCTGCAGTACGGTCCGGAAAAAATCAGCACCTGGGATGAATTCAAGAAACGTGCCGTCCGTCTCGCCGGAAAAAATGACGGAACCATCCCCGAAGGTATCGCTCAAGCGACTGTCCCCGGTATGAAAATCTGGAGTGCCGCAGAGTTTCACCGTCCGCTCCGACGCGGCATGAAGTTCGTTACGGATCAGAATGCTTACAACGCCCGCGCCGCCCAGCTTGTCGCCGATGGCAAACATATCTGGCGCATCGAATTGGAAAACGCCCTGCGCGGCAAATACCGCATTGCCGTTCTGGCCAAGATCGAATATCAGGGCACTCCAGCCAAATATGCATTGCGGGCCAGTGTGCTGGAATCCGGCTTCCGCTGGCGTGAATGGAACACCGGGATGCGGGCAAAAAGCCAGCCCGGAGCAGAGGGATATCAACTTTATGTTCTCGGACAATATACGTTCCACGGTTCATACGATTTATTCATTCAACCGGAAAAAGACCCTGCCATCAGGAATTTGTATATCGACCGGGTAATATTGATTCCGGTGAAATAAATTCCGGTAAATTTACTGCGGGCAATATGTTCTATAGAGCATATTGTCCGTTTTTTGCGATAAAACACTTGCAATTGAAGATTTTCCGTAATATATTAATGTCATGTTCCGGAAAACAACCAAAACAGGAGACTTTTGATTATGCATTTACTTTCACTTGTGAAAGTAAACCGGTACCGGTTTACTTTCACTTGTGAAAGTAAACCGGTACCGGTTTACTTCGATTGCTCCGCAAGCAAATACTGTTGCCCAGGTCCGGCACTTTTTCGAGCAAAAATTTTTCCGCACGGCGGGGCATGATCTGTCATCCAAAAATATCCCGCTTTTTTTGAAAGAGAAAGGGGGCGCGGGGGAAAGGGAAAACTTTTTTTCTCGCCCGCTCGGCGGGTCGCGGAAAAACTCGCCCTTCCGTCTTCGTTTCACTACGCCGCGACGAGTCGCTTCGCTGGGGCTCGGACAATATATATCCCGAAGAATACCGCTTTTCTTGAAAAGGGAAGTGGGGTTTGGGGAGAGGGGAAAAACCTCTTTTCCCGTGAAAAGAAGTTTTTCCCCTCTTCCCAAGAGCGCATTCACTTTAATAGAATTGCTCGTCGTTATTGCGATTATCGCGATATTGGCGGCGATACTGCTGCCGGCACTGAATAAGGCAAGTCAGGCAGGGCACAAAGCGACCTGTCTCAATAACCTGAAGCAGAACGGCATCGGCTGGATGCGCTACACCGATGAAAATGACGGAGTGCCGATTCCCAGAAACATGAGCGGATCCGGATTCAATGACAGTTACAAAAAACAATTCCGCTGGTCGGAATACGGTACCCGCAACAATTACTTCGGAGAAAAAATCTATGTGGAAAACGGCCTTTCTCCCACAAGTAACACCGAAGGATGGTATTCGGAAACGCTGGTTTGCCCCTCTGCGGCAGGTGCCGGGGAAGATGTGCGCGTTTACGCTAATATCCCGATCAAACTCACCTATGCATACAATGCTTATATCAACATCAAGACCAAACTGGGTTCAACCAACTATGACCGTTTCCGTTATCTGGGAAAAATCAAAGAGGTCACCAAGCCGAGCATCACGGTCGTAATGCTTGATGACTGGAGAAGATCCTTTACCACCAAGGTCAGCTCCGGCTTGCGCAGCACCAATGCATTGTACGCTCCCACCATCTCCTCTGCCAGCGGAGTTGTCGGCGGGCTCTACAGCTGTTTCGGTGCGTATGGTGCACACAACAATATGGCAAATGTCCTCTATTTTGACGGACATGCGGAAAACACTGCCACATTCCAGTTGGTATCTTACGACTACAACTCTTACAACACATTCGACACCTGGTACATGCCGTCAAGCAGTGCTGACCAGAAAAAAGGAGCATTGAAAACCGTTTCCCTCGACAATCCCGGAGTCATATATTAAATTGCTGCTCCTCAATTGCCGCATAAGATTTGCGGTTGAGGTGCAGTGAATCGATGCAGCGCTGCAATTCCGGCGGGATCTGCTGAACCATATTGCCGTGGTAATCAAAGTCGATCCAGCAGTCTTCCGTTTCATTGCCCATGGTGCCGACCGGACGCATAAAGTGAAAAGCATCATGCTTGTTGAGCACCTTTTTACTGCCGCTTTCGCCGCGCATCAGGGTTTTCAACTCCTCAAGAAACCGCTGATACACTTCCCGGCAGCTGCAGTTATGTCTGACGCCGATTGCCGCCGCCATTCCGGCAACTTCGCCAAGCATCCCCAGAGTCCGCATCACCCGCACTGAAGAAAATGCAATATGGGTCATACTCAAACAACGGCCGGCAAGCAGCAGATTATTCATATCTTTGGCATACATGCACCGGTACGGCACCGGATAAGGTGCCGGTAAAACCAGATGGTAGGCGCAGGATTGGAATGGTTCACCGAATTTGCGGATATTTTCCGGATCGGCGAAGTGCAGATCAATGCTCCAGGTAGCACAACCGGAGGCATCCGAATAGATGCGGGATGCCAGCAGATCGTTCTGGGTCAGGATGAGATCGCCTTTGACCCGGTAACTCTCACGTTTGCCGCCGATGGCGGAAACCCATTCCAGATCCATGCATTCCCACTCTTTTTTTCGGGCGGAACGGTTTTTCAGAAACGACCAGTTGGCATAGCAGGTCATCAAGCCGTAATCGCGGATGTGTTCGATATCCATCACCTGATCCAGAAATTGTCCGGCTTCCCAATCCCAGCAGCAGTCAAAACGTTCCAGGGCGCGGCTTTCGTCAAATTCGATCCCCCAGTCGATATCCGGGAATTCCACTTTATGATCCGATTTGCGGGTCTCCCAGAGTACGGAATGTCCCATCACCGTGCGTTCCGGATGTTCCGGAGCGAGAAATTCGCCGAATTCCTCCCGCCCTTCACTGCCGTACATCACTTCACATCCGCAGCTTCTGGCGACCAGCGCATCTCCGGTGGCATCGACAAAAAACCGTCCCCGGCGGCGGGTTTCCCTGCCGCTTCTCACGGAACGGGTGATCACCGCCGTGATCTGCTGCGGATCATCCGGAGCGGTTTCCACTCCGATCACCGCTTCGTAAAAATGCAAATTGTTCTGTTTTTTGAAAAGTGCCGCTTTGCGGTCATCTTCAAAGAGTTCCCGATCCTTTTTCATCCCCGGCGAACCGCAGACCGGACTGATCATCCGGGCAATTTGCCCCAGAGCCGGATAGGGCGGCAAACCGGTTTCTCCGCCCGTCCACACCCGGATTTCCGAACTGCCGCACCCTCCGGCGACCGGACGATCCTGAAATACGATGGTTTTCAAATTTTCCCGCTCTGCCGCCAGTGCGGCACAGAGTCCGGCATATCCGCCGCCGCAGACGATCAGATCGTAAAATTCCGGATCATTTTCAATCACGGTATGGCACAATTCCCGGCGCAACCGCTGCAGTACTGCCGGATCATCCGGCGGCACATCTTGCGGATCATCGGTGATATATACCGCATCACATCTGCCGTCAAATCCGGTCAGATCGTGCAAAGATATCCGGTGTCTGCCTCCGGCAAGTTCCCGCACCCCGGCGAACTGCCACGCCCACGCCGCCCCATTGGTGCCAAGTTCTGCGGCAAATGCTTCGCCATTGACCAGCAATTGAAATTTTCCGGCGGAACTCCCCCGCTGCCAGACGGCACTCCAATCCCGGGTGCGGACAAAAAAGTGCCAATTCCCGACGTGAGGCAGTTCCACTGCCGTTTCCGCATCAGCGACCGGAATCCCCACTCCGTGAGCAAAGATCCAGAATGATCCCATCGCCTCCCGGCACTGGGTTTCCACCGTCCAGCCGCCCAAATCATCAAAGGTTTCACATTCAATAAAAATACGCATTTGCCGCTCACAATTTTACATCGGACAGATATCCTGGATCACCGGCTGGATGACCACATCGGGGATCGCCAGATGGTCGGGAGTTTCCAGAACTTCTCTGACCAGCACGCCCAATTCTTCCGGTTTGGTACATTGGGCGGCAAGTTCCGGATTTTCCGAAGCTCCGGAAATATTGGCGGCATTGTTGAAATTGGTCTGCCCCCAGCTGGGAGTCAGGCAGGTTACCCGCACCCCGTGCGGACGCAATTCAGTGTAAAGCCCGTGGCTGAATTTCGCCAGCCCGGCTTTGGCTGCGGTATAAACGCTCCATGCGGGCCAGGCATAAAGAGCGCAGACACTGGAAATATTGATGATCGTACCGGACTTCCGGTTTTCCATGATCCGCGCGGCCCGGGCACAACCGAGAATCGTACCGGTAAGATTGATGTTGATCGTGGAAATGATATCTTCATCTTTCTGCTGCGAAACCGGCACCAGAGCGCCTCCGGCTCCGGCATTGTTGATCAGTACGTCGATATCCCCGCCCATAGCGTCAAATACCCGATCCCAATCCGCCGGTTTGGTCACATCAGCGCAGACGGCGTGAACCGATAATTCCGCCGCAGTTTCCTGCAGTTTTTGCTCATTTCTGCCGGTGATCCACACTTCGGCTCCGGCTTTTGCCAGCACAGAAGCGATACCTTTGCCATAACCGGCAGATCCGCCGGTAACCAGAATTTTTTTACCTTTAAGTTCCATGTATCCATCCTTTCATTTTGGGTTTTCAACTAAAAATTTCCGCCGCCGCCGTCTGCAGCAGCGGAACTGCCGTGCGCATCTTCTCATCCGTAAGCCGGGATGCCGGACCGCTGATCCACAGTGCGGCTGCCACCCGTTTGCGGCGGTCAAACACCGGAACTGCCGCACAGCGGATATCCGCATCTTCTTCGCCGCAGTCAAATGCCGCTGAATCCCGGCGCACTTTTTGCAGTTCCTCCCGGAAACTTGCTGCATCAGTAATGGTCTTTGCCGTGAAACGGGTAAAACTGATCTGACTGATCAGCTCTTCCTGATCTTCCGGAGCGAGGTGCGAAATGATCGCCTTGGCCGGAGCTGCCGAGTGCAAAGGGAAATTATGACCGATCTCCAGAACCACTTTCACCGGATAACGGGATATTTCCTGATGCAAAATCACCCCGTGTCCGCCGTGAATGATCCCCAGCAGTACCGTTTCACCGATCTGATCGCGCAATTTGCGCATGGGTCTTTCCGCGAAGGAGACCAGCGAAGTGCTGTCCAGCGCCTGAAATGCCATTTGGCAGAGTTTGCCGGTGATCCGGTAGCGGCCGTCACCATCTTTACGGATACAGCCGAATTCGCTCAAAGTATTCAGCATCCGGAAAAGGGTCGCCGGAGGAATCCCCGCCGAACCAAGTTCGCCGGGCAGAACTCCTGCCGGGGAAGCACTGATGAGTTCCAGCAGCCGCAATCCGCGGGCAAGTGCCGGAACGATATAGGGGTTTTCTCTGGTTTCGTCACTGACTTTTTTCACGATATCTTAAA
Organism: Lentisphaerota bacterium; assembly: GCA_015061495.1. Taxonomy (GTDB): domain Bacteria; phylum Verrucomicrobiota; class Lentisphaeria; order Victivallales; family Victivallaceae; genus UBA1784. The sequence goes on from SUWL01000011.1 coordinate 36,680, forward strand.
TTATTGTTATTATCTCATTTCATCTGATGTTAATATATCACTTGTGAAAATCTATTTCAATAGTGATAGAAAAAATATTTGTGAATTTATTCCCTGCCAGCGCTCCGGCTTGAAAAGTGCAGTCCATGGTGGTATATTATCCGGAATCATATAACTGCAACAGGGAAAACATGCACATGACCGGTAAATCCATGACCGAAGGAACTCCGTGGAAACACATTCTGAAGTTTTCACTGCCCATTCTGCTCGGCGCGGTGCTGCAGCAGTTGTACAATACGGTCGATACGATCATCGTGGGCAACTTTACCGGACAGGCGGCTCTGGCGGCAGTCGGCACGACCGGAACGATGCTCTTTTTCTTCCTTGCTGCCGCCATCGGTTTTTCAGCTGGCAACGGAGTGCTGACCTCACAACACTTCGGTGCCGGAGACTTTGAAAAAGTCCGCCGGGATGCCGCAAACGGGATACTTTTCATGCTGCTGCTCGGCGCGGTGACGACCGTTGCGGCTCTGCTGCTGTCCCGCAAGATATACACCGGTTTTATCGCAGTACCGCCGGAAATTCTGGATGATACGCTGCTTTATTTCCGCATCTATTCACTGGGGCTGATCTTTCAATTCGGCTACAATATTCTGGCGGCAGTACTGCGTTCAGTGGGGGACAGTGCGGCAACTTTTTACTTTTTGCTGCTGGCATCGATCCTCAATATCGTCCTGGATCTCTGGTTCGTCGCCGGATTGGATATGGGAGCTGCCGGAGCGGCGTGGGCAACCAATATTTCGCAGGCGGCATCCATGCTGGCGGCATGGATCTACATGCACCGCAAATATCCGGTTTTCCGCTATAAAATGCGGGACTGGCAACTGGAATTTCCCATCGTCCGGGATACTTTCCGGATCGGTTGGCCCATTGCTCTGCAAATGATGATCGTGGCAATGGGGATCTCATTCATCCAGCGGGCAGTGAACAGTTTCGGACAGACCATGACCGCCGCATTCACCGTAGGACACCGTATGGAAATGTATCTGCATCTGCCCTGCAACGCTCTGATGACCACCATGGCGACATTCACCGGGCAGAATGCCGGTGCCAAACGGCTCGACCGGGTCAGACAGGGAGCTTTGCAGGGAGTATTGCTCTCGTTTGTCTGCACCCTTATTCCGGCAGCGGCGATCTGGCTGCTGTCCGGAGTGATCCCCAAAGCATTCGCTCTGGAAAGCACTGCTTTTGAATACTGTGCCTCCTATCTCAATGCCATGGCATTCATCGTGGTGATCCTGTCGCTCTACGTCCCCTTATTCGGAGTATTTCAAGGCACCCGGCACGCACTGACACCGACCATCGTGGCACTGTGCGCCCTGACGCTCCGGGTGATCGTCACTTACCTTTTCAAGGACAGCGGATTTTTCGGTCACACGATCATCTGGTGGAACGGCTTATTCGGCTTTGCCACCGGATGTACCATCACCTGGTGCTGTTATTTAAGTTTCCGCTGGCAGCGCAACGCTCTGGGGGATAACTGATTATTTTTTCCGGTACTCCTCCGGAGATTGTCCGGTATGCTTGCGGACGACCTTGCTGAAGTATCCGGCGCTGCCGAATCCGGCAAGTTCGGCGATTTCCTTGATACTGCTGGATGTGCTTTTCAGCAGCAGCAGAGCATACTGCAGCCGGATCATATTCAAGTGTACCGCCGGAGTGATCTTCATCTTTTCCTTGAAGTGCTTATTCAACGTCGTCCGGTGCACCCCCAGCGAATCCGCGATCCGTTCGACGGTGACATCCGGATCACAAATATTCTCCCGGGCAGCGATCAGGAACGCCGCCACCAGATCTTCTGCCGGTAAATGCTCATTGTTTCCGCCCATCCGGGCGATGATCTCGGCGGCTTTGGCAATGGCATAACGCTGATTGAAAGGCGTTTGACGGCGCACCAGAATTTCCAGTTCCATAAAAAGTTCCACCGGACAGCTGCCGCCATACAGCGGCTGCTGACCGAATCCGTAGGAGTTGATGAAATCGACCGCATGTTCCCCGTCAAAGGTGAACCAGTAATAGTGCCACGGCGAAACCGGATCGATACTGCGGTGATGGTGCAATTCACCGGGCAGATGGTAAAAGGTTTCCCCGGGATGCAGAATCACCTGCCGATCCGGCAAAATAAATTCTCCGGTTCCCTGCACGCACCAGAATATCTGGACAAATGGTTTGTCGTCTGCCAATTCCTCCCATCCCGGCGCAGCTTCATTGTACCCGGCTGAACGCACGTGGATGGGCAGCGGCAAGTCCGGGATAACTGACAAATTGGGGCGACCGACGATTTTTCTCATAGAAAATACTTTTTCACCATTAATTCATCATATTTACCATTGCATACCGGTAAATATAGCACTATTTTACATAAAGCGCAAATTGTTTTAACATAAAATCCATTGTTTTATTCATTGGTAATGTCATGAATTTTGTAAAACTTGCATTCAAGATCCGTTGCTTGCGATAATCGCAAACATGATTTGTCAACCACGCAATAACGGTTTTGACCGCACGGCTGGTCACGGCGCAGTGAAACGAAGACGGGTGGATGCATTACAACAAGACAATAACTATTCATTGAACCAAAGATGAAAGGATCAGAAAAATGAATCGTAAAGAAGAAGTCCGTTACCTGCTCTCACTTACCACCGGAGAACTTATTGCCGCTTCCAAAGGTCAGTTGAAGTTGACCGCCACTCTGGACGAACTTTACGAGTACCTCGCCGAAGAGATGGTCGCAGAATTCCGCAAAGCCGCCGCCGGAAACAAAATCGTTAATTTCATCATGCCCGTCGGTCCCACCCAGCCCTATCGCATCATGGCGGAAAAGATCAACTTTGAGAGTATTCCGCTGAAAAATGTCCGTTTCTTCTTTATGGACGAATATGTGGATGATGAAAAGGATGAATTGATCCCGGAAAGCAGCCCTTTGAGTTTCCGCCGCCAGATCGGGCCGTTGTTTTTCGACCGGGTCCGTCCGGAACTGCTCATGCCAGCCGATCAGGTGATCTTCCCCCGTCCGGAGATCCTCGCCGATCTGCCCGGCATGATCGAAAGCACCGGCGGCATTGAAGTATGCTTCGGCGGCATCGGCATCCACGGTCATGTCGCATTCAATGAACCTGCTCCCGGCGTGGCTGACACCGATCCGCGGATTTTGGATATCAATGAATTCACCCGCACCATCGATGCGACCCGTCATAAAGGAGTCGGCGGCAACCTGGAAAATTTCCCCCGCCGCGCCATCACTCTTGGCATGAAACAGTGCCTTTCCGCCCGGAGAATGCTGCTTATGACCCGCAATGAATCTTCCGAATTTCTGTGGGCAAACACCATTATCCGTATCGCTGCTGCCGGACAGCCCGGAGATGACTATCCGGTGACCTATTGCCGCCGTCACCCCAACTGCACCATCGTCAGTGATATTGCCACTGCCACTGCTCCCAAATTCAACATTTGAGGCTGTTTGTGAAATACATTGATGCACACGCCCATCTGGTACACAACCATCAGGGGTTTCATGAATTGGCAGATTCCGGGGAATTCGATGAGATCTGGCTGATGGATCTTAACGGTCTGACGCTCAACGATCTTACTTTTGCCTCGACTCAAGAGGTGCTTGCCGCGGCTAAAGCTCATCCGCAGACAGTTTACGCATTCGGACACCTGGATTTTTCCCGATCCCCGGATGAGATCGACCGGCTGCAGGAGATGGGCTTTACGGGGCTGAAACCCTACAAACCGCGCACCGGCTGGAACGATCAGCGGTACTATCCGTTTTATGAACGTGCGGAAAAACTCGGCATGCCCATTGTCTTTCACACGGGTATCGTCGCTTCCATCGGCAATGATCGCCTTAAGCGTAATCCGGAATACGGCTTCGGTCCGGAAGGCATGCGCCCATCGCATCTTGCCGGGATCGCCGAAGCATTCCCCAAACTGAAAATCCACGGCGGACATCTGGGATATCCGTGGCTGGAAGAAACCATCCACAACCTCTACTTTTACCCCAATATCTGCCACGATATAAGCGGCTACCGCCACCCGGAACTGTTAGCTGAATTCGTCAGAAATCTTGACCGGATGAGCCATGACGGTACCGGCAGGGGGCTGCACGAAAAGGTGTTTTTTGCCACCGACCGATTTTACGGCGTACCGGAAGAAAATGCCCTGGCGTTGAAGTTCAAAGAGTTCTGGAAACTCTATTTCGAATTGATTTTCAGCATATATTGCCGCTGGGGTTCTCCGCAAGAGGCAGAAAAATTCTTCTCTGCCAATGCCCGCAAATGGCGCAGCGGCAAATAAAAAGATGATTTACCCGTTGGATGCGGCAAGTTTGACACCCGGCGGGAGGATCAGGGATTTTTTCAATTCGCTTCCGGAGTAATCGAGATTTACTTCGATAATACCGTGAGGAGTCGGTACCGTTCCGGAGATCACCATTCCCGGTTCGACGTATGGTTCAAAAGCCACTTCGTCCCAGCGGGGGGCGATTTGGCGGATACCGAGCATCAGTTCTGAAAAAAACTTCATGGGGTGTGCGCTCCAGGCGTGGCACATACTGACATAGTGGAAATTTCTTTCGATAAAGTGTTCTGCGACAGTGCTCAATCCGGCATCTGCAAATTCCCCCCACCAGCGGCGGATGCAATCGATGATTTCAGCGGAATGCCCATATTTTTTCACCGCTTCAAAGACATAGTACATGAAATACGGTCCGGGCTGAACCGGATGGTCATGGGCGTTTTTCATCATCGGCAGCAGGATTTCATCCAGATATTGGCGGTGGCACTCCGGCTTGAGATCCAGAATGATCGCCATAGCTGCCGCATGGGGCGGAGGATCCTGCAGTTTGATACCTTTACGCAGTTTTGCTTCCAGCTCCCGGCAGCGTGCAAGCAGGGCAATATCTGCCGGTTCGCCGGAAATTTCTGCCAGAGCTGCTGCCATCCGCACTCCCCAGAGGATGATCATATTGTATGTTTCGATCTTATCCAGAGTCGGACACCAATCGACAAAGAGCCAGTACCGCTGATCAAAAGGCACGCCGTCTGCCGGGGTGATATACTTCTCAAAATAGGAGATTATCCCGGACGCAGTTGAACGCAGTTCCCGCCACAATTCCGGAGAACCGGTCTGCATATATTCCGCATGGAGCGTAACCAGATACATGGCGGAATAATCCGGCAGCACGCAGTTATGCGCACAGCCCGGAGCAACCCCGTAGGTCAAGCCTTCGGGAGTGGTCTGGCGCGCCATCGTCCGCAACCCCCGGCGCAAAAGAGCCGGATCATCATCCAGCCGGAAAGTATTCTGGCTCTGCACCAGTGCATCCCCCCACCACTGGGCATATTCCCGGGACGGACAGTCGATATAGGAATCCGCAATACAGCAGCGCTGGGTATGCACACACATATCCCGGATCTGCTGCAGCCGGGGGTCGGAAATATTGAATGTCCCCTTTTCTTCGATCGCGTACCGGCATTCGCGCACTGATACGCTGCACTTGAATTTACCTTTACCGCGGTTGAAAACGATCAGATACCGGAATCCCCAGGGCAAAGTCAACTCATGCTCACAGACCTTGCCGGATGCCGGATAAAGTCTGCCGCCGTAAGCGGTATGCAGTTCGCCGTCCGGACAGATCCGGGGGGTCATGCCGTCGAGTTTCTCAAAAACCAGAAAATCCATGGCATCGTCCGCTTCAAACCGGAATTGCAGCATTCCGACCACCTCTCTGCCGAAATCGTAGATCACACTGGTGGGATTTGCCACCGTTTCCGGTGTCCGGTAGACCGGTTTTTCCTGATGATAAGGGATAATCACGCTTCTGATTTCCCGCCATTGCGGATCAACCTCGCTGTCGCTGGCAGCGATGATTTCGGCATCTTTGATGATCCGTTCTTCCAGCAGCGGTATCCCCCGTTCTTCAAAGTGGTTCCACGGCATTGCTCCGGCGATCCAGCCGCGGAAGTTCTGCCAACCGGAATCATCGTAATCGATCTCCAGCCAGCTGTCATCGCTTTTGCTGCAGTCAAAAAACTCCTGAAAAGCGTACTGCACCGAACCTTTTGAGACATTGCGGATATAACCGGGATCTTCGCTGATCATCCAGCTCTCATCACTGATCAGACCGGGAGCTTTAAAGATCACTGCGGACTGATGAGAATAACTGTACATGTAGTTGCTTCTGCCGAATTGATAACCGAGAATGGCGATAAGATTTTTGCCGGGTTTGAGATAAGCTGCCAGATCGATGCGATCAAACGTCCACCCGGGAGTGAAATCTCTTGCCGGACCGAAGTGGACAAATCTGCCGTTGACATAGAGTTTGTATTTGGCATCTGCCGAAATCATTGCCGGAAAGGTTTCCGGGACAGTTTCCAATTCAAAGGTTTTCCGGAAACGCACCCGCCGGTCGACTTCATTACGTTCCGATTCCTGAAGCCACAACCAGCGTGCTTCTCCGAATTGCGTAGTTGTAAACATTATTTTTCTCCTGATCCGTATTCAGATTTATAAACATCGTATTCGTGGATGATCCGTTCAGATTTCACCTCCGGAGTGCACTGCCATGAAGAGCTGATATTAAGGATATTCTGCAACGAATCCCCCAGGTATTTGCGGCACATCCTGCCGAAGTAACTGCTGTCCCGCAAACCGGATTCTTTGGCGGCAACCGCGATGCTTTTACCGATAAAAATCAGCCGCAAAGCATTTTTCAGCCGCAGTCTGATCAGATAATGGATCGGCGAATAAGAACTGACATCTTTGAAACTGTGCCGGTAGGAACTCTCGCTCATCGACACATATCTTGCCAGTTCACGGATCGAAATATTATGTGTCAGATGCTTCTCCATGAACGAAATCGAACGGCTGATGCGGAACGGCACTTTTTCATCGTCCGCCTCCGGAATGTCATCATTGCGCCGCCACCGCCACAATTCGATCAGCAGCATCTGCAGCTGGCAGATGATCATTTCCAGCCAGCCGGGCGGCTGCTGGTTAAACTCATCCTGCATGGCAAAGGCGATATCCATAATGTACTTCAAACCGTCACCTTTGAGCCGGAAAATTTCGGATCGCTTGCCGAAACAGGGAAACAACTCCTCAAAACCCGGCATACAATCTTTTTTCACCAGCAGATTTTCAAAAACATCCTTTGCCACCAGCACATTGAAGTACTTGGTGTTGCGCATATTGCCGTAGTTATGGATCGTCCCCGGAGCGTAGATGAAAAAAAATCCTGCCTGCAGTACCTGCATATCTTCCTCACCCTGATCCAGGGTAACACCGTCTGCCACGATCACCAGTTCGTAAAAATCTTCATGCAAATGACGGCTATCCCTTTCAAAAAAATTGAATGGTCGCATGAATCTGCACAAAACCGGATAAGGGGTGTACCTTTCCAGTTTGAACTGCAATATTTTACCTGTTTCGGCATGCGCTGACATATTCTGCTGCTTTTCCTGTTTTACTTAAAGTAAGTTCCCGCTCATTTTGCCAATTTTTTCTGCAGCACTTCCGCATCATTTCCGTAGTAGAAACACCGGGTCTCATGAAGTTCGGAATCATATTCAAACACGTCGGTATCGCGTTTGACGATTTTTCCGGTGAATATATCCAGCACGTCGGTTTTGCGGGGCAGCCGGATCACCTTTTTACCCGGATAGCGGGCGTGGAGCATCAGCAGCGAATCGTTGGCTTCAAACGGATCGCAGCTTTCAGTATACCGGAAGATCCCCGCCCGTTTCAACACCATGGAGATGAAATCCATATCCAGCTGCCATACTCCGGAAAAGATGGTCAACGCTTGGCCGGTTTTCAGTGCCGCCGCCCCGGTCTGTCCTGTGGTGTATTTGCCGAGGATCTCCGCCTGCGGTGTGGTCACGGCAAACATCGGAGCGGCAATTGCCGCCGGAGTACCGGTGATCCTGCCGTCGGACATGGTGACTGCCGCCGGGATACCGGAATTGATAACGGCGAAATCCATGCCGGTAAGTGCTTTCATATTAGCAGTGCTGCTCTCCAGTCCTTTGATATATCCCGGCGCATAAAGCCAGAGCAGTACGCAGTTGCGCTGCTGAAGTTTTTTGACCGCCGCCAGAAATTTATCATCGTATTTGTAGCAGTTGAGAAAGACGTAGAGTTTGTAATTGCCCGGATTGTCTGCGAGGTCTTCCGCCAGCAGTTGATCCACCGGCGCACCGGAACGGTTGAATCTGCCCTGATTGCCGACGAAAGTTTCGTAGGTCAGTATCGTACGGACCCGTTTGATTTTCTTCACCGTACCATCAGCGCGGTAACGTTGATCAATGATGCCGGATCTCGCCATTTTTCCGGCAAGTGAGGGCATGGATTTAATGGATTCTTCACTGACGACCAGAGCGATTTCCGCATTGCGGGAAGCATTGGTATCAAAGCAATGCTGCCCGACGGTTTTGAGCGTATTGATTGTCATGACCATTGAAGGGAAAGAGATTTCCGTTCCCTGAGTCAGCGGAAAGTTGTAAGTTGGCGTCAAACGGCAGATGGCAAGCGCATTGTTACGCCGGATCTGGGCGAGAGTCTGCTTTTCAGTGATCGTCTGATGTTGTGAGGTAACGACATAACCGTTATGGGTCCGGGTGTCATCTTCGCAGACGGGGATGATATTATTCATCTGCATTGAAGCAAAAGGTTTCATTTCACCGCAGGTATCACCCATATTGCGCAACGGATAGCTGTTCGGTGACATAATATAGTCAACAACTCCGGCATCCAGAACCTTTTTCAGCGCATAGTGGGCGCGGTACTGGGAATTACCGGTATGGTGCAGAGTCGATGAATAGCCGTAATAGGTGCCGATGACTTTATCTTTGCCGACGAGAGCTTTAGCTCTCTTTGCCAGATGCAGCATGAAATCCGCCGTCATATTGGAATCAAAATCATTGTAGGCTATCGCTTTGAGATGTTTTTTCTGATCCCAGAGCAGAGAATTTCCATCCCGTTCGTGGCGTTCTTTACCGGAAGGGATACCGGTATTCTGCAATTCCGGATATTTTTCTCTGACAAAAGCGGCATAGGCCTTTTTTGCCGCCGGCGAGAAATCCAGAGCTTTGCCGCTTGCCGACTCCCATCCCAGCCACTCAGTGGTATAGCCGCCGACGATCCGGTAACCGATAATGCGGTTGGCATAAGGGGATTTTTCCAGATGGTTGATCACGGCAACCAGTTGTTTTTCAAAATCTTTCCGTGCCTTCTTTGAAGCCAGAGAATATCTGCCGCCGTTGACAACACCGCTTTCATCGGCGCACATCTCTCCGGGATTTGCACTGCGCCAATCGGCGGGGAAGGCGCATTTGATCGTGAACATGAAGTATGCATCGGGGAAGTAATCTGCCATTTTTTGAGCTTTCATATCCAACCGGTCGGTATTGAGCTTATCACCTCCGAGCCACCAGGGGGATTCAAAGAGCAGAGTTATCACATTTACCTTGAATCCGTCAATGTGCTGATATTTGTCGGGAATATTGAGCCATGCGGCGAAAAATGGTTTGCCGTTGAGCTGAAAAATCGGTTGACCGGAAGAATTTTTTACCACTTTGAAGCTGTTTTTCTGCGCAAATTTGGGATCGCACTGGATGCGGCGCACTTCAACGTCCAACCCGGAAAACGAATCGGATTGTGCGGAAAGAATATCTGCTTCCAGAGAGAGCCGGTATTTGCCGCTGTTGAAGTAAAGCGGAACGCGGCAGGTGAAATCCAGGGTCCAGACCCCGTCTTTACCGGGAATGAAATTCTCTTTGTTCAGGGTGATATTTTCCCGCCACTGATGATCTTTGTTGAAAAGCACTGCACCTTTGACGGGGTCAGCAGGGATATTGCCTTTGCAAACCATACGCACGCGGATCTTTTCTCCGGCAGTAACCACCTTTGGAGAGATATCCACACTGACGATTTGCTGCATATTACTGAAATAACGGTAGGGCAGATAAACTCCCCACGGCGGTCCCGGAGGCGGGGCACAATGCAGGATCCCCGCCCAGGCGGAATCATCAAAACCGTTTTTTTTCCAGCCGGCATACTCTTTGATATTACTTTTGAATTGTTCGTCGGAGTTGATCCTTTCGCAGCTGCCATCGGCATACTGAACGTAAAGTTCGGCAATGACTCCGCCGTAAGTATTGGTATTGAAATAATGGATACCCAGCACGTTTTCCCCTTCTTTGAGGAAACGGGTCACATCGTAAACCTGACAGCTGTGCCAATCATTGGCAAATCCGGCGGCTTCGCCGTTGATAAATGCTTCCGCACAATCGTCGGCAGTATACTGGAGAAAACCATGGACCGGCTTGGATTTCAAATTGAATTTCCGGCGCAAATAAAATTCGTGGTGGGTACCGCCCCGGACTTTATCCTCCGGCGACTTGATCATTTTGCCCTGAAAATAGTATTTCCCAAGCTGGACATTGCGGCTGCCGGAAGGCCAAATTTCGGATTTGAGCTTCGGCCATTCCGGGGCATCGAGCTTATCTGCCGGGGGGGCATTCAATTTTTTTTTTACGTCAACGCTGATATCGCGTTTCTCCAGAACAATCTCTCTGATTTCGATTTTGCCGCCGGCGGAGTCAGTCGGATCAAAGCGAAAAGCTTTGATATCGCCGCCCTTGAGCCAGGAATCCATATTCTCCGGAGAAACGGAAACCGTGTGCCACTGACCGTCGGCAGTCAACGGAGCGATCCGGGCACGCCGGGAATCACTGTAACGTTCTTTATCATGTTTGAAGTACAACTGTCCCCAGCCTTTTCCGGTACCTTCGGCGCGGTAGGTGAATGTAAAGGTATTGTAGCATGCCGGATCGATTTCCAGTCCGACGATTTCGATATTGCAGTCTTTTTTGATCTCCGACAGTACGAGAATACCGTCAACGATCTCTTTTTTAGTGTGGTAGGAGTATTTCCAGCCGGCGAAATTATTATCCTTGTTCCAGACGATTCTGGCGGGGGGAGCCGGACGGGGCTCAAACTTGATCTCTTTGATTTCGATTTTGCCGCCGGCGGCATTGGTCGGGTCGAAACGCAGTGCGGTAATCATCCCGCCGGTACGCCATGAAGTCAGATTTTTTGGAGCGACCTTTACCGTGTGCCACTGACCATCGGCGACCATCGGCGGTAATATCCAACTGCGCTTATCGGAAAATTTCTCTCCGGAATGGTTGAAATACAATTCGCCGCCGCGTTTGCCCGCCCCCTCAAAGGCCCGGTAGGTGTAGGAAAATATGGTGTATTTTTCCGGATCGATATTCACTTTGAAGTTATTTATCCGGCAGTCAAAGCGGATCGCCGACAACCGGATCACACCGTCAACGACTTCTCCTTTGGCATTGGCAAAATACTTCCAATTGGCAAATTTGTTGCCGGCATTCCAGACGATGCTCTCGGCGCAGAGTGTCATCCCGGTCAGAAATACAGCGAACAGGGCAAAAACCTTTTTCATTGTTAAACCTCCTGTTAAAAAAATAGTTGTTGCAAGTTACCTAACTGCTGCATATTATACCATAAAAAACGGCAAATTACAATTGCTATCTGGCAAAAAAACAAACACATTTCAGCAAAATCGTATTTATTCGTGCGTTTTTACCATTCTCATGAACCAGATACAAACGGGGCAGGGAAATTACCCTGCCCCGCAAACCGGAATCTCTTCTGCAACAGTTACGCCGTGAACTCCACATCTCCGGAAACCGGGACGTAAACCGCCGACAATCCGGCTTCAACGGTGAATTCTGCCACTTTATTCCCGCAGCAGTCACGGACGACCGCCGCGGCATCGACCGGCAGATTCACCAGCACTTCCGGAACACTGGAAGCATTGACCACGATCTCTTTGAAATCCGGCGCCAGTTTATCGCAAGGCACGCTCAAATTATTGACATAAACGGTACTGACCGCTTCTGCATCACTTTCACCGCGCAGCAGCGGATAATTCATATCCGGGAAAGATGGGTGGAACTTCCCCTTGACCAGTGCATCGAGGTGCTTTTTGTAGAAATCCAGCCGGTAGCGGATCATTGCCTGATGGTCGGCGGGGATCTCATTGAATTTCACCGAAATCTGCGGCACGGAATAGAGTACCGCCAGCAGCTGTTTGGCAGCGGATTCGGCGGATTCCCGGTAATCCCAGCGCAGCATATCGCCGTGAACGGCTGTCATTCCGGAAGAAAGGCGCAGATCGGCGATCCGGATCCGGTTGGCGGTGATATCTCCCGGGCAATCCGCCGCCCGAAACATATTGCCGTATTTGCGGATGGCCGGTCCGATATATTTCTGCCGGAATTCGATGAGGATGTCCGGTTTGATCGCCTTGAGAGCTTCCATGATCCCGGTCATCAGCACGTCGGTGGCCTGGGAGATATTTTTGAAATCCCGTCCGGCATAATTTTCCGCGACCGCCGGATCTATCACATTTTCCGGCAGAGCCAGACGGTCGATGAAGTCCAGTTTGAATCCGTCCAGATCCCAATCTTTCAGCGCTTTGCAGTAGAGGTCGATCAGAAATTGCCGCACTTCCGGGAAGCGGGGGTCGAGCACGGATGCCAGCATAATATCATTGGTATAGAGATATTTGCCTTTGAATTTCGCATAATTTCTGCTGTCATATCCCACGAACGGCACCGAATACCAGAGCATATATTTCATACCCAGATCGTGGATGCGTTTCACATGCGCCGCCATATCTGCGGTACGGTTGGGAGCGACCTCCCAATCTCCGCAGCTGGCGTAGGTGCATTCACCGTCAACACTCTGCCAGCCGTCATCGACGATGACCAGCTCCATGCCCATTTTTTTGGCGATGGCACATTCGGCTTCGATTTCCGCATCGGTGATATCTTTGTGATAACTGTACCAGGTGGAATACAGCGGAGCGAAACCGGCATCCGGAGTAACTGACGGAACATAGGCGGGATTTTTGCCCAGTTCAGCGAAAGCATCCTGCACCGCATCGCTGAAAAAGATCCGGCGGCGGTCAAAGCGCAAAGTTACCTGATAAAAGGTATTTTTCGGCTCCGGCATGGTGAAAAATTTCAGCCGGGTATTGATTTCAAAGGTGTGTTCTTTGACTCCGGAAGTCCAGATGATCCGCCGCAATGCATCATTGGCGGAACAGCACATTGCATTGCTGCCGTCCTGATTGATCAGGCAGAATACCGGCGCACCGGAAGCAAGTTCGCTGATCACCGGAGTACCCCATTCCGGCAGCAGGGTTTTATCCAGATGCAGATTGACATTCCAGCGGGTGGCGATTTCGCCTTTGGGGATGCGGAATCCGACGGTCATCTGCGGGAACTCTGCTTCGACATCGTTTTTCAAAGTCAGGGTAAGCTCTTCGATATATTCGTCAACTTTGCGGACTTCATGGTTCAACTGCCATGAACCACCGTTTTCCCATTCAACAGTTGCCGAATAACCGCCCGGCAGCAAAACAGATTCAGTCATTTGGACAATTCCTTTCTGTAAAATATGATTGCGTTTGCACTTAAAGTAGCACTGCAACCGGAAAAAATCAACCTGCCCACCGAGTTGTTGTATCGGATTTTGGCAGGTTCAAAAACCACCATCCGGTGATTATTTATCCTGATATCTGGCGATGACCTTATCCACGGCTGCGGCAAATTTTTCCCAGTCGCGCATTTTACCTTTGTTGCGATCGACGGCACGTTTGATGGTCTGCAGGTCGCTTTTGATCTCGTCCTTTGAATAATGTTTCATCAGTTTGAGATAACCGTCAAACATCCGGCGGCTCAAAAAATAATCATTGCGACTGAGCAATGCCAGGGCTTTGATGCGCCATTCTGCAGGATCGTAATACTGCGGATAGGAAACCAGCATCCGGCTGTTGACAAAATAGACCTTCGCATACTGCGGGTCTTTGATGACATCTTTGGCAAAACTGTTGAAGCGGGAAATACTGCAGACTGCCTGCGGCACCGCGTAAACGATATACCATTCGTAGTAGCGGCTCTTTTCCTTGCGGGTGGCGACTGCCGCCATCCACTCTTTTTTGAAGGTCTGATAGTCGATATTGTCGGGATTTTTGCCGATCATAGCGATCAATCCGGCGGCAATATACTTCTGTTCCACGCTTTTGCTGTTGATCGATGCTTCGATCTCTTTGGCGTTCTGACTGTTCCAGTTGATCGCCCATGATGAACCGGCTGCCAGCAATGCACACAATACCAATAATTTTTTCATGATTTAACCTCCCGGTCTGTATTTCAGTTGTCAACGTTTGTTCGGATGGTAATTGGGATTGAAAAGGTCGGGGTAGATAATATCATCTTTCGCCGCCACGTGTCCGTCGCCCCACAGGACATTCGCTCCGGAAGCATGGGTGCGGTATTCACCGTAACTGGAGGGATAATTGTTCTGATCAGTACAGGTCGTCGTATGACGGGAACCGTTGATCTTGAAGAAATTCAGCATCCCTTTGCGATAGTAGGCAGTGGCATTGTCAAAAACGACCGGCACTTCGGAAACAGAAAAATCCTGCAGTTTGGACATTTTGGGCAGTGCCGGCAGATCTTTGACCGGAATATTCAGTTCATCTTTGGCGGTCTGAGCGGTGATCCCGAGGTGGACATTGTAACCGTAACTGAATGCGATCCTGCCGCCGCGTCCGCCGAGGTAATTCCCGGAGGCAACAAAATCTTTGATCTCATCTCTGCCGACGGCACAGGAAAGAAAACTCATCGGAGTGGAATAGATATCTACAGTATCCGGCAGATAATCGATCTTATACGGGGTTGAACCCTCCTGCACACCGGGGATCCCGACTCCGGCAGCAGCCGACAGCAGCACTACCCAACTGTAAAAATTGCCATCAGCGCGGCTTGGCAGCAGAAATCCGTCAAAGTTGTCCTGATAAAATGCGTGCCATGCAGAGTGCTGTTTGAGGGTATTCACACATTCGGAACTTTTGGCTGAATTTCGCGCACTGTTCAATGCCGGCAGCAGAATCGCCGCCAGGATGGCTATTATCGCAATGACTACAAATGAAACTTGTTAAATTAGGGTTTTGGTGTTATATTATGGTGGAATAAAAAACGAAATTTGGAGGAAGATTTATGAAAGCTCTGATTTATGCCCGTCAAAGCAGTGGTAAAGATGATCTG
>SUWL01000105.1 GCA_015061495.1 Lentisphaerota bacterium
CATTTTGTATTGCTGCCTGAATTTATTTGTCCCTTTTTGTTTTTCCTCTCTGGCAATGCAGTTGACTGTTGCCCCTTGGGGAGCGTTGCTGCTGCTTGGAGGATTTTTATATTTTTCAAAGAATATGCTTTCCCAAAGAACTGACGGTTTCCGAAGCTGCTGCCGGAATTTGCAAATTTTCCTTTATTCCGGAAAAAGGAGATGAAGTGGTAGTTTGCGAAAACAAAGATGATGAACACTTCCTTGCTCCCCGCAGTCAGTGCGTAAAAATACCGGTTTCCAACGGTCTTGGAGAATACCGCATCCGCGATCAGAAATGCCGGAAAATTATTTTCAAACTGAAAAAAGACGGCAGACTGGTTGACGAAGTGATCATAACCCGTTGAAATAAAAACGTTAACTGGGTACGGTAAAACTGTTGTGCCGCACCCGGTTGTTTTTATAATTCGATCACTTTATCAAAGTAGATGGAATCGTAAGCGGCATTCATCACTTTTACCGCTTCAAGTCCGTCGGCAAGTGAAGTTTCCGGAGTGCTTCTCTCTCCGCGCACACAGGCGGCAAAACTGCCGGTCAGCGAATCATTCTCATCCGGCGAAGATATCCAGGACGTTTCCACGATCAGACGATCCGGCGAAGCATGATCTTTGCCGACCACATAGATCGGCTTATCAAAATAATCGGTCGAATAATAACCTTTGCTGCCGAGAATTTTCAAGTTGCACTCCAGAGATTTGGGCCACAACAGCCGCCTCCGGGCAACTTGCTCTTCAAGATTGGAATAGGACGGGTTGATGAAAAACGGTACCCCGTTGTCCAATTTGCCGGTAATGGCAACATGATCCTCAACTTTCAAATGTTTGCGCTGATTTCTGGCGGATCGGGCATACACCTCCCGGAATTCCAGACCGGTTATCCAGCGCACCAGATCAAAAGGATGCGGGTGATCGGTCAATGCCCCACCCCGGAAACAGTCAGCTCCGGGACGGATGGGAACTATCTTGCCGTAAGAAAGTTCCGGATCTCCCCAGTTGGGGAAATAGTTGCACGGACTTTGGGAAATATTGGTCAGATATACCGACTGTATCTCACCAAGTTTGCCGGAACGCACCAGATCACGGGCATAACGGAACTGCTGGTTGAAGTGCAATTCCAATTCAACCTGAATGGTCTTTTCGTAATTTTCAGTCAATTTGAGCAATTCCCTGCCCTCTTCCGGATCCATCGTCGCAACTTTGGTACTGTAAATATGCAGCTTGCGGGCGATACACTCTTTGAAAAGTTCAAAGTGATATTTGTTGTCATTGCCGATCTGCACTGCCTCAATATCCGGGTGGGCATCCAGCATTTTCCGCCAGTCGGAATAATATTTGACCGGCTTATCTTTCATGATCTGCTGAACATTGCCCAGCAGAACCGGATCGCTCTCTGCCAGCGCAACTATCTCCCATTCATGCTTGGGGTTTCCGGCAAAATTGCGGCAGTAACCGGGAATATGGGGATTGGCGGCTCCGGCAACCAGTATTTTGATCTTTTCACTCATCTCTGCACCGCCTTTCGTACTGCTTCAAGCAGTTTTTCTCCGCCATTCATCTCCGGAGTACCCAAAACTTCACAACGCGCCATCAGCGTTTCCACAATACCGCCGGTCACCGGTGTATCCGCAAAAACCGTGAATTGCTGCAGTTCATCATCGCTTGCCAGAATTGAACCGGGTTCGTTGAAGTACGCCGCCAGCGGCTGATTGGTCACATGTCCGCCGGTAAAATTCGCTTTGATGAAAAAGGTGTCCGGTATTGTGTCCGGCATTGTTTCATTCATTTCAAATTCAGCGACCACCTGATTCTCAAACTCCGCCAATGCGAAAAGATTATTCGCTCCGGAGCGTTTATTGATATACAGCTCAACAAGCGGCGACCCGGCAAGTTCCTGCGCCAGATGGAGATACTGTACCAGCGAAACCTCTAAAAACTCCGTTTCTCCGGATGCATTTTTCTTCGGCCGCTGCCAGGTGAAACGCAATGAACACAATTCACCGCACCGGGACGACAATCCGGCAATACTCTTATATACATGCCAATTAAGCCATGGATTTTTCATTTTCATCTCTCATCCTTTTACAATTTGAGGGGGTATGTAACCTTTTTCTCCGCCAAGCGCCTGCCAGCGGATATATATCCAGTGGAGGATCAGCACACTTGCCAGCGTAAAAATAAAGTCCCAGACAAATATGTACTGATAGCCCAACAAATCAATAAACCAGCCTCCGGCGGCATTGGCCGCCACCATCATGATCGCTTTTACCATCGAAGCGGCACTGCCGAATTGACCGAATTTTTCTTTGGGATACAAACTGATCGCCAATGGCAGACGGCTGCCCTCCTGTGCCACATAAACAATCGCCAGAAAAATCGTAACCACAAAAAATGCCGTCTTGCTGATGCAGAAGAAAAAACCGAATATATTTACTGCGATAACCAGCCACGCCGCCGCTATATAAATCTTTATCGGATGAAACTTGTCACACAAATACCCCACCGGGATCGCCAGTACCAGCGTCACCACACTGTATGCCGCCATGATATAACCGTATTCCCCGGTAGTAACCTGCAAATTTTCCATCGCGTAAAGCAAATTGAACAATCCCCGGCACACGGTCGAAGCATAATTCAACCCCAGACCGATAAACAAAATCATCCAGTACGGCATGGTAAAACACTCTCCGGCATAGCTCTTGATATTATCCAGCCAACCTTTGCCTTTCGGCGGAGGCGGCGGATATTCCCCCTCTTTGACATTGAGACACATCCCGCTGAATCCGGCAAAGTAAACAATACCGATGATCAGACAGACGATCCCCATGTGCGCCGCAACATATTTCATGACAACCATGTTGAAAAATAACCCTCCGGCACTGCCGATCACCCGGAAAAATCCCAGAAATCTGCCGGTAAGTTCCTGCGGTACCACATCGGAAAACACATAATAGTAAATGCATCCGGCAAAGAGATTGAAAAAACAGTACGCCGATGAAAACAACGCCAATATGCCGATGATAAATACCGACGGATCGGCATCGGGCCCATTCACCCAGTGTACCAGAAATCTGCCGATCTCATCACTGAACCCCAGCAGGATCAGAAACAGACTGACAAACGGTGTACCGGCAAGCATGAATGGCATCCGCCTGCCCCAGCGTGTACGCGCCCGGTCACTGACGGTACTGATGATCGGATTGACGATAAAATTCAACATCGCCGGAATACTGCCGCACAATAAACCTATCGTCAAATTACTGGCATTGTGCATTTTAAGCATCAGCGGCACGATTACCGGTTCAACTCTGGTCATGACCGACAAGCAGAAGTCCCCCCACAGCAGCCACAAAAAAAGCGTAACGATACCTTTTCTGGTGTAGGTCAAAGTGCCGCAACGATAAATTTTTTCAGACAACGCACTCATTTCAAACGCTTACTTTGTATTTCCGCCATGATTTTTTCGATCATATCCGCCAATTGGCGGCGGTAAACGAGCAGATGTTGAGGATCTGCAGAATATTCCGTCAGTGATTTGGCGACCTGCGGCGGAACATTCAGCAGTCGCCGGGCTTCTGAACGCAGCGGCGAACCGGCAGGCAGTTTGGCTGATTCACGCTCCAGAATGGCGAGATATTCGTAATCTTCAATTCCGTCACGCAGGTTTTCCAGCCGCAACGAAGGAAGCAGAGTGCCGTCTTTACCGGGATACACGAAATTCCCCATGCCGTTTTTGGCAGTGTGTGACCGGGAAGAGCCTTTATAGATCCACGGTTTCCACGGCTTATCCGGCCATGTTTCTTTGATATCCATATTGGTCGCCCACTCCCGGTTGATACACCAGTAGAGGATCCCTTTGACCTGATACATGTAACTCAATGTTGAAATTATCCGGCAGTCAAAAACCGGGTAGTCAAGAAAGAAATTCGGGTAAGGTTTATGCGGATCATCGGCACTGTACCACCAGATTTCATGTCCCTGTTTTTTAAGTTCTCCCATGGTCTGATATTTGACCGGATCGCTGAAGTTATCCCAAACCGGACACCAGACGTTGAATATATCCCGCAATCCTTCATCCGGATAACTGGTCTGCATGCACTTGAGTTCCGGAAGCTCCTTTCGCAGCATATCCAAATTTTTCCGGGCGGCAGGATATTCACTTTTACGGCAGCTCAACTCATCATAACTGTAATAGTAGATGTAGTCGCTCAAGTTATATTTTTTGACGGATTCACTGACATTTTTGCAATGTTCCACTTGAAACTGCATCGATTTGCGGTAGCGGACATTCTGAAAAACCATGAAGTTGATCCGGCTGGCGACTGCATCCAGATCCTCCACCCGGGGAGTATCATACGCCGCTTCGTAAATATTGCAGGGGTTGATCCGGTAGGAGAGAAGAAAATCATAGATCTGCAACCGCCGTTCCCGGGGAATTTCATCCAGTTTATACCATTCCCGGTAATATTTGTCAAAAAAACAAAACGCATTGCGCAGCGTGGCTCTTTCCGGCAGAACGAAGTTGCGGATCGTGACCGTCAGCGGGATCTTATGGGTACCGCTGTCGGTATCTATCACGATATCTCCCCGGTATGTTCCGGCAGGAACTTTGCCGGATGTCACCCGGATGACCAGCGTTTTCATACCGTCTGCCGGAATTTTACCGGCACTATCCCCCGTGAAAATCACATCCGGAATATCGCCGGTGAATTCGACCGGAATATCCGGTGCTTCAGTCGTGACCATCCCGACAGAACCAACTGAAACAGCACTTGCCGGGAGCACCGTACCGGCTGCCGAACGGAGTTCCGGAACCGTTACACTTTTGATAATATTTTCTTTGCCGGGAGCATTAAAAAGGTACAACTGCAGAGATTCACTCTCATTGCCCGCCAGTTCCATAGCGGCATCCTTTACCAGCGGCATGGCAAAAAGCTGCCGGATATTGATCATCCGCCAGGCCGTCGGCAAAAATGCGAAGCCGAAACTCTTGCCGTGGCAGGCATTCAAAACCTTGCGGTCCAAAATGTTTTTTTCAGCGGCTGTATTTTTTTTTTGCAATTCAGCGTCTTCCTCGATTCGTTTCGGCAGCAATTTTTTCGCTTTTTCCCAACCAATTTCAGTGCGATGGGTCATATCGCCGCGCCAGATTTTCACATCGTCCACCTCTCCGGCAAAAAAGGCATTCGGACGTTTATTCGATGCCCCCTGCCCGAAGAAAAATTCCGTTTCAGCACTGACCAGCTCTCCGGTGATCCTGCCGTCATTTACCCTGCCGACCCGGAGCGGCTTGCCGTCAAGAACCATTTTCACCTCACCGTTTTTGAAGTGAATCAGCATGTGATACCACTGATCGTGATTCAATTTAACGATCCCGGTACGAACGACCCAGTTGCCGTTGGGATCTTTGGCTTTGAATTCCGGACGGTCACTGCGGATGCCGAAATAATAATTGACGATCTCCGGCTTTTTACTGCGGTCGCCTTTCCAGAAAAGACAGCGGTAATCCGATGTCGCAGCAGCTTTGAATACCACGTCGATCGTGAAGTCATTTTTCAGGTCGATCGCCGGAACATGTTTCAAATTCAAAGGATTTTTGCCTGCTTCAAAACGGTATGCTTTACCATATGGTCCAACCGTCTGAAATTTACTCAAGTCCACCCCTTCCGCTCCGACTGCACGCACCCCGGATACCTTATCCACAAACTCATTATTCTGCAACTCATTGAAGTCAAAGTGCAGAGCAAGCTGTTTTGCTTCTCTTGCCGCTTCCCGTAATTTCAGAGCTTTGACTTTACGGTTCCATTCTCTGTCACGCAAACTTACAGCATCGCCCTGCCAGATTTTAAGTTCGTCGATCGCTCCGATAAAGAAATAGGATGGCGTACCGCCGTCTGCCCCCTGCCCCAGATGGCAATCGGTCGCCGAGGAAATAAGCGAATTTTTCAACGTTCCTTCATTAAGTTCCCCGACTTTGACCATCTGATTATTCAAAGATGCTTTGAGTTTGCCATCTTTCCAATGCACCAGCAGACGGTTCCAGGAACCTTCTGGAGCATAGGCGTAGCAGTGGCGGATCACCCATTTACCTTGAGCATCTTTGGCTTTAAATTCCAGACGGCTGCCGGACAAACCGACATGGAAATTGACGATTTCCGGCTTTTTACTGCGGTCGCCTTTCCAGAAAAGACAGCGGAAACCGCCGTTTTTATCCGAACGGAAAACGATCTCAATGGTAAAATCATTTTTCAAATCCACCCAAGCACCGTTTTTTATGGTCAGCGGATTTTTGCCGGGAACCAAAAGAAAACCTTTGCCATTGGGCGCATCTACTGCATATTTGCTCAAATCAACCCCGGATGGACCGTCTGCCGTGATTCCGGCAACTTTGTCAACGAAGCGGTTATTCTGCAACTCGTTGAAGTCAAAGTGGACTTTTAATTGCGCTGCCCCCAGTGCCAGCGCAAAACACGAACAGAACGACAATAATATTTTATTTTTCATCCCAAAACCTTTCCTTTATCAATCGTTGAGAGTTTCTATTGCTAAATTGGCATTGACATAAGTAATCGCGGTAGTCCCCGGCGTTTGACCGGCACTGTTATAGTCGGCAAGCAAATGGGTTTTGTACTGGTACTGGTCTATTGCAGCGGCATGGCCATCAAGAAACCCGGCAGAGGCCTTACCATTGTGCCGGATATGCAGACCGTAATTGTCACTGCTCCCGCCGAGGTTGTAAAACTGGGCATTTTCGCCGGCTTTATTGCAAATAGCGTTGTTGGAAGCAGTACAAACCACCTGCCGGAACGAATCTCCCAACACAATGAAATTGGATGGATTGTGAACCTTGCCGGTAACGATAAAAGCACTGTATTGATCAATACCTTTTGCCCGGTATAACGACGGCTGCATCCCGACTCGGGCGCCATAGCAGTCGTGCCAGTTGCACTTACCGCGCACCTGAAGCTTTTCAGACCGGGGTCCGGAATTGCAGGCGCTTACCTGCAAATCAATATCCGGCATCACCTTGCGGACAGCACCGATCCATGACAGATTGTTGGAATCATAAGTGGCAATGTACCCATTGCTGCTGTCCTGATAAAAATGCAGATACTGCATTGACTGCTTGATATTGGACAGACAACTTGCCGATCTGCCTCGCTCCCGGGCAGAGTTGAGTGCCGGCAGCAAAATCGCCGCCAATATCGCGATGATCGCAATTACTACCAGCAATTCTATTAAAGTGAAATGGGAGTGTGCGGGGGACAAGGAAAACTTTTTTTCACGAGAAAAAAAGTTTTCCCTTT
>SUWL01000106.1 GCA_015061495.1 Lentisphaerota bacterium
TTCACAATCAGACCCGCTGCCGATTTTTATATCGGCAGTCGGGATCTTGGATTGTGAACGCGGTTGCCGCACCCGGGGGAAAGTTCCCCCGTGCCCCCTTGTGGCGGGATAAATCCTCGCCACCTCTCATTTGTCCTGCAACCGTTTGTTTGCATACAGTATGATGCAAACCATTAGATGCTGGCACCGCAGTCTGCAAACGTTTTATACGCGCACTGGCGCTTCTTTGCAGGGGGGCGCTCACGCCGCCCCCCCCCCTGCACCCCCTCCGGCGCCTGCTAAAGCAGGATTTATTCGGGTGGTTAGCGCGTTTCCCGGCGGGACTGGCTTACGGCTCAATCATGCGTTCACAATCAGACCCGCTGCCGATTTTTATATCGGCAGTCGGGATCTTGGATTGTGAACGCGGTTGCCGCACCCGGGGGAAAGTTCCCCCGTACCCCCTTGTGGCTCGCCTCGCGTCTCGCCACCTTTTATTTGTCCTGCAACCGTTTGTTTGCATACAGTATGATGCAGACCATTAGATGTTGGCATCGCAGTCTGCAAACGTTTTATACGCGCACTTTACGCCATACGTCCGATTTCTCCGTAATTCTCCGTAACTATCCGTACCCATCCGTACAAAACGCCAGTTTGCAATAACACAGCAACCCAGCGTTCGGGGGGACGGGGGCGGAGCCGCCGCGACTTTTCGCTTTTCTTTGGCTGACTTTCTTTTCTCGCGAAAAGAAAAACTCCCAAACGTTATAGAACGTAAGGGAGGTTTGTATACAACTGTCTTTCTTAACCAGCGTTCGGGGGTACGGGGGCAGAGCCCCCGTTAAGGGCGGCTTGCCCGCCCGTCCGACCAAGGCGAGCGGAGCCGCCGCGACTTTTCGCTTTTCTTTGCTGACTTTCTTTTCTCGTGAAAAGAAAGTCAGTAGTTGGCGGATTCGATTTCGAAGTAGGCTTGTGGGTGTTTGCAAGTCGGGCACAATTCGGGAGCTTTATCACCGATGTGGATATGTCCGCAGTTACGGCATTCCCAGCGTTGGGGGCCGGTTTTGACGTAGACTTCACCTTTTTCGATATTTTCGACGAGTTTATTATAGCGGTTTTCGTGACGTTTCTCGATTTCGGCGACTCTGGCGAAGAGGCGTGAAAGTTCATCGAAACCTTCCTGTGCGGCGACTTCGGAAAATTCGCGATACATTCCGGTCCACTCTTCGTGTTCACCGGCGGCGGCGGCTTTCAGGTTATCGAGAGTATCGCCGATACCGTTGAGGGCTTTGAACCAGAGTTTAGCGTGTTCTTTTTCGTTATTGGCGGTAGATTCAAAGATGGCGGCGATCTGTTCGTAGCCGTCTTTGCGGGCTTTGGATGCGAAGTAAGAATACTTGTTGCGGGCCTGTGATTCACCGGCGAATGCGTACCAGAGATTAGCTTCAGTTTTACTGCCTTTGAGTTCCATGATCATTTTCCTTTTTTGTTTGATTATTTTTGAATTCGATTATCACCGGGGGATGAGCAGCAGTTGCTGCACAGTCCGGTAAAACGTATTTCCATGTGCCGTATTTCGCCGGGGACGGCATTGGCGAAAGAGGCGACGTCATTTTCCAGAGCGAAGTCGGAAATTGCGCCGCACTCTTCGCAAATGAAGTGTCCATGCGGCAAAGTATTGGAATCGTATCGTGCGCTGTTGACATGATCCAACCGCCAGATGATATTGTGTCCGGCGAATTCGTTAAGGATCCGGTAGACACTTTCCCGGGTGACAGTGGGCAGTTTTTTGCGCACATGTTCCCAAACGGAGTCAACATCCGGATGGCAGCGGTTATCAGCCACGCACTCGTAAACTGCAAGTCGCTGTGGGGTACACTTCCACTTGAAGTTACGGCAGAGGCGGACGAAATTCTCCTGCTGGCAACTGTCCATAATTTGACTCCTTCCGTTTGGGGGTGATCGGTTACTTTGCGTTTATTCCCGGCGTCGGGCGCGGATCAGAAGTAGCGTTTGAGCAGACCTTCAAATCCTTTACCGTGGCGTGCTTCATCTTTAGCCATTTCGTGAACGGTGTCATGGATGGCATCATATCCGAGTTCTTTGGCGCGTTTGGCGAGTTCGAATTTGCCGCCGCATGCACCGCATTCAGCTTCGGCGCGCATCTGCAGATTCTTTTTGGTGCTGGCGGTGAGGACTTCGCCGAGGAGTTCGGCAAATTTGGCGGCGTGTTCGGCTTCTTCAAAAGCGTAGCGTTTGTAAGCTTCGGCGATTTCGGGATAGCCTTCGCGTTCGGCCTGGCGGCTCATGGCGAGGTACATACCGACTTCGCAGCATTCGCCCTCAAAGTTGGCGCGCAGACCGGCGACGACTTCCGGATCGATACCTTCGGTGGATGCCACCACGTGTTCGCAGGCGTAGCTCTGCTCCCCGGTAACGGCGTTGAATTTGGCTGCCGGAGCTTTGCACTGCGGGCAATTTGCCGGAGCTTCATCACCTTCGTGGACATAACCGCAAACACTGCATACGAATTTCATAATCTCAACCTTTCTGTTCAACTTTTATCTTTCCTGCCGGTACCTTTTTTCCGGCTTCATTTATAAAATAGCACCACTTTTTTATATTTGCAAATGGAAAGTTAAAAAATTTTAGAATTTTTTTAACTTTTATATTTATTTACATTGAAAAGCGATTTTACCCTGCCGGATGATTTTTTGAATATTTTGCGTAAAAAAAGGCGTAAAATGCGGAGAAAATTTCATAAACTGATAGTATAATATATATCAGTACATCCGGATGGTTCAGTGAGAATGTTATTTCACAGCCGGCATGAGAGCGGACAATCAAGCAAACAGTGGTGCTGATATGCAGGGAAAATTGACAGTCAACCGTATGTTCACGGTTGGAGAAGCGGAAAAGAATCTTTTTGGCGGCTTTGTGGAACACATGGGCAGATGCGTGTACAACGGTTTGTATGAACCTTCGCATCCGGCAGCGGATGAAGATGGTTTCCGCAAGGATGTCATTGATCTGATCCGGGAACTGGATATGCCGGTGACCCGCTATCCGGGAGGGAACTTCGTCTCCGGTTATGATTGGAAAGACGGCATCGGTGAAGTTTCCCGCCGTCCGCTCCGTGCTGAATATGCGTGGAACGCCCTTGAGCCGAACAGGATCGGTCTGGATGAATTCGTCAAGTGGTGCAAAAAGGTCAACAGTGAAATACTCTATGCGGTCAACCTCAATACCAACACGCCCAAATCGGCACAGGAATTGGTGGAATATGCCAACTTTGCCGGGCGGGGTCACTGGAGCGACCGGCGCCGGGCGAATGGCTCTGCCGAACCGCACGGCATAAAATTGTGGTGTCTGGGCAATGAAGTTGACGGTGAATGGCAGATCGGTCACATGACTGCCGCCGAATACGGCAGAGTTGCCCATGAAACTGCCAAGATGATGAAAATGGTCGATCCGGATATCCGGCTGTGTGCCTGCGGTTCATCGACGGGGGATATGGCGACATTCGGCAGTTGGGAAATCGAGGTGCTGCGGCACTTATTCAAAGATGTGGATTATCTGTCGATCCACATGTATTTCAGCAACCGGGACAAAGATCTGCCGAAATACCTCTCGGTTCCGGAGCAGCTGGACAGCCGGCTGCGTGCGGCAGTTGCGGCATGCGATGCGGTCGCCGCCGAAAAGAGATCGGTCAAAAAGATCATGATCGCTCTGGACGAGTGGAATGTCTGGTACCGCGGTTCGGTCGTTTACGCTCCGGAAGATCGCTGGCAGTGCGGCAAACCGCTCAATGAAGAGATCTACGACATGTCGGATGTGCTGGTCGTCGGCGGTGCGCTGTTGAGTATGCTTGACAATTGTGACCGGCTGAAGATCGCCTGTCTTGCCCAGAGTGTGAATGTGATTGCGCCGATCATGACGGTAAATGGGGGCAAATGCTGGAAACAGACGATCTTTTACCCCTTCCGGGAAACCTCCCGTTTCGGCAGGGGAACAGTTTTGCGGAGCGTGGTGGATTCGCCGGTCTATGCCGGAGGAGCGAAATTCTGTACTCCGGAAATCCAATTTCTGCGTACTGCGGCGGTGTGGCGGCAGGAAGCCGGGGAGATCACCGTTTTTGCCATCAACCGGGCTGCGGAAAAGATGGAGTTCTCCGCCGAACTGCAGGGCTTTGAGTGTACGCAAGTCATAGATGCCATTGAGATCGCCAATCCGGATATGGATGCCGTCAACAGCGCGGAAAAAGAAGCTGTCGCCCCGGAAAAGATCGCTGCCGACCGGTATTCACTGCGCGGCAATCAATTCGTTTCAGAACTCAAACCTTTATCATGGAATATGTTCCGCATCAGGGTGAAATCATGACCGATCGTATTTACAATCTGCGCGAAGCGGTATTTTCCGGAGTACACCATCTGTACCGCCGGGAAATAAAGTGGGAACTTGCCGAAAAATTTGCCGCCGGTAATGTTTCGCCGGTCAACCGGTGTGCGCTGGCATGTGCGGCGGTACTGGCAGCGGAAGAACCCCGCTTCCTGCCCGGCAGTAAGCTGGCATTCATGCGGACGGTGAGCAATCTGCCGGAACTTTACACCGCTGCGGAACAGACGGCACTGCGGCAGAAGTACTCCTTTTCAGAAAAGGGAGTGCCATTTAATTTCACCGTGGATTTCCAATCCGTTTTAAGCACCGGATTGCCGGAATTCCGGAACAAACTTACTGCCCGCATGGCAAACTGCCGCAAAGAACAACAGGAATTCATGCAGGCGGCACTGTCGGAATTCGATGCCATGCTCGCATTGATCGACCGTTACACCGCCGCCGCAGAAGCGGAAAATTTGCCGCAGACTGCCGGATTGCTCAAAAGTGTCCGTTCCCGGAAGCCGGAAACCTTTGCCGAAGCATTGCAGCTCTTCCGGATTTTGCACTATACATTGTGGTGTGAAGGAGGCTATCACATGGGGGCAGGACGGCTCGACCAGCTTTTTTACCCCTATTATCAGCACGATCTGCAAAACGGCATCCTGACGGCAGATGAGGCATTTGAATTGCTCGAAGAGTTCTTTCTCACCTTTAATATCGACAGCGACTTATACATCGGCGTCCAGCAGGGTGATAACGGTCAAAGCGTAATGATCGGCGGCTGTGACCGCGACGGCAATGATGCTTGGAATCCGTTGAGCGAAAAAATTTTGCTGGCTTCCTGCGAATTGAAACTTATCGACCCCAAAATTAATTTCCGGGTCAATAAAAACACCCCGGTCGAAAGATTGGCTCTGGGCAGCCGTCTGACCCGTGCCGGTCTGGGTTTCCCCCAGTATTCCAATGATGATGTGGTGATCCCCGCTCTGGAAAAGTGGGGGTACGATACCGTTGATGCCCGCAATTACTCCTGTGCGGCATGCTGGGAATTCATCATTCCCGGAGCGGCTCACGAATTGGTCAATCTGGATGCAGTCTGCCTGCCGGAAGCAGTTCTGGAAACCATGCAGAACAGTCCGGCGGCAACTTTCGATGATTTCATCAGCGATGTGACGGCAACTTTGCGCCGCAAAGCCGGTGAACTTCTGGAAAAATACCGCAATATCCACATCCTTCCCGCGCCGCTGGCATCGGTTTTCTGTCCGGCAGCTCTGGCGGCGGCCGGCAATATCACGGAAAACGGCAAGTACCATAACTGGGGCATCCACGGGACCGGATTTGCCGTGGCGGCAGATTCGCTGTCGGCAATCGAAAAAGCGGTCTTCCGGGACAAAATCATCTCCATGCCGGAACTGCGTTCAGCACTGGAAAACAACTTCGCCGGCAATGAAAAGCTCCGGCTGATGCTCCGGAACGAAATGCCCAAACTCGGCAGAGATCCCGAAGCCGGAAATATACTCTGCCGTCTGACCGCGATCTGGCAGCAGGCGTGGGACGGCATGACCAACAGTCAGGGCGGCAGGATCCGTCCGGGTACCGGCAGTGCCATGTATTACATCTGGCACAGCCGCGATCTGCCCGCCACTGCCGACGGCAGAAATGCCGGTGACCCGTTCCCAGCCAACTTTTCACCCGCGCTGGATGTTCCGCTCAACGGGCCGCTGTCGGTGATCCGGGCTTTTGCTGCTCCGGATCTGACCGGAGTATGCAACGGCGGGCCGCTGACCATCGAATTGCACGATTCGGTTTTCAGTGCCGATGATGCCGAGAATAAAGTCGCCGCTCTGATCGCGGAATTCATCCGCCGCGGCGGCCATCAGCTGCAGCTTAATACCATCAATAAAGAAACGCTGCTCGATGCCCGGGAACATCCGGAAAAATACCCGAATCTGATCATCCGGGTGTGGGGATGGAGCGGCAGATTCGTGGAACTTGACCGGGTCTATCAGGAACATATCATCCGGCGAAGCCAGTTGAGCTGCCCATGAAAGAACTTACCGGGATCATTGCTGAAATCCGGGAGTTCTGTCTGCATGACGGTCCCGGGGTGCGCACTACCGTATTTTTCCGGGGGTGTCCGATGCGCTGTTTGTGGTGCCACAATCCGGAACTGCGGGCAGACGGCGGCGGCAAACCTTATACCGTGCCGGAAGCCGCCGGTATCATTATGCAGGATGCGGAAATCATGCGTTCTTCCGGCGGAGGTGTGACCTTTTCCGGCGGCGAAGTGCTGATGCAGAGCCGGTTTGCCTGTGAACTTGCCGACCGATTGTCCCCGCTTCACCTCGCCATTGAAACCAGCGGTTACGGCAGTCGTGAAGCGTACCGGCAGCTGGTCAAACGTGCCGATCTGATCTATCAGGATATCAAGTGCATGGATGAAACTTTGCACCGTAAACTTACCGGATGCGGCAACCGGGAAATTCTGCAGAATATCCGTTTTTTGCAGGATTCCGGCAAGCCGTATATCATCCGGATACCCATCGTCCCAGGCATGAATGACGATAAAAACGATCTGGCCAAGACCGCCGGATTTCTCCGGCAGAATCCCGGAGGTCTGCTTAAAGTGGAATTGCTCTCGTACCATGCCGGAGCCGTCAGCAAAATGCGCAAAATGGGACTGCCCATCCCGTCGGGATTACCGGAAAAAGAGTGCCCGGTCGATCCGGAATTGTATCAATGCTTTGCCAGACTTCCCGGAGTGAAAATATAGTTATTGCCCCATGAGAAAGTGGCAAAACTCCTTCCCCCCCGGGGCATCCAGAGGTGGGGTTGCGGTGTTATTGCAAACTGGCGTTTTGTACGGATGGGTACGGATAGTTACGGAGATGGTTTGTTTAAAATCAAGCCGATGTTTGAATTTTTTTGAAATTTTTATCAAATTCTTTATCGGCGATGAC
>SUWL01000107.1 GCA_015061495.1 Lentisphaerota bacterium
GTGAAAATACCCATTCTCGCCAAAGGGAGCAACTGCTATCTGATAACCGGGGAATAATATACAAGAATTACGGAGAAATCGGACGTGTGGCGTAAAGTGCGCGTATAAAACGTTTGCAGACTGCTGTTACCACATCGAATAGTCTGTAAATAAAAGCACGCGTACAAACGGTTGCAGGACAAATGAGAGGTGGCGAGGATTTATCCCGCCACAAGGGGGTACGGGGGAACTTTCCCCCCCGGATGCGGCAACCACCCGAATAAATCCCGCCTTGGCTTGCATGCAATTTTTGCGCAGCAGTATGCGGCAAGGTCACGTTTTGCAAGGCGCCCGGGAGGGAGCATACTATGTATGTGACCGAACGGGCAACGCAAGCAAGGCGTGAGATTGCCCATAATGCAAAGCAAAAAGGGCGCCGGAGGGGGTGCAGGGGGGGGGCGGCGTGAGCGCCCCCCTGCAAAAGAAACGCCTGGAATGCATACAAAGGCGGCGTGAGCGCTCCCCTGCAAAGAAGCGCCGGGAATGCATGCAGACGGGCAGACGAAAATCATTATGACATTCTGTCACAAAACTGCCATTTCGGCGGCGGGGATCTGCAGTTTGCCGTTTACCATGCGCAAATGCAGTTTCCCGGCAGGAGTATTTAAGAGCAATTCGCTGTCGGGGATACCGGGAACCGGGGAGATGGCAATTTTCCGGAAGCCTGCTTCGAGGATTTCCAAGCCCCAGATCTGTGCGGCAAGGATCTCTGCTGCCGATGAACTCCAGCCGTGTGCCGAATTGAATTCGCGGAAGGGGAACATCTCTCCGTAAGTCGGCGCGTGACAGGCGACTGCCGTGCCGCACCTCTCCCGCAGGATTTCCCATGCCGCCGGAGCCTGTCCGTGACGCAGCAGTGCCCGGATCACGATCCCCAGCCAGCTGGTACCGAATTTTTCGACACTTTTACCGGCAGGCAGCAGCCAACCGGCGAGGGTTGCCGCCGCCTGACGGCACTTTGCTGCCGGGAACAATCCTCTGGCAAGCAGCAGTGCATTGCCGTGAACCGGCAGAGCGTTGGGGAAGTTCTTTTCCGGCATGAAAAACACGGTTTCAGCCAGTGTGTCATCCGCACCGTCCAGATGGTTGATGAAGCAGCCTTTTTTCTCATCCCAGAACTTCATCAGCCCGGATCTGACCAGTTCCGCAAATTCTCCGGTGAATTTGTCATTGTAAAGTTTATTTGCCGAAACCAGTGCCGCATAGAGCATCGCATTGACCGCCAGCGACCAGGGGCGACGATCCACCTGCGCCCAGTCGATAAAGTGCCACGACCACTGCGGCGGGGCAAAAAGTCCGTCCGCATTGGTATGCTGCCGCATCAGCCGGAGAAAATTCATCACTCCGGCACGCATTTCCCGGATGAACTTGCGGTCGCCGGAGATCATATAGTAGTCTTCCAGAGAGTTGATCCAGGCAAAGGTCTGATCCGTCAGAGCGATATGGGAAACTTCTGCCGGGACGACGGCACACGGCACACCGTCACGGGTGATG
Source organism: Lentisphaerota bacterium (assembly GCA_015061495.1). GTDB lineage: Bacteria > Verrucomicrobiota > Lentisphaeria > Victivallales > Victivallaceae > UBA1784. The sequence goes on from SUWL01000107.1 coordinate 1,534, forward strand.
CCTTCACCGATCAGGCGCAGAGACTCCTTCCACACTGCCAGATCGCCGAAAAGATAAAATGATGCCGGACCGGAAACTGCCGCATCCCGGGTCCAGAGTGCCTGTTCCCGCCAGCAGGTATCCACGAAAACCTCCTGGGTGGCAGAACGGACAGTGGCATCGGCGATCGCCATGAATTTTTCCAGATTTTCATCAGCAGACCGGAAAAAGTTGCACTTTTCGTAAGGGTATTCCAGGGATTGCAGCTGCAGAGAAACTTCACATTCGCCGCTTCCGGCGGCGCGCAAACTCCAGAATCTGCCGCCGTAGGGGACGATGGGGATAAATTCCTGACCGCAGTCATCGTTTAAAAAGTACGTATCTGCAAAACCGGCACCGGCACTTTCCAAAGGAGAAGTGACCTGCGGGCGGTCTGAATGGCGGGAATCGCAGAAACTTTCCAGCCGGATCTGCCGGCTGCCGCGGAGAACTTTTATCCGGGGAATGAATGTGCGGGTCTTGCCGAGGTCAAAAGTATAAACCTCTCCGGCGCGCAGTTTGCCGTCAAAAACGGTCTTGCCGCTCTTTTGAAAGGTCAGTGCGTTGAAGTTGTCTGCCAGTGTTTCCACGGGGAAAATTTCTGCAGATGCCGTATAAGCTCCGGCAAGTACCAACGGCAGATCGACTCTTTCCTGCATCCGGGTGCCGCGCCGCCGCATCGTGCGCCACGGCGGAGTCCACGCAGCCGGTCCCAGCACAAACGGTTCGAGCCACGCTTCAGAAAGCTGCTGCAGCGGAAGTGTTTTCCAATCTTTTTCCTCTTTTTCTGCAGAAATATGCTCCTGTCTGCCGGAAGACAGTGACCGGGGTTCACAAAAAGTGTCATACCATCCGGCGGTCCGGCAGACCCAGGATTTTTTCTCCGTCTGCAATATCACGCGGCCTTTCTCATCATGGCAGTCGCACCACCAGCCGGTTCTGCCCCGGTGGCTGATCTCTCCGGTCGGCATGGTCACCAGCAAAGCCAGAGCATTGGTTCCGGAACGGACAAACGGGGAGATATCCACCTCATCGTAAGCCTTGGTTCCGGGGAATGAACGTGCCGGTCCGTGTCCGGCATATTCACCATTGATAAAAAGGGCATAATATTCGCAGCTGGAGATCCGCAAAGACAGTTTTTCCGGATCGCGCACGGTAAATTCCGTACGGCAGGCGATGGGGCGCGGATCGGCGATCCGCCGGTCGGGGATCCACGCTCCGGCGAGCCAATATCCGGTAAGAGGCAAAGATTTTTTCATATAAAGCCGATTATTGTGAGAGGAGGTTGATATAATGGATCATTTTCAATCTGATCAAAGTCAGATCGCCTTCGCGCGGGCGCAGGGAATCGATGAATTTTACAGCTTCGGCTTTTGCGGCAGAGCCGTCCGGAGCTTTTTGGATCAGCGCATTCAATTTCGCGGCATAGCGGATATCGTCGATACCCTCCCGGAAACTCTCCCAGCTCAACGTGTCGACGACCGAATCAACAGTTGCATACACGAATTTGTCGCCGCGCATCCAGGCATTTTTCTTGAATGGGCAGGTGTAGCAGTAGTTTGCCACGCCGTCATAATTCAGCAGCCAGAGCGCCAAACCGTAATTGCGGCGGTAGATATCGGCATTCTCCATACCGGCAAAAGGTGCGCCGTAATTCCAGATCCGGGCGTTGACGCTGTGCCATTTATCCGCTTCCTCCCGGTCGGCAAGTCCGAAGTGGTTGGCAAGATTGAGCGTGCCGCCGTAGACGCTGAATACTCCGGGCAGACAGGAGACCAGCACTTTGCCGCCGGCTTCCTGGATTTTGCGCATAGCCGGCAGCTGGCGGCGTGGTTTATCGCCCTTGGCTTCATCACTGCCGTACCAGTAAATATCGCCTTTGATGCCGATGGATTTAAGGAATGCCACGGTTTCTCTGACCCGTTTACCCAGAGCTTCGAGGGCTTCGGGGGTTTCGGCATCGGTTTCGCCGGACATGCCGAAGTAGACATCATCCCGGCACATGCCGGCTGCCTGCGCCATGCCGAACATCTTTTTGACCAGATCGTGCCGGTTGTAAAGCACTTTGTAGTCCAGCACAAAAATCGGTGAAGATATATTGTGTTTCACCATATTTATCATCTGGGCGCGCATCTGGACATCGGTCAAAGCCTGTTTCCCGATGGGCAGTTTGCTTTTGTCGCTCGGTTCGCCCCAGTAATAGACACTGGTCTCAAATTTGCGTGCCGGATCGTATTTGGTTGCCGGACGGGGCAATGCTCCCGGGAACACCCGCACTGACAGCGGCAAAGTACGCACAACTTTACCGGCGGAAGCAAAGGATATTTTACCCTGATAAAGTTTGGCAGCCCGGTCGGCGGGGATATGGATGGTCAGCATCAGCTGGATGGTATGATTTTTTGCGAGCAGCGGCAATTTCTGAAAAGTTGCCGCATCTTTGACCGGGATCAGGATTTTACCGTCCTCCAGCACCTCCTGCTGCAGATCGAATCTGCGGGAGAGGAACAAGGGGTCATTGACCAGTATTTCCGGCACAGCCACGCTGCGGCCGGGGATATTTTCCGCACAACTCCATGCACCGCCGTACTGTTTATTGCGCAGAACATACTTCAAGTCGATATCTGCCGCATCGAATCCGGGCAGATCCACGGTCACGGTCAGATCTTTCACTGCATCAGTGGCATTAAGTGCCAGCGAAACGGCTTCATATTCGCCGCCGGTCGCTGCCATAAGCACCTCCTGTGCCGGAGCGATCCCCCATGCTGACGGCAGGGTATCGGGCATGATGCGCCGTTCATCGGTGGCTTCCAGCTGCCAGATATTCAATCCTCTGCCGGCAGAGGTGTTTTTCTTTGGGAGTTTCTGCAGCAGGGTCTGCAATTTTTCCCGGTCACCGGCATTTACTGCGCGGGAAAGCTCCTGCATATAGCCGTCGGCAGTAAATTTGCCGGTTTTGACCAGTTGGGTGAACATGACCTCTTTCTCATAATCGCGGAAAATTTTACCGAGGCGGCGCAGTTCTTTTTCTTCCGGGGAGATCCCGGTGATCTCTTCCGGAGTAAGTTTGCGGTCAAAGATTTTGATATCGGACAGTGCGCCCTGGAAATAATCTTTGCTCGTCTTGCGGTTCCGGGCGTAACAGGTAAGTCCCAGCAGGGCTTTGAAACGGTTGTCGAAAACCAGTCCGCTGCTGTCCATGGAACCGGTCGGTTTGCCGTCCAGGTAACATTCGGCACTTTTGCCGTCCACGGTAACGGTGATACGATACCATTTGCCCGGAGTAAGTTTGACACTTTTATTCTCCTGCCATGCGCCGTTTTGCACTCCGGCATTGAGCAAGCCGTTGACCAGCCGGACGAAAAATCCCGGCATGGAAAACATATATTCCATACCGGCACACCGGTCGGGGCGGCAGTAAAAGTCGATCGACCACGCCTTGATCTCATGGATCGTTCCCGGCAGCGGCATTTCCACCAGCGTGCTTTTGCCGTTGAATACCAGAACTGTTCCGCGTTCCGGATCGTTTTCCCAAGCCGGATCGGTGATCACTGCGGCGTGGGTCATCATCGGAGAAGAATCGGTGGCATTGTATCCTTTGCCTTCGTCAAGTTTCCAGTGCCGCAGCAAGTTTTCACCTGCGAAAACGGCAAAAAAAAGCCCGCACACCAATATTGAAAGAATCTGTTTCATAGAAAAATTTTACGGTTTGACCAAACCGTTTTTGTTGAATTTGAAGTAATACTTGTTGAATTTACCCGGAGCGGAAATTTTGCTGAATTCCATAAATCCGGCACTGCCGTCGGCGAATGCGGTATTCACCCCGTTTTTGCCGTGGGGAGCATTTTTGGTCATGGCGGAGTTTTCCTGCCAGAAGCGTCCGTCCCAGGTGACCAGCCACGGCCAATTCTCATTCATCACGGTCATATCGGCAAAAATGATGGTTTCCGCCGGATTCCGGACATCCCCGGTACGTCGGCCTTTGATCTGGTTTGCCGCGGTATTGCCCTGGCGGCCATCCGGCTGGGCGGTGCAGACACTGTAACCGTAGTGATAGCGCAGATAGTTCGGTTTTCCGTATTGGAACCCGGTTTCCGGCCGTTCCGGGCAGGCGGTTGCCAACTCTTTAAGCGGCATGTATCCTTTAGCGGTCAATGCCCCTTTGGGCCAGGAGTGGACAGATTTGGAACACTGTCCGCTTCTGCCGTCAAATGCGAGCGGGAAGAAAAATCCGTCATTGTCATTGGCGTAAACGGCGGTTGCCGCCATCAGTTTTTTAAGAGAACCGGCACACGCTGCCGCTTTGGCAGCTTTGCCGCCGACGGGTGCGGCGGCGATCATCAATGCCCCGAGCACCAGGAATGATACGGCGATCAGACATGATTCGTAAAATGTGAAAAAGCGTTGCTGTTTCATAATTTCACCTGTTACGGTTTGGTCAAACCGGTTTTATCAAATTTGAAATAATATTTGTTAAGAGATGCTTCTGAAGTGATCTGCAGAAAGTTCATATTTGCCGCATGACCGTCTGCAAATGCCACATTGACATTGTCATTGCCGTGAGCGGCATTTTTGGTTTGAGTGGTACCTTTTTTCCAGAAGTTGTGATCCCAGATCGCCATCCATGGCCAGTTTTCAGTACGCTGAACAAGGTCACAATATTCAAAGGTTTCCGAAGGCTTCTGGACCTCGCCGCGCTTGCGGTAAGCATTCTGGGAAGTGGCGACATTGCCGTGTTCAGAATTTTTCTGCCCCATCGCCACATTGTAGGCGTAGTGGTAACGCAAATAATATTTACCGGTGGGGAAGTCCGTCTTGGGACATGCCGGACAGGCATTTGCCAATGCGTCCCACGGATAAAAATTCTGTTCAGTCAATGGACCTTTGGGCCAGTTGTGCGCGCTGGTTGAGGCGGCACCCAATTCACCATTGGCTCTCATCGGCAGGAAATAATCATCATACGCATCGGCATAACTCTGCACACCAAGTGAAAGCTGTTTGAGCGAATTGATACAACCGGTACTCAACGCCCGGGCGCGGGACTTATTCAATGCGGGCAGCAGAATCGCCGCCAATATCGCAATGATGGCAATTACCACAAGCAATTCAATAAGGGTAAAGCATGCTTTACCCTGCCCATGGGCAGGGTATTTTACCATCTGCCGTAAAAGCGGTATTCTTTGAGATGATTCAGATTTGGTGATTGGGGTGAATTTTTTCATTTTTTTTCTCCTTTATGTTAAATTGTTGTTACTTGACAGCATTGAATTTCAAAATCACTCCCTGATAGGCATCCAGGGTCAGATCGATACCTTTTTTCTGCAATTCTGCACCGGTCATACCGGTGATGACTTTGCCGCTCATCAACTCGACGACCTGATATTTTTTATCAGCTTCCAGCCGCAACGCCGTCAAATCGGCGGCAGTGACGGTGAATTTGACCGCTTCCACATCCGCATTGAGCAGCACCACGCTGAGCGCACTGTCGTTGCAGCGGACGAAATTGACGATCCGGCGGTTGGAAACTTTTACCGCATGGAATATGGTTTCTCCCCGGCGCAGTTCCTTATTTGCCGAACGCACTTCGTTGAGCCGTTTGAGCAACGCCACCCAGTTGGCACTGCGGGCACT
>SUWL01000012.1 GCA_015061495.1 Lentisphaerota bacterium
CCCGGCTCCTGCAGTAGTTGCCCCGGCTCCGGTTGTGGTTGCCCCGGCTCCGGTCGTGGTCGGACCCGGATATTACCGTCCTGCACCGCCGCCGCCGCCGCGTCACCACTACCGTCCTGCACCGCCGCCGCGTCATCATCGTCCTGCGCCGCCGCGTCACAACGGCAGACCCGGACGCCGCTAATAACAGCTGGATATCAGGATGAAGTTCTTTACAGAACGTAAAAGAAAAAAACAGCTTTCAGAATTGAAAGCGTTGCGCCGCGCCGAGGATGACTTGCTCTCCCCGGCGTTGCGCTTGCGTTTTGATGCCATCATTTCGGAACTGCAGGATGCTCCGGTGGAAAAAATCGATGAAGCCGTTGCCAGATCCCGGACCGAATTGGCGGGATTATCGTTGCCGCACCGGGGCAGGATCCACGGATTTCTGGATCTGGTCATTGTGGTCGGATTGGTGGCATTCGGTTTGCGTGGATTGTTTTTTCAACCTTTCCGGATTCCGACCGGTTCGATGCAGCCGACTCTTTTTGGAGTTCACCATCAGCAGCAGGAGAATAATGCCAATCCCGGATTCGGTAAACTGCCGGGAATTTTACAGAATTTGATCTACGGCTGCAGCGATGCTGATCTGCAAAATGGTGAAACGGATCTGCAAATCGTTGAATTGCAGCCGGCATCCAAAGGATTATTCGATGGTACGGCACTGATTTCCAGTACCGGATACCGTTATGTGCTGCCCGGCAATGAGCGGCAGGTGATGGATTATTCAAAATTGAAAGACAAAAGTTTTTTTGCTCCCGGTGAAAAGGTAAGTGAGGGATTTGTTTCGCTGGGAGATCACCTTTTTGTGGAAAGGGTTTCCATGTATTTATCTCCGCCGGAGCGCGGGGATGTCATTGTTTTCAATACCGAGGGATTGTATGTTGACGGTAAAAACGGCATCGGCAGAATGATGCTTGAGGAAGCCGGAGGCTACTATTATATCAAACGTCTGGCGGCGTTGCCCGGAGATACCGTAAAAATAGTGGATAATCAATTGTATGTCCGTCCGGCAGGCGCGGAGAAATTCAGCCGGATACAGGATTTGGATAAGCGTTTTGAAAAGATCTATTCGATGAAAGGCGGTTATCACGGACACCTGAATTCATTTGATGAAAAAAATTACCAGTGCCATTCATTTGCACTTGGAGAAGAGTTTACCATTCCGGAAGATGAGTATCTGATGCTGGGAGACAACTCCTCATTCAGCATGGACAGCCGTTATTTCGGAAGCGTACCGCGCAAGAATTTGATCGGCAGAGCCTGGTTCGTATTCTATCCATTCAGCCGCCGCTTGGGGGCGGTTGACCGTCTTGAACCGCTGGATGTGCCGACCGGAAATGAACCTGGTATGGCAACGTATCCGGTAATGTCGCTGCAGTAAATCAATCCCGGGGATCATCAGTATGAAATTTAAAATCAGTATTTTGTTGTGGTTGCGCAACTGTTGGCGGATAATAAAATACAGCGCCAAGCGATATACCGGAGACCAGCTCGGTCAACAGGCGGTCGTATTGACTTACTATACATTGTTTGCGATAGTGCCGATGGTGGCGCTGCTGTTTGGTATTTCCAAAGGCTTCGGCTTGGAAGCGATGCTGCGCGAAGCGGTATATTCCCGTTTCCCGGCGCAGCACGGGATGCTGGATTACGTGTGTGAAATCGCAGAAAAGACCTTGAGTGAAGCATCCGGAGGGGTAGTCGCCGGTGTTGGTGTGGTGGTACTGCTCTGGACGGTGATCTGGCTTAATGCCAACGTGGAACGTTCATTCAATGTGGTTTGGGGATTGGCATCCCGCCGCAATATGCTCCGTAAATTCAGCAGTTATATTTCGCTGATATTGCTTGCTCCGGTATTGATGGTCATCGTCAATACACTCGTAACACTGTTGACCAGTTTGAAAGATACCAATGGCATTGCCGGCAGTTTCAGCTGGTTGAAACCGGTCGTTGAATATTCTATAACGCTTTTGCCGATTGCAGTTACCTGCTTGTTTTTCTTTTTTCTGTACCTTAAAGTGCCGAATACCAAAGTGCGCTGGCAGGGGGCATGTGTGGCAGGAATAATCACCGGAGTTGCGTTTCAAGTGCTTCAGGATTCGTTTGTTTTTCTGCAAAGTTCAGTATTTGCCTATAACCGTTTGTACGGTGGTTTTGCGATTTTGCCATTGTTTCTGATATGGGTGAATTGGTCGTGGCAGCTGATTCTGTTTGGCGCAGAAATCAGTTTTGTGCATCAGCATTTGCGCAGTGGAGTATTCAATGAGATCCGCGGCAATGTTGATTTGCGATTGCGCCGTGAACATCAGTTGGCGATTTTGCACCGGGTGTTTCTGGAATTTGAAAAGGGCAACGGTCCGGTTTTTGAAGATGAACTTGCGCTGCTGTTGCGGGTGCCGGATGTGGTTTTTCGCTCTGAAGTCAATGAATTACTGGACAAAGGGATGCTCTGCCGCAGTGTTTCTACCGAGGATCGGCGGGTCGCATTGCTTCCCGGGGTACCGCCGGATCGGTTTACGATCATGGATTTTATGATTGAGATCCACGGGCAGGGAGATAAGGAAGTTCAGGAGTTTGCCCGTTTTGAAGAGTTGTTCGTAAAAATTGAGAACGCCGTGAAAGAGAGCGGCTTGAATATGAAAGTCCATGAGGTCTGAAAGGAACATAAAGTATGAACAAAGATTGGAAAATTGAAACACTCGCCATTCAGGCGGGATATGAACCGGAAAATGGTGCGGCACGGGTCGTGCCGATCGTGCAGAGTACCACCTACCGCTATGACGATGTGCAGAGTGTGGCGGATCTTTTTGACCTCAAACGGGAAGGTTTTTTCTACACCCGGCTTGCCAATCCCACGGTGGATGCGTTTGAGAAAAAAATTGCCGCTATGGAAGGCGGTGTGGCGGCAGTAGCATTGAGCAGCGGTCAGACTGCCAATGCGTTTGCATTGATGAATATCGCCCGGTGCGGGGATCATGTGCTGGCGTTGTCAAGCCTTTATGGAGGAACAGTTTCACTCTTTACCAATACGCTGAAAAAAGCGGGTATTGAAGTTTCCTTTGTCACTCCGGATATGGATGAGGCGGCAGTAGCTGCGCAGGTGAGAAGCAATACCAAAGCGCTGTTTGTGGAAGCACTTGCCAATCCGGCACTGGTGGTAGCGGATTTTGAGAAGTATGCAAAAGTTGCGCATGACAATGGTATTCCGCTGATCGTGGATAATACCTTCCCGACTCCGGTGCTTTGTCGCCCCTTTGAATTCGGTGCGGACATTGTGACCCATTCTACAACCAAATATATTGACGGTCACGCGGTGGCGGTTGGCGGTATTGTGGTCGAAAAAGGCGGATTCAACTGGAGCTGCGGCAAGTTCCCGGAATTCACCGAACCGGATGAGAGTTATCATGGTCTGGTTTACACCAAAGATTTTGCAGCGGCACCGTTTTCGGTGAAATTGCGGGTGCAGCTGGTGCGTGATTATGGGGTGCCGATGATGCCGTTCAATGCGTTTCTCGCCAGTTTGGGTACGGAAACATTGCCGCTGCGCATGGAACGTCACAGCAGCAATGCGCTGGAGTTGGCAGAATTCCTGAAAAATCACCCCAAAGTCAGTTGGGTCAACTATCCCGGTCTGGCGGACAATCCGGAAAATGCGCTGGTAAAAAAATATTTCACCGGCGGCATGGCTTCCGGAGTACTTTGTTTCGGGGTGAAAGGCGGCAGAGCGGCAGGAGAAAAGGTGATGAATTCACTGAAACTTGCCGCGATCGTGGTGCATGTGGCAGATACCCGTACCGGTGTGCTGCATCCAGCAAGCATGACTCACCGCCAGCTCTCTGAAGCGGAACTCGAAGCAGCCGGAGTATCTCCGGATCTGATCCGCGTAACAGTCGGTCTGGAGAATATCGAAGATATCAAGGCGGATTTTGATCAGGCGCTTGCTATGGCGTGATCGGCGCAGGCATGAAAAAACTGTTATTGATTGTCAGCCTCGCACTGTGGAGCATAATGCTTCACGGTGGCGGGGTAACTTTTATTATAACAGCAGATTTGCATGGTTCATTGGATGAGTTTGCCAAGCTGGCTCCGGAGATCCGCCGTTATCCGGAAGCGGTGAAAATCGATCTCGGAGATATCGTTCAGGGGAATTTCGCGGCAGTTTACGGTGAAGGATTCCCGGTGATAGAGTGTTTCAATACTCTGGACTATGAAATTTTTGTGCCGGGAAATCATGATTTGGAATTCCCGGAAACTACTCTGAAACAATGGCAAAAATTTTTCCGGGGCAAAATGCTGGGCAGCCAGTGGGAACTGGGGAATTTCCAGATGCCGGGATCTGCGGTCGTGGAAAGAGACGGATACCGGATCGGGATCGTTGCCATCGGGGCTGTCGGGTTGAAACGCTACGCCGGATTCTGGCAGAAGTTGAAGTATCATGATATTGCAGTTGCGGTCAGAAATGAGATCAATGGCCTTAAACGGCAATCTTGTGATGCGTTTCTGCTCGTCGGTCATGTCGGTGCGGAGAATTTCGGGGTGCTGTTTGAATTGATCCGGGACAATCCGGAAATAAATGCGGTTATCGGCAGTCATTCTCATCGGGAAGTTCCCTGCGGCAGGATCGGTAAGGTCATTGCGGTACAACCTGCGCCTCACGGGGGATCAGCGGTGAAACTGGAATTGATTTTCGGCAAAGAGCGCCGGTTGCAGTATATCCGTACGACGATGTTGTATCCGCAGCAGTTCGCCGATAAGGAAATTATGGCAATCGCCGGACGGATGGAACAAAATGCCGCAATTGCCCGGGACAGATCATTGGGTAAATTCCGGGATGCCGCCGGATTCGGCAGGTGTGCGGCAGAGATCATCCGGCAGCTTTCCGGAGCTGATGCTGCCATTATCGGCGTGGATACTGCCGCATTCAGAAACGATGTTACCGGGCAGGTGCTTTTTGAGATGATGCCTTACGGCAACCGGATCTCGCTGATCACTCTGCCCCGGCAGACGGTATTGAAGTTATTGCGTAAAAAACGCAAGTCCCGCCGTTACTTCGGGGCAGGGGATTTTTCCGGAGCGTATATCAAAGTGGCAGTTTCCGACTTTATGCTTTCGGAAATTTCCGACCCGCCGCCGGCGGAAGTTTGGGAAAGATTTGAACGGCTGGAGATCGAAAAAGCCTTGAAATCCGGGAATATCCCGGATTTTGATCCGGAATAAGTTGAAAAATCCGCAAGGTGAACTACATTATAAACAATGTCCGCTGCCGACGGGATTTTTTTCCGACCGGTCGGATAAAAACAAAAATCAATTCGGAAGCATACTTCTATGAAAAAACAGGAAATTTTACCGTTGACTCTCCGTTTGGAGAATAAAATAAGCATGCGGACAGCATTGCTGATACTGGTTCTGCTTTTTGCAGTGCTGTTTGTACCGTGGCTTACCAGTAAGCGGGAACTTTTCCGGCAGGAGGGACTTTATGCTGCCGTAACTGCAAATTATGTTGACAATCAATGGACTCCGTCGGCAGGTATCACCGCAAAAGCTCATAATGTGGCGCACAGTGATGTTTGGCCGCTCTATCCGCTGACCGTATCCGGTCTTTACCGTTTGGGAGTTCCGATGGAGAGTGCATTGCGGATCATTTCGGTTACGATGCTTGGAGTTTTGGCATTGATCGCCGGGGTCGCCGCCGGGAAAAGGGGTGGCATCCGGGCCGGGATCGTTGCGGCAGGGTGTTGTTTCGGGACGATATTTGCTCTGGAAAAGAGCATTTGCGGCGGTCCGGAAACTATGGCGGCATGTTTTTTGCTGATTGCCCAACTGTTGTTTTTTCATTACGGAAGCCGCTTTGCCGACTGGAATTCCGCATGGATAGCTGCGGCATTTTTTCTGACATTGGGATTTCTCACTGCCGGTCCGGTAGTGATCTTGTTTTTTGTGTTTCCACTGATATTTTTGCGTCGTCCGCTCTCTTATTCCGGTAAATTCCGGACACCCGGATTTCTGGCAGGAACGGCATTGCTGGTGCTGGTGGTTCTGACCTGGGGATTCCCGCTGGGCATGAATTTGATCAACTCCACCGGCAGCAGCCGGTGGCTGGGGTTGTTCAGCCGTCAGTATTGGGAAGATATGCTGCTGTTTCCATTACTGCTGCCATTGCGGATGCTGCCGTGGTCGCTGGTGATGTGGATGCCGTTTTGTGTGGCACTGCAGGCGATTTCTCCGGTGCCGGTATTCAGCCGCTATTTGCGGACGCTGTTCTTTTCCATGGGGGCATTGGCGTGGCTGATCCCCAATGCGTCAAGTGCTTTGATCTTTTACCTGATCGGGCCGCTGGCGATTTTGACCGGCTTGAATTACGAACTCGGAGTGCGCCGTTACAGCGGATTTTTACGCAAGGCATTGGCGGTTGGCACATGTTTTTTCCCGTTTGCACTGCTGTTGATTGCGGCATTGCTGCTGCTGCCGGATAATTTGCTGGGTATGCTCGGGGAAAAGAGCAAGATGGTTTTTCGCCATGAATTGCCCGGATTTATCTATTTTGCCTGGGCGGCACTGGCTCTGCTGCTGGTGTTGACGGTGATTTATTGTCTGGGTAACAAGCGTTTCCCGGTCTGGTTTGAAATCGCGGTTATCTGTTTCGGCATCGGAGTGATCGGCGCGGTGGAATTGCTGCCTTATCGGTTGATGGAAAAAGACTGGCGGACACTGGGAAATGATATCAGTCAGGCGTTGCCGGAGGATGCTGACAAAATTTTCAAATATGAGATCGACGGCATGTATTGCGGATTATTCTATTCCGGCGTACCGGTTTATCAGCTGCAGGAGCTTGGCGAACTTGACGGCATCCGGGAAGAGACGATTTATCTGATTTCGCATCAGGTTCCTGAATATACCGGCAGGCGCTGGGAATCACTGCTGCCGGACAATTATTCCTGTCGGGGAACCCCGGTCTCGCTCTGGCGGGGGACCAAAAGGCAGGATGAGGCGGAGTGACTTTGCCATGAGTAAAGGAGAACACATCGTTGTTGCCATGTCCGGCGGCGTGGATTCTGCGGTTGCCGCATATCTGGCTCTGCAGGCAGGATACCGGGTCACCGGAGTGCATTTGCAAATGCAGCCGGATCAGCCCCGTGATCCGATACTGTATCAATGCTGTGAATCATTGGGCATTGAACTGGTGGAACGTGTATGTTCTGATGAATTTTACGAGCGGGTCTTGCTGGCATCGGCATTGGAATATGCTGCCGGCAGGACTCCGAATCCATGCTGCCTGTGCAATATGGAACTGAAATTCGCAGAGCTGTTGAAAGCCGCAGATGACCTCGGAATAACCAGGGTTTTCACCGGTCATTATGTCCGGCTGGAGTGCCGGGATGGTATCTGGCAGCTTTCCCGCGGGGTGGATCCGGGCAAAGATCAGAGTTACTTCCTTTACCGTTTAACGGCAAGAGAACTGGCAAGAGCCGGATTCCCGCTGGGTGCTTTGCTCAAAGAGGAGGTCCGTAAAATCGCCGCAGATGCGGCTTTGCCGTGTGCTGTACGTAAAGACAGTCAGGATGCGTGTTTTCAGATCCCCGGAGAGTGCTGCGGAGAAACTTTGCGCCGGATCTGCTGTCTGCCGGTGCGCCGTGGGAAATTTATCCATAACGGAAAGGTCGTCGGCAGACATGAGGGGATCCACCGTTATACGCTCGGACAGCGGCAGGGATTGAATGTGGCATTGGGAGTCCCGGCTTACATTCAAAGTATTTCTGCTGATTCCGGGGATATCGTTTTGACCACGGATCAGCAGGATTTGATGTCCGGATCGTTCATTGTCCGGGATATTTCATGGCAGAGCGGCAGTGTGCCGCAGCAGGAATTGAGTGTCAAAGTCCGGTACCGTTCGCCTGGATGCGGCTGCAAATTGGAATTTTTACCGGGAAATCTGGTGAAAGTTGTTCCGGATCAGCCGCTCCGGGCGGTCACCCCCGGGCAGGCGGCAGTTTTTTACGCCGGAGAAGTACTCGCCGGCGGCGGAGTTATTGAAAGTGTTTGAGTTCATTCAGAAATTACAGGATACTTGCGGCAAAGTCCCGGCAGATGATGAGTTTATCATCCCGTTTACTGCCCGGACGGTGATTGTTTCCGGCAGCCGGCTGCTGCACTGGGGTGAGGCGGCACATTTGTGGCAGGATGAACCGGAATTTTTACTGTTGGGCAAAGTGGATGGTAAAAATTGTTTTGCGGTTGAATTTGACGGAAACAGCGAACTTGCCGGAAATTTGCAGGAGATCCAGATCCGGCAGTTTCTTTTTGAATTCCCCGAGAGTTACCAGCAGGCGTTGTGCCGGGCAAAGGTTCTGCAGACCTGGCGCAAGGAACACCGTTTTTGCGGAATGTGCCGTGCAGTTCTGCAGCCATCCGGAAATGATGCCGGATTGATTTGTCCGGCGTGCGGTAAAATCTATTATCCGCAACTGGCACCGGCTGTTATCGTCGGGATCACCCGTAATGACGGCAGGGAACTGCTGTTGGCACACAACCGCCGGTTTGCCGGAAATATGTACAGTCTGATCGCCGGATTTGTCGAGGCGGGGGAGTCATTGGAAGCCGCCATACACCGGGAAGTTTGGGAAGAGTGTGCAATCAGGGTGAAAAATCTCCGTTATGTGACCAGTCAGGTGTGGCCGTTTCCCAACTCGCTGATGCTCGCTTTTACCGCCGAATATGATTCCGGGAATCTTGCTCCGGATGGCGAAGAATTGAGTGATGCCGGTTGGTTCACCGCTGAAAATCACCCGGAGTTGCCTTCGCCGGGATCAGTAGCCAGAACTGTTATCAACTCAATACTGTTCAATCGATAACGTTCATGGATTTCCACTTGCCGTTACGGTAGCGCAGATAGAATGCACTGCCGAGCATGATGATGTAGATGTCGCAGATCCACCAGAGCGTCCAGGTGCAAAGATTTTGAGCGCGTTCAATACCGAATGTCTCAATGGCACTGGCTCCGGCAAAATAGTAATATGCCGCTGCACAGGGAATGGCAAACATCAGCCACCCCAGAGCGATCCCCACCCACATGGCAAAGCGGGTGTCTCCCGCTCCGCGGATCGCATTGCCGTAGAGGATGTTGAATGCATCAAAGAGCAGGTAGCCGCTGGTAAAGATCAGCATGATTTTTGCCAGATGCCGGACATGGTCGCTTTCCAGATTGAACATTTTGAGGATGATTTCCGGAAAGAGGATGAATATGATCATCATCACTACCGAATAGCATACCACCAGAAAACGGCAGCTGCGTACGGAACGTTCCGCAAAGGAGATATCTTTTGCGCCCACTCCCTGACCGACCAGAATGGATGCCGCCTGACCGAAGCCCAGCATCGGATTGAATGCCAGACTGTAGGCTGACATCGCAACCGTACTTGCTGCCAGCACATCCACACTGATTTTGCCCAGCAGGATCACAAAGATATTGAATGTCGCCAGATCCAGTACCAGCTGGATACTGTTGGGCGTGCCGAAACGGATCATCCGTTTGAATATATCCCAGGAAAAGGGATTGGAACAGCTGCCGTACTCCTTGCGGATTGCGGGGGTCATGAATCCCCGGAGATAGACCAGCATCCCGATGGCACCGGCTCCGATCGTACCCCACGCCGCACCGGCAATACCCTGTTCCGGGATCGTGATGTGCCATTGACCTATGGAGCAGTTGCATCCGAATATCAGCAGTGCATTCAACGGGATGTTGAATAATGTAATGATCAGATTGACCACCATGATAAAGCGGGTTTTTGCCCTGCCGCCCCAAAACGTGGATAAAGCAGATGACACCAGCGGGATGAATCCGCCGAGAGATAGGATATTGTAATAAGCTATTTCCATATCCAGCAACGACCGGTCATGCCCGAACCAGCTGAACATCGGGCGGGCAAAAAGGGTGGTCAACCCCATAATTGTACCCCCGATCAGGGCGAGGAAGATCGCTTGCCAAACCGCTTTGCCGACATTGAGCGGCTGTTTGGCTCCGGTGTACTGGGCAACGAACACCCCGGCATATCCAACCAGTCCGAGAAAGATGCAGGACATGGTAAAGGATGTCAATCCGGCTGGAAATGCCGCTGCCATGGCTTCGGATGAGTAGTTGGCAAGCATCACCCGGTCGGTGAAAAGATTCACTCCGTGACCGATGGATGCCACGACCAGAGGGAAGGCAACTTTGGAAACGTTGGCGATCCCGCCGCGCCCCTGATAGGATTTGAGAGAAAAAAAGTTCATAAGTTCCGGTAATATACTGTGGATTGATGGATTAACGTTGGCGAATCACGCGCCGGTCAACTGCAGAGGATGCCGTTTTGCAATTCGGTAACTCGGGAAGCAAGAGCGGCGATGTCCCGGTTATGGGTGATCATCAAAATGGTCCGCCCGGGATCTTCAGAACGGAGTTCCTGAAAAAGTTTGAGGATCTCACTGCCGGTTTCCGGATCAAGGTTTCCGGTCGGTTCATCTGCCAGCAGTAAAACCGGATCATTGATCAGTGCCCGGGCAATGGCGGCACGCTGCTGTTCACCGCCGGATAACTCCTGCGGGCGGTGGCTGATACGCTCGCCCAGAGCGACTCTTTGCAGCAGTTCAGCAGCCCGTTTGCGGGATTCTTTGAAACTCTTTCCGGCAATCGCTCCGGCAAGAGCCACGTTTTCCAGAATGGTCAATTCCGGCAGCAGATGATAGGATTGAAAAACGAATCCGATCTTTTCTGCCCGGAATGCCGCTGCCTGACGGCGGTTCATTGCCGACAGGTTGGTTCCGCAGACGGTCACACTGCCGGAATCGGGTTTTTCCAAGCCGCCGATCAGGTTGAGCAATGTGGTTTTACCGCTGCCGGAAGCTCCGAAAATACAGCACCATTCCCCGGATGCAAGGGAAAAATTCACCCCTTTGAGGATTTCCAGAGAGGTTGAACCCATCCGGTAGGCACGCCGCAGATTCTCAATTTTCAATATCGTATTGTCACTCATAACGCAAAGCCTCCGAGGGTTGGAGACGTGCGGCTCGCAAGGCAGGCAGCAGCGCCCCGATGGTACACAGCACGATGCTGCTGATTACGATAAACAGCACATCGGATACAATGATCTGCGCCGGAAGCTGGTCGAAAAAGTAAAATTTCTTCGGAAAAAGTTCCTGACCGCTGATCATGGATGCGAAATTCACGATGTCTTGCCGGAAACGAATCACCAGAAATCCGGAGATCATCCCGCAGATACTGCCGATCAGACCAACCAGAAAACCCTGAAGCACAAAAATACGCATGATCGAACCGTCCGTGCATCCGATAGCTTTGAGCAGACCGATCTCCCGGGTTTTCTGATAAATCGACGTTATCAATGTATTGGTGATGCTGAATGCCGCAACCAGCACGATGAATATCAGCAAAAAGAACATCATCAGCTTTTCCACTGCCAGCACTTCCAAAAAGTTACGGTTCGCCTCTTCCCAGCCGATGACCATGTGCTGCGGAAATTCGGCTGCAAGCGATTCAAGCAGCTGTTTCTGATCAAAAGCATCCGGTCCCCAGCCGTAGATCCCGGTGGCTCCGGCATTGTATGCCGAGTCAAAAAGCAGTTCCGCCGCATCATCCATCCCGGCAAAAAATACCACTTGATCAAAGTCCGATTTACCCAGCGCGTAGGTGCCGGCAACGGTGAATTCCGCCGGCAGATAAGCGGTACTTTCATCGTTGAGTTCGATTCCGCCTGCGGCGTTGAATTTGACCAGATCGGTCAGATGCCGCGCCGAGTGAACGAGGAATTTATCCCCGACTTTAAGTTTCCAGCGTTCTGCCATATAAGTGCTGATCACGGCGTAATGGGCATCGTCTTCAAAAGAACTGCCCAGTTTGAGCATGCCGGATTTGAGGTATTGTTCCAAGTTGAGATGTTTTTTCAACTCCTCTGCCGGAGCGGCAAAAAGCAGATTTTGAGTGTCCAGACGCTGGGCGGTATTGCCGAATGCGTCAGATACGGTGAATTGCACCATGACCGGACTTTGGATCACCGCAGTGCCTTCGGCATGGTATTTTTTCAAGGTGTTGCAGATTTTCCGGGCTTCCGTATCGCTTATCGGACCTCTGGGATTGCGGATCTGGAAATGGGATTGGGTTTCAATCAGTTTGGATTTCATCTCTCCGGTAAATCCGCTCATTACCGCCATAACCACGATCAATACCATCACTCCGAGGGTAACTCCGATGATACTGGTCAGGGTAATTATTGAAACGGCATTGCGGCGCGGTTTCAGATACCGCATCGCCAGAAATAATTCATGGAACATGGTCGTATCCCTCACTTGGCATTGCTGAATACAGCACAGGTGAATTCACCTGCAGTAACGCTTTTTTCCGGGCGCGGCAAAGCACTCCACTTCTCATCTCTGGAATAGAGAATGACGCAGTATTTGCCTTGATCGGGAGTACCGTTATCGATCAGAGCCACCGGATCACCGGTATTCCAGTGGATTGCGGCATACAGTTCTCTGTCGGTCAGCAATACCGCATCCGGAGCGTGATCACGGCACTCTTTGAGCGCAGAATTGAGCCATTTTTCCGGCATGATCCGGTGCGGAGCAATGCACCATGAAATTGCCAGCGGCAGGATCGCCACCGAGAAAAAGTAGAGATACAGGCGGCTGCGCCAGTTGCCATGCAGACTGTAGAGTAAAAGTCCGCCGCCGATAATGGAAGTAACTCCCAGATTGATGAGAAACAGATTGGTGAATGGTACGATGTCAAAATATTCCTGCAGAATCGAACTTTGCATGAACCACAATATCGATTCGATAATACCGGAAATGACCAGAAACAATGCCCAGATATTGAGCATCCAGTCAAATGAACGGTGGTGACCGCCGTTGTTGAAATACGCCTGCAGTCCCAGCGAGATGAGGATGCTTGCCCCGGGGAAAGTTACCAGCATCATGATCGCCGGGGCCTGACGGAAAATCATGAAATAGATCAGCGGTACGGCGGTGGCAATCGCCGAAAATTGACAGACCGGCTGGCGGAAAAGCTTCTGCCATGATTCTTTGCCGATCATCAGCGATGCCGGAAGCAGTACGATCACCGGGAATAGTCCGGCAAGCAGAGCCAGCGGATAGATGTACCAGTTGTAAGAACCGATGGCAGATGAGAAATTCTGCCATGATAAAAATCCGTCAAGGGTTTCCGGATTCAGTGCCATTAAAATGATCCACGGTACTGCCGGCACAATGGCGGCAACCAGAAAAATCGGTACGGCGATCAGCAATTCTTTGTAACGGCGCATAAAGAGGATGCTGGCGGCAATTATCAGCAGCGGCAGAACGATCCCCGGGAAACCGATGGTCAGAAATGCCAGCGATGCAGAGAGTCCGGCAAGGATCGTCAAAAGCAGTTTCCGGCGGTTGAATCTCTCTTCCTGCAGAGCCAGGAAAATCATTCCCAATGCTCCGGTGACACCCATGGTGAAAATTGCAAACGGCACTGCCAGACTTCCGGAAATAAATACCAGAAAAAAAGACATGTATATCGTTGCCGCCAGCGCGGCAAGTTTCTCATTCCGCAAATTCTGCATGATCAGCAGGGCGATCAGCAATGCGGTTATGCCGACTGCCAGGGCTGATGTCAGACGTACTGCAAAGACATTTTCTCCAAAGAGTTTGATGCTTCCGGCAGTCAGCCAGTATGCCATCGGCGGTATATCCGGCTGCGGGATGCCCTGAAATACCGGAGTGCTGCTGCCGGACTGCAGCATCTCTGCGGCAAGATCGGCATGGACGAATTCTGCCGGAGAAATCAGCGGACGGCTGCCGAGCGGAACGATGTAAAGAATGATGAAAAAGAGAAAGATCCAACCAAAGTATTTCATTTTTTATCTCCTTTAAAGAGGAATATTTTATATTGCTTTTGCGAAGTGAATTTTGTACAGACCTTGTCTTCCGGCAGGAAACTGTCCAGTTCTCCGAGGTCGGAAAAAATCACGGCATCTTTGCCTTGTTCAAGTTTTTGGATGATCGCTTTTGCCAGTTGCGGCGGCGGCAGTTCGTTCTTGGCCCTGCCGACCCGCTGGACCGGGACCTTGAGCAGAAATGACACTGCCGACGATGTTGATGCATCGGCAAAAAATACCGGATCATTGACCATTATTTCCGGATAGATTTTCATCAGACTTTCCGGCTGCGGAGCTTTGCTTATCCGCGACCACGGCAAAGTGGCTGGCAGGAAAAGCAGCAGCAGTCCGGTGGCAAAACAGATCAGCGAAACCTTGTCTGAACTTTTTGCCGTTTTGAGTGCAAAAAACAGCCAGATCAGCGCAATGATCAGAGCTGCTGCTGATTGATAAATGTGTTCTCCGGCACGGAAAACTGTCAATGCTGCCGGGAAAGAAATTTTCAAGAACCGGCAGACTGCCGGAGCGAGCAGCAGAACCATCAGCATGATGATGACCACCGCGTAGACAACGGTGAAAATATTGAGTTTGCGTTCTGCGGTGCCGCGGTCGTCAAGTTTTTCCAGACGGATGGCAAAGGTGAGAAACAGAAGCGGCAAAATCGCCAATACCGTTCCGGTCCAGTTGAAAAAAACGGTTTGCGCCAGATATGCCGCAGCTGCCGCACCGAGCAGACCGATGCTGAAACCGGCAAGCTTCCAGAGCAGATTTTTTTCCCGGTGCGCAAGAAACAGTCCCGCGGCGGCGATCACGATAAAAAGTGCCAGCACCGGCGCCGATGATGCCGATGTCCCCACCCACCAGGTCAGGGGAAAACACAAATACATCGCCGCCGTATTGCCCGGATGGAGCAGGCGCAGTCCGTGTGCCGCCAGATAGAGTATGCCGCCGGTTGCCAGAGTTGCCAGGGCCGCCGGGAGTTTGGGCAGGTATGTTCCGTTTGCTGCCGGCCAGAGCTGTTGAAGCATCAGGGCAAAATCGTACTCCTGTGCCGTGAATAATCCCCGGAAACGCAGGGACAGCAAATAAAAAATGATGAGCATGGCACTTCCGATCACCGGAGTCCAGGTAATGTGTTTCGATTTCATAAAAAATTCTACTGCAGATTTCTGTACTTTATTTTTTATACTTTATATAATATAACATCACCGTGCAAAATAATCAAGCACTTTAATGATATGTAAGCATCAGCAAAAGTGCTGGACAAGTATCATGTATACGGCAGTTCCGCTGATGATGGAAAGCAATGGGTTCTTTTTGAACCAGTGCAGCAGTACTACGGTAAGTGTGCCGGCAAATTCAGGAATGCCCCACATGCCCCGGGCAAAAGTTTGATCCCGGTAAACTGCCAGCAGACAGTAAGCCGCCAGCATGGCAATGGCGGCAGGAGAGAGGACCTTGCCGATGTAAGTGATTACTTCCGGACACTTTTTGCCGCCGGAAAAAAGCAGAAACGGAAAAGCCCGCAATGCGATGGTCACCAGGGCGGTGACGGCAACGATCCCGGCGATGATCAATGTTTCGCTGTTCATTTGGTATCCTCCTGACAGCAGTACGGTTCCAGAATACGGCGGAATGAGATGAAAATCACGCTCATAATGATCATTGCCGGGATCAACATGCGGTTCACTCCGAATATCAGCCAGCCGGTAATGGCAGCTCCGGCACCGATAGATGCGGGGATGCGATTGCGCTTTTCCCGGCACTGGTCGGTCAGTACGACCAGAAACAGTGCAGTCATGGCAAATTCGATGCCGCGGGTGGAAAACGGCAGGATTTTTCCGGCAAGTGCGCCCAGTGTCACTCCGCAGATCCAATAGGTGTGATCGAAAAATGCGACCAGCAGGCAGTACCGGATATTTTTCTTGCGGTCAGGCAGGTTGCTTTCTGCTTCCAGGGCAAAGGTTTCGTCGGTCAGACTCCAGATCAGATAACTTTTTTTCAGAAAGCCGATCCCCCGGAATTTTTCCAGCAGCGGCAAGCCGTACATCGCGTAACGCATGTTGAGAAACAATGTCAGCAATGCCACATCCAGCAGCGGTGTGCGGTTGCTTATCCAATCGACCATGGCAAACTGGAGCGCACCGGAAATGCTGCTCATACTGCTGATGAATGCCCAGAAAACAATGTCCGGGCGGTCGATTTTTCCGGCAAGCAAAATTCCCGCCGCCATGCCCATGGCAGTGTATCCCATAAGTACCGGCAGGGAATCGGTAAAGGCTTTTTTCAGAATTTTAATGTTATCCATAAGTACTGTTCAAAAAGTTGAGTCGCTCCGCATAATGTAACCTTAAATGGGAAAAAATCAAATCAAAAGCAGATTTTTCCATTGAAAAAGTTGCTGATGACTTGCAAAATTGATAAAGTGGGGTATATTATACAGATTGAAAGTGGTTTTTGTGGAATAAGCACAGTTTTGATTATAATTATAAAATAAAGGAGTTGAAAAATGGCAGTTCCGAAAAGAAAAACTTCCCGTATGCAGCGCCGTCAGCGCAAAGCCGCCAACCGTTACGAAGGTGTCGCCGCCACTTATTGCAGTGCTTGCGGTGCCCCGGTGATGCCCCACCGTATCTGCGCCGCCTGCGGCCAGTATGACGGCAAACAGGTCATCACGGTTGAAGCATAAACGGTCAGCAGTTGACCGTCAAACCCGGACGCGAAAATGAGAATCGGCGTAGATGCAATGGGGGGCGACTTCGCTCCCGGTGTAGTTGTTGAAGGCGTAGCACAGGCTCTGGTCGATTTTCCCGATTTGGACATTGTTCTGGTCGGACATCGCGACCGGGTCGCTTTTTATCTGGAAAAATACGGAATCGCTGATAATCCGCATTTGGAGCTGGTTCATGCTCCCACTGTTTGCGAAATGTCTGAACCTTCGGCGATATCCTTGCGAGCCAAGCGTGATTCATCCATTACGGCATTGGCAAAAATGCTCAAAGCCAAAGAGATCGATGCAATGGCAACTCCGGGGCATACCGGGGCTACCGTGGCGGCGACGACGGTTCTGGCGCGGACTTTGCCCGGGATCGACCGTCCGGCTCTGGGGGCGAGTATGCCGGCAAAAGCCGATCGCTTTTTGCTGATGGATGCCGGAGCCAATCCTGACTGCGGAGTTCACAATATGGTCCAATTCGCTCTGATGGGTGAGGTTTACGCCCGGTATCTTTATCATAAAGAACGCCCCCGGGTCGGTCTGTTGAGTGTGGGCGGGGAAGATATCAAAGGGTGTGAGTTGACCAAAGAAACTTTCAAAAGGCTGGAACAGCTGCCGATCAACTTTGTCGGCAATGTGGAAGCGAATACCGCTTTTGAAGGAGTATGTGATGTGCTGGTCAGTGACGGATTCGCCGGAAATGTGATGCTCAAGTGCGCTGAAGGTCTGGCGCGTGCAACCGGTTATTGGCTCAAGGAAGCACTCAATAAAAGTGCCGCCCGTCTGGTCGGCGCAGTTCTGGCAAAAAATGCGTTTACAGAATTGAAAGCCCACGGTTCATCCGATGTTATCGGTGGTGCGCCGCTTCTGGGAATCAATGGGATATGTATCATCGGTCACGGCGGATCCAATCCGGTGGCAGTGCGTAATGCCATCCGGGTTTCTGCAGAATGTGTGGAGTTTGAATTGAATCAGCGCATTGTGGAGGCCATCGAAGAGGCCGGTGATCTGGCAAAACCTGAAAAGGTTGAAAAGTGAGTTGTAAATCCGGTAATAAAACTGTTGAAAAAAATCAGGATGCTGTATCGGCGGTATCCGGCATGAAAAAAAATAATCTCATCCGCGGGAGTGTGATATTTGCTCTCTGCGGTTTGTTTTTTTATGTTTTTTCCCGTATCGGCATTGATCAGCACCATGACGGAGTGATGTTGTTTCCAGCGGTGAAAGTCGCCCGGGGAGCGGTGGTTTTCCGGGATGTTTTCTGTCAATACGGTCTGTTTGTCCCGCTGATGCAGGGCGCTGCGGTGGCGCTTTTTGGTGCGGAATTGATGGTTATCCGGATATTGACCGTGCTGTTTTATGCCGGGACGGCGGTGGTGATGGATTGCTGCTGGCGCCGTTTTCTGCCGCGCGGGTTGTCGTGGCTGGTTCCGGTGATGTTCTGTCTTTTTGCTTCCTGCACGATGGTGACATTTCACAGTTGGAACAGTGTTTATGCGCTGTTTTTTATGATGCTGACCGGATATTTTGCCATCCGCCACCTTGAATCGCCGGAATCTTCTTTGAAATGGCTCGTTTTTGCCGGGATTTCCGCCGGCTTGACCTGGGGATGCCGGACACCGTGCGGAATAGTGACGGTTTTTGCGTTGATACTGGTATTTTGCGGTTTGAACTTCTTTACCGGTAAAGCAAAAAAGCTTATCCGGCAGGAGATCCTTGCTCTCGCCGTTGGTATTTTGTCCGTGGCAGTATTGGGCTTGGGTTATATACTGCTGACCGGAGCGTGGGATGATTTTGTCCGTCAGAGTGTCGGTTTTGTATCCGGCTTTGTGTATGAGCGCGGCGACAACGGAAACTGGAAATACTTGAGTGAGAGCTTGTTTCCCTTTTATCAGGAAGAATTCTGGTTCGCGCACACCTTTTTTGCCATTTTACCGCTGGCAGCGATGGTGATCCTCTATTTTTCCTGCCGCAGAGGCTTCCTTGCCGGAGCGATGCGGGAGGAATTGCCGTTGGCAATGCTGCTGATCCTGGCATTGGGCAGCTGGCATCAATATTATCCTGTGCCCTGTGTGCGTCATCTTTACTGGGGCGGTGCGCCGATGTTCGGAGCATATTTGCTGGCAATCAGCAAATTGTATCAGATGAAAAGCGTAAAAACATACGTTCTCATCGGCATCTTGATCCTGATTGCATTGCTGGGAGCAGCGCCCCGGATTTACGGTATTTGCCGCCGGGTGGAATTTTCCCGCCGGAGCGTCAGCGAAGTTCCCGGCATCCGGGGGATCCGGCTCAACGGGTATGAGAGCAAAGTGTCCGAATTTGTCCGCCAAACCGGTGAGCTGCCGGAAAACATCCGTCGCAGAGGAGTGCTGAACTGGAGTGAAGATTCGCTGTTGACTTTGCTTACAGATCAGTGTGACATCAAGGATGTACAGTTTTACCGTTTTGAAACCAGTCAGTATCCGGGCTATGACTACCGGATGCTGGAGTATATATTGGAAAAACGTCCGGTGGTATTGACCGATCATCCGGTGAAGATACCAGGCTATAAAGTATTCTCTTATACCGACTTTGCCAGCAAAAATTACATGCTGCTCATCCCGGTGCAGTAAGGTGTTTTTTTCCGGACGGCAGAGACGATAAGTAATTTCCGGACTTTAACAAATCAGACCGTAAGCAATAATAATATTCAGGAGGACAAATGAAAATCGACTTTCGCATTGACTGGGGATATCAATATCTTTATTCCCGCCGCCACTATCATCCGTTTTACCATTGGGACGGTTCACTTGAGTGTGAAAACGGTACGATTCTGGAAACCCGTAAACTGGATTACCCGGTGATCTGGTACGGACCGGGACATTGTGCCGTGGAAACCAAGCTGGATGCGCCGAAGTGGCAAAGTACCACCCGACGCGGTCTTGCCGGAGTACGGTTTGTTGCTGACGTGGAAGAAAATGCCGTATTCCATTTGAAAACTCTTTCCGGCAACTTCGATTTCACCGCCGGAGATATTGTGAAAAAAGGACGTATTGAATTTCCGGTCGGTCCCAAATATCTCGGATGCCATGTGATCGTCACGCGCACCGGTTATTTCTGGTTTCAACCGCAAGCCAAACCGGGACAGCAGATTCTGGAAGCTGACGATTTGAGTGGTTCTGTCCCGGTGCGTGACTGGGCGCGGATGCGCACGGCGTGGATCGAGCCGCTCGGCAGATTGAAGTTTGAATTTGAAGTTCCGGCATCTCACGCGGATTTTGTGGAACAACTGCTGCACGTCGTCTGCATGGCAGCTCCGGCATACACTCCCGGGGCGGAAAAACAGGTGGCGGCATACTTCCCCATCCGGCTTTATTGTGACGGTAAACTGCTGGTGGAAAACACCCGTTTTTACCGTTATCATGACGGCTTTATGCAGCTTATGGAAGACCTCTGGCTCCGTTTCCAGGTTTCCCCCGGCAAACACACTTTTGAATTGGAAAACGGTCACGACCGCTTCTGCTTCCTGGTGAACCGGCTGATTCTGCAGAATTCCGAGCATCAGCATCTGGAATTTTCTCTGCCCAAATGGGCGTTGACCTGCGAAGAGCAGATCGGCAGGATCTTCGCCGCCAAAGCCGATAAAGTTACAGTCAACTACCCGGACGGCAGTTGTGAATTGGAACTGGTTCCAGGCTGGAATGAGTTCCGTTTTACCTTGAGCAAACCGGGGGTGGATGTCCCGGTCACCGCCGGAAACAGTTGCGGCAAGATCGGACAGGTGTATGCGCTTGCCAATGAAACTCCGGAAGTGACCGTCGGTTTTGATATGACCACCGTTCCGCATGAGAGCAGCGGTACGATGGATTGGATTTTGGACTACACTTGGCGAACCCAGTTGGGTAATATTGTCGTATTCCGCTCATTTTTGTATTCGCCTGACCGCAAATATATGGCGGTGGATGATCAACTGCTGTACAAGTGGGCGGATTTCTGCCGGACACACAAGATCTATATTGAAGCTGCCACGGATTTTGACAAGATCCAGAATTCCGGTTTGATGGGCAGCGGAGCAAATAACAATGCTGACGGCGGACCGAGTTCACTGATTTCCGGTGCCGGAAATATGCTGCACAGTGTCGGCCGCCACGAGTGGCCCGGCGCAGTTTACGCCTTTGATCCCCAGCCGGAATGGGAGTCCACCGATATGAAAATGGCGATGGAACACTATATTAAACGGTTGAAAATCGAAGTCGACCGGGCACACCGTGCTGCTCCCCGGGCGGCATTCGGTGATGCTTCCGGAGGACACCGTTACTGCTATATGGCGGGGGTGGATTTCATCCGCACCGAAACGATGGTGCCGCACACCCAGCATCTGTGCAGTCAGGCTCGTCCGGCGGCGGAAATTTTCCGGGATGGTGAATGGGGCGTGCATATTGCCATCCAGCATCCTTATCAGCCGTACTTTGAGAGTCACCTCGGGCAGTATTATCTCTCACTTTTTCAGCCGTGGATGATGGGCGCGAGCATGATTTATGAAGAGGACTGCCTTTTCAATCTTTTCAAAGAAGAGCGTCAGGCGTGGGATGACTTTTTGACCAAAGGCAAGCGGGATATGACCCGGGAATTTTTCAAATTTGTCAAAACCCATCCCAGGAAAGGCAAAGTTGTCCGCAAGATCGCTTTTGTCGAGGGACGTTATGCTGCGCCATTCAATGGTTTCATCTGCGATGTAGAGCAGACTCCGGACTATTCGGTTTGGGGTATGTTCGGCAATAATGATCCATCATGGGGGCACAATCAGGTTGAAAAATGCCGTCAGGTATTGGATGTGCTGATGCCCGGAGCCAGCACCCAGCCGTTGCGTCAGGACTTTACCAAACGGAGATTTTTCTTCTCCGGAACTCCTTACGGTGATTTTGACGAAGTCCCGACCGAAGCAAAAGCCGATTATCTCAAGCAATACTCATTGCTGCTTCACATGGGCTGGAACACCATGATCGATGAAGACTACGACAAGTTGCGGGAATTTGTCAGCAATGGCGGAACGTTGTTGATCGGTCTTACCCAGTTCAGTACCCATCTCAAGCGGGAATTTCTCAAAGAGATGAAAGATCTGGCGCTTTATAAAAATGGCGATTTGAGCGAATTTTGCGGTGTCAAAGTCAAGGGCGCCGGAGAGCTTTTCAGCGGGGATTGGAATGGTATTGACCGGGAAAAATATCCGCAGGTAAGTTTGTCTGCCATTCCCAGCAAATCGGTCACCGAGGATGGTGAATGCCGTCTGGCAGATATTGAACTTGCCGGAGCGGTGCCGGTACTCTGGGATTCCGTGACCAAACAGCCGCTGGTAGTCAAACACCGTTACGGCAAGGGCGAGGTCTATCTGCTTACCGCATACGCTTACTTCGGTCACGAGGATCTGCAGCAGGTAATGGCACGTCTGGTGGCATATCTTGCCGGGCAGCATCAGCCGGAATGCCGGGTGATCGATCCGTCCGGAGAGGTCTTCTGGAATATGTGGGACGAATCCGCCGGTGTTAAACGCCTGATGCTGCTCAATACCGACTGGAGCAGTGCCGGAAACTCTAAAAAAGTTACCGTTGCCGTGCCGAAAATGAGTTTTGAGACTGACGTTATCGAACGGCAGGCAAAGATCTTTACCGTGCTGGAAAACTCCGTGATCGAAACCGGTATCGACACGCATGTGGAGGTCATCAATGAGGAACGCATCCGGCTTTACGGAGCTGGAAGTGCCGAAGTTACCGTCCGCCACAAAAGCGGTGTAATGGAGTCCTACCGGGTGACGTTTGATAAAAATACTGAAGTTGAACTGGCGATCTGACGTTTCGCCGGGAGACATTATTGCCGGATGTACCGTAAGGCGCATCCGGTTTTTTATGCCTTGGATGTTTACATGTCGGCAAGCATCAATATCGTGAACCGGAGCAGTTTGAAGTCTTCTCCTTCGTAATAGAGTACCTGCTTGTTGTCGCTGTAACGGTAAATGCGGTTGTTTTCCATGTAATAGAGCTGCTTGTTGTCGCTGTAACGGTAAATGCGGTTGTCTTCAAAGTAAAAGAGCTGTTTGTTGTCGCTGTAACGGTAAATGCGGTTGTCTTCCATGTAATAGAGCTGCTTGTTGTCGCTGTAACGGTAAATGCGGTTATTTTCCATATAATAGAGCTGCCGGTTGTCGTTATAGCGGTAGATCCGGTTGTTTTCGGTGTAATAAAGTTGCCGGTTGTCGCTGTAGCGATAGTATTTCGCATCGGCAAATGCGGTGCAGGCGGCAAGTACGGCGATAAGCAGAAGTATTGATTTCATATCATTGTTCCTTGTTTATGGTTGAAGTTTATGAGCGGCATAGTCAAGGGTGAATATATCCCAGTTGCGGCGTTCAAATCCCCGCAGGAAAAATCCTTTGCCGTTGCTTTCATACTGCATGGGAGAACCATCGGTTCGCGGGTAGATTTGCGGCAGATATTCCGGGACGAGTTCTTCAAGTTTTGCCGGATAGTGTCCCTTTTCTGCCCGGAAACACTTGAGTGCCAGCGCAGTTCTTGCGCTGCTGATCACTCCCCGCTGACGGTGGAGGGCGTTGTAAGGTGAAAAATAGCGGTGCGGCAAAGATGAACTGTCATGCGCCTGAATATATTTATCACTCATCTCTTCCGGTGTGAAAGAAAGCTGTGTTTCCAATTTCCGCAGTTTCGACTTTCGGTATGCGGCAAGTTTGACACCCTTGTATTCGATGGCATACCAGATCGGAGGCGCATGCATATATTTGATCTGTCTGGCATCACCGGCGAAAAAATCGCGGTAAGGGATGATAAAATTGCCGCCCTCATCGGGAACAAAGGGATGCCATGTCATGGAAAATTCCAGAAATTTCCGGTAACATGGGGCATATTCCGGAGCGTCCGGAGCATGTCTGACGATCCCCTCTATCCAAAGTGTCCGGGTGGCACTGCGCACCAGTTGAGTGATGGTAAAAACTGGTCTTTGCGGAATGAGCTGATCCAGTTCCGGGTATTTCTGCAGTGCGGCGATGGTTTTTTCCGGTTGTCCGGTCAGCTGATAAATTGCCGCCAGGTCATTGTAATGTCTCGTCGTAGAACGGAATGCGGCACTTACCACGGGTTCTTCATTATTTTTGCTTTGGGCAATGATATTTCTGGCGGATTCTTCCTGCAGCCGCCGGTAATTGACAATATCCGGGTGTTCAAAGTTTTTCAGAGTGTATCTTTTTTTTTCTTCGGGGATAACTTCGTCGTATCCTGGAATGCCGAACCACTCGTACTGCCCGCTGTAGGGCGGCGAATAAAGCGGATGTTTCTGCATCAACTGCCAGTGATCATTGGCGGGAAAAACGGTTGCCGTAAAAATTGGTTCAATGCCGTTTTCTTTTGCACACCGCCGGGCGGAAAGGTGAAAAATATATCCGCACAGCAGATTTATTATCAGTACCGTCACTCCGCTTGCTCCGAACAATGCACAATCGGTCAGCAAGGTTTTCCATGATCCGGCGCTCCGGCGCAGATTCAGGCATGTCCAGATGATCAATCCCGCCGCAATGATCCCGGCGATGATGATCATAATGACGGGAAAAATTGCCAATCCCACCAGCGGATCATCGACCATCGGCAGGAAAAGCACGACCCACATCCCCATGGTGTACCACATGGGCAGTGTCAATGCTGCAATGACCGCTGTTATTATCATGCCGGCAAGAGTGGAATACCAGTTTTTCAGCAGTTTGCGGCAGTTCCAGGTCAGCAGATAAATTGCCCATAATGCAACATTCAGCTGTGCGGCAGTGAGGATGAAATCAGCCGGCAAAATCACCGAAATTATTATTCCCGGACGGGGCATGATATTATTGCCGTAAGCGGAAGAATTGCCGTAAACGAAAGTTATATTATTTCCGGAATCCAGAAAATGGTTCAATACGAATTCCGGTATGAGTAGAGCGATGCCGGTCAATCCCAGACTTGCCGCAATGATGATGCCGAACGTCAGGAAAAAACATTTTTTACTGCCGTTTTTTCCGGCAAGCACACCGGCAGTTGCCGTTCCTGCTGCCAGCAGTATGATAAATAATTTGATCAGCATTTTTTATCCCTCCGTTATAATATAACCGCAGATGGAGATTTGTCAAATAAAAAATCCATGCACCGGAGGATGCATGGATCTGAACAAAACGTATTTTTTCTTTACCACTTCACTGGTTTGAGCAATGCGGATTTAGCGGCGGTTTTGCCGTTTTGTCCGGTGATCACCAGAAAGAGCTGACAATCACTGATATTGTTTTTGAACTTCAATTCAGCGGTGAATGGTTCGCCGGAAGCCGGGAGTTTTGCTGCCGTTTTGACGTCTTCCACGACCTTGCCGTTTTTGACCGCTTCCACTCCGATGGTGAAGTTTTCCCCGCTGCCGCTGCGCAGCGCCTGAATGGTAACGGAGTGGTTTTTGACCGTGCAGCCGACGGCAACATTTTTATCGATGAAGTCAACTTTGTCCATGGCCGTCATTACGGCAATGGCAGTGTTGAATGTATGTGAAGCACCGGGGGCGTATTCCGTATAGTTGAAAACATTTTCCACACTCAAGGAGTTGTCATCGGCATAGTGATATGCCACTCCGTCGGAGATCTGTGCAAGCGGTATCAGCATGGCGAACATCAGGTCTTCATGCTTGACTGCGCGCCACGGTTGGCTGACCCGGCTGACCTCTTCGGCTTTGGGGTTTTCCGACAGGGCAGGGCGATCCAGCAGACAGTCGGTTCCGGGCTGCTGAACAGACAATTTATTGCGGAAAACCGGTGTTCCGGCATTTTTCAGCGGGATGATCAGCCGTGCAGAACCGCCGACATCCATATTGCGGTCAAAATTGAGCATGATGTGCTGCCAGTAGGAACTTTTTACCGGTTTGTCAGTGGTGTTGGTGAATTTCACCGACACCTGCAGAACGGCGGAATTTTCCACGATGCTCATGGTGCGTTCAACTTTTGCCCAGGCTCCGAATTCGGCGGTCAGGGTGATGGTCACCTCCTGCGGGGTATTTTTGACGATTTTTGCCGTATAAGGGATATTTTTCTTGACGGCGCCGGACTCCCATGCCCAATCTTCCAGACCGGCATAGTTGGTTTTTGCCACCAGACTGATACCGTCGTCCACTTCCAGAGTTTTAAATTCCACTTCGGGGAAAAAGTGGCGCTCTTCGCCATCATCTTTCAGGATCAATTCTGAAATTCTGCCGTTGCTTTCCGGCATCAGACCGACTTTGATCCGGGAGTTTTCCATGTAGATGATCTGACGACCCTCGTCATCTTCGTCTTTGCTTATGGAACACACTGCCAGCAGCGAACTTGCTGTAAAAATGGCGGCAGTGAGGAAAAGTGATTTTTTCAGCATGGTTTACTGTTCCTTTTTTTCCGGAGCTATCGCAGTGCTGTGGAACTTCAATTCATCGACTTTGAACTCGGTTCCCGGTTGATGATGCTGGAACGGGGCTCTGCCGCCGATGATCGTGGAGTGAGCCTGCGGGATCAGGGCATTGATCACAGTACTGTCGTTTTCTTTGACCTTCACACCATCGATGTACAAGGTGCGTTTGCCGCCCTGCCAGCTGAAAATGACGTGATGCCATTTGTCTGCTTCCCACTTGCCGGTATCGAAATGGATGATCCGGCGTTCCAGGATCTTGCCGTCATTCCACTCCAGACCTTTGTAGGCCCGTTTTTCTTTTTTCCAGACCTCTTCAAAGATCAGGCGCCACTTGGAACCGCCGGAAACTCCCCGGACGTGAGTGTTGCCGTAGCCGATGGTAAAGCGTTTATCGGCCTGGGAAAATTCATCGTAATGGCAAATTTCAATGATTCTGTCAATTATGATTTTACGTCTTACCGCGCCTTTGGCATCGGTGTATTTGACCATTTTTTCCTGATTTTCCGGAGTGATCATCGGGGCGAAATAAAATTCGATCGCGCCCTGATCGGCATTGTGATTCAAGCCGGGGTTGAGGGTCAACGCCCGGAACTGCATTTCCATACCGCTGTGTCCGGTGACGATACCGGATTTGATATGGATGGCTTCTCCGGCAAAACCGCCCTCATTTTCGGTGGCGGCGACGTGTCCGGTACAGGAACTTCCGGCGGCGGAAACGTCCGGGGTGACTCCTTCGTCAAAGGAGAAGTAGAGCAATTCTTCATTTTCAGCGGCGGCAAGAGATGTTCCGGCGGCCAGAGCCAACATAAACAGGGCTTTTTTCCACATATTCATAGATTCCTTGATTTAAGATATTTTTGAATTATTCGATACCAGTCCATTTATCACCGGCGCCGACCCCGCCTTTTTTGCGGATGTCCCGGGTGGATTTATCCGTCGGCAAGGTGGAGTGCATATCGCCGATCGTGCCGAAGACCCAATATTTTTTATCCAGCACCGCGGAAAGCAGATTATTGAGTTTGAAAAGTGCATTCGGTGAATCTGCCGCCAGCACCAGCACGTTACCGTCGATTCTGATTTCAAAAGTGCCTTTGGGGGCATTGTCGATCATCAGGACGCCTTTTTCCGGGGCTTTGCCGGAGGCAATCAATTCATGGGTGATATCCCGGCGGTCTTCTTTTTCCCGGTAGTAGTAGGGGAAGTACTGGGCGAGGCGTTCACCGGCATAACGGGTGAATTCCGCCGGATCAGCCGGGATGACGATGGGCAGAGCGGAAACTTTGCCGTTGTTGAATGTTACCAGCGGGAACTCCTGCAGCTCTTTTTCTGAAGCCTTGAATACGGTGGATTTCCAGGTGAATTCCACATCGCCTGTGCTTCCGGCGGGCAGGACGGCTGAAGTGCTGTTGGCGGCGATAACTTTGCCATTGAGTTTGATTGCCACGGGGGCGGACAATTCCGGCATGCGGAAAGTGATTTTGCCGCTGTACGGAGTTTTGAAGGTCACTTTGGCTTTGCCCTGGACCGCATCAAAGGTGAATGATGCATCGGCATCGACTTTGCTTCCGGCGGAAATTTCCGCGACGGTACGGTAAAGACCGATGCCGCGTTTTTTCAGCGTTACCGGGAAACTGGTCATGCGTTTATCCACGCTGTTGTTGAGCATATTGCCGTCCATTGCGGCAAAGATGTAATCATTGTCGCCGATGTACTTGTTATCGGTTACCGGAGTGAGTTTTTTCTCATTTTTGGTCTGATTGCCGATGAAGTAGATGGTATTCAAACCCTTGCCGTAGCGTGAATGCCACAATTTTGCGACGTTGCGCAGCGCGGGGACAGTCTGATATCCGGCGCGGAGGGTTTCAGTGATGATCGGCTGGTAGTAGACGAATTTTTCGCAGCCCCAGTTTTCGCTGACCTTGTAGTAAAAGGCGCGGTGGAAGCAAAAGAGCATCATCATATCCCGCAAAGAGTCGTAGAAATCTTTGATTTTCTGCGGAGTGTAGGATTGCCACGGCAGGGTGTTGCCGTGTTTTTCATGGTCGAGACCCACGCAGAAGTTATGGGGTTTGTTACCGAGCATAAAGCGCATGACATCCTGTTCGTCAACTGCGGTAAAGGTTTCGGAAAAGGTGGCGTCGGTCAAACCGTTGTCACTGCGGAAAGCATTGAAGTAGATGCTCATACGTCCGGCTATACCTCCGGAAACACCCAGGCGGTAGCCGTCTTTGTTTTTCAGACTGTGAGTGTGATCCATCATCAGAGCGTAGCCGACAGCTTCGCGGACATAAACTTTGCCGTTGTCATCATAGGCTCTGCCGGGATGTTTGTCAACTCCGGGCATGGGTGAAGCTGCCCAGCCGACACCGGCAGCGCAGTCATAGCCGAATCCGGCGATATTGAGGGTTTGGGAAATTTTGGTCATATCACTCAAGGTCATATCGGCAAAGCGGTTGCCGTAAACGAGCATTCTGATATCGGTTCCTCCGGAAAGCACCCAGTTGGAAGCCACATTGGTGGATCGTTTGTCAGTGAGCATACATTCCGGGAAGTGTTTTTCGGCGAATTTTTTATCAGCCCAGGTGATGAGGTAGAACATATAAGCGATATCTGCCTTGCGGAAGTTGTCGATGGCAGCTTCCCGTTTTTTGATATATTCGACGGGATTGTTGTTTTTTGCGCGCGGAGAATTGAAGTCATCGGGATATTTGAATTGTTCCGGTTTGATCAGCCAGTCACCGGTTCCGGCAAAAGGAGCGTAGCCCCATGCCCATGAACCGAGACTGCCGCTCTGACGGCGGGCAGGTTCCGGGTTGAAAAAATAGGGGTCACGTTTGCCGAATCCGCCGTAATAGAATACTCCGGCGGTCGTTTCGGCAGTACCGCTGATACGCGGGTCGATGTTGTCGGCAGGGCGGAAAAATTCCGGTTTGTAATTCTGATAATCCGCCACGGCGTTGAAGTAGCGGTAATCGGGGTCAAAGGCGAAACTTACGAAACTGATCTCATTTTTCTGCGCTTTGGAAACGACCATGCGCATACCGGTGAAGAATTTTTTCTCTTTTTTGACCAGACAGCCGTTTTCCATATAGTTGACGATCTCTTCCGGAGAAAGCCCTGAAGCGATACCGTAATCTTTGGTATAAACGCAGGAAGCCGGGAAAATTCCGTGCAGACCTTTGTTTTCCATATCCCGGCGGAGATTTTTGTAGGCGCGTGAACCGTTCCAGTATTCGATTTTGCCGGAGGGCAGCGGGAATGCCTGATGGATGAGCAAATGCAGTTCATCATCGGACAGGTTGTCTACATAAACATCGGTACGCAGATATTTGCGGTCAGGAGTGAAGACCGCTTTAACCGCCATTTTGGGATCGCTGGCGGTATAGTTGACGGTGACAACACCGTTTTTAACGCTGATCTCATCCGGGGTCAGGGCGATTCTGGCATGTTTCTTTTTGCCGTTGAATATCTGCAGGGTATCCAGCGGGGAGCCGAATTTTTTGCCGCCGATGGTGTACTGGAATTTTTTACCGGCGGGTGAGATCCGCAGATCACCTGCGGCGGAGAGCGTCATTGCTGAAAAAAGAATGACGGAAAAGATAAGAAGTTTTTTCATGATGAGTTTTTTCCTGAATTTTAACCGGTTATGAAGTCAGGGCATTTGTCCGGGTGTAAGAACATCGGTTGCGACAGTTGCGTTACGGCAATATTCCTTCCAGAACGAAATTAAAAGCATTGGTGTACGGAGTATATTTGGCGATCGTCAGAGCCAGATCAGCGCCTAATGGTTCAACGTGACCGTCCACATAGGTGATGTTACCGGTGCGGTTGTGCCACAATGCAAACGGTGATACTCCGGCCTCTACATTGCCGTATTCTGCGGCGGTAAATGCATCAGTAAGTCTGCCTGCCTGATATTCATCCCACAAAGCGGTAAATGTGCCATAATGATTACCGGCACCTTTGCCCTCAAAGAAGTACGGCACGGCAGACGGTTTTTTTACATTGGTGATCTTCTGCGGACAACGGCTGTCTCCCGGAATTCCGGTAGTTTCATTGCGATGGTGGAGAAAACTGTTTACCATGTAATGCAGCGGATAGGAACTGTCATCCGGGAACTGGTTGCCGCCGCCGACCCATTGCTGTTTGGTTTGTCCGGAGGCACAGAAAAAATTATCCCTGCGCAAACCGTGCATATTGAAAAAGTTCTGGTACCAGAGCAACCTGTTGTTCAACCGGGAGTTTCGGCTACCGCTGATAAAGAATCCGTCAAAATCATCGGTATACTGGTTGCCGTAGAGTCCGAATTGTTTCATGTTATTCATGCAGTTCGCCACTCTGCCGCGCTCTCTGGCGGAGTTGAGCGCAGGCAATAAAATCGCCGCTAAAATGGCGATAATCGCGATGACGACCAGCAATTCGATCAGGGTGAAGCCCAAGGGCTTCACCAC
This sequence comes from Lentisphaerota bacterium, assembly GCA_015061495.1. Lineage (GTDB taxonomy): Bacteria > Verrucomicrobiota > Lentisphaeria > Victivallales > Victivallaceae > UBA1784. The sequence continues at coordinate 30,554 of SUWL01000012.1, forward strand.
GGACATCCGTGGTGAATGTTGTTTCATTGGAATAATCTCCTTTTTTTGTTGGGTAAAACGAATTACGCTGTTTTAGATCATAACAACTATACACCATGAGGGGTAAAAATGCAAGAGAATATCAAAAAAATAATAAAAAAAATGTCATACATTGCACGTTGTATGACATTATCTTTTTTTTGTGTTTCTGGTGCAGCGGGGATGGTTGACCGATCGGCGGTGCCCCCGCTGCAAATTGGGACAGGACTGTTACGGCAATTTTCCTTCGGTGGTGTAAATCAGGGTTTTTGGAATGTTCCGGCGAAAGTATACCAGTAGGCAGGTCCCGTATCGCCGGCATTGAATTTTGTACCGATATCCACGGCGAAATCACTGTAAATCGGTTCGGCATGACCGTCGGCAAAGGCGATATTGGCACTTTTGTTATGCCAGAGACCCAGAGGGTTGTTGCTTTTTACCTGTTCATACTCGCCTCTGGTAAAGTTGGTAAGTGTACCATTGCTTACTTCAGTTGCCAGGTGGGCAAATGTGCCGTAATGGTTGGCGGTTCCCAGACACTCCATGAAATAGGGCAGTGTTGAAGTGTTTTTTATCCGGGTTATTTTCATCGGAGCATCGGCAGCAGAGCTTCTCAATGCAGAGTTAAGTGCGTAATGCAGATAGACCTTTTCGCCATCCGGAAAGCCCTGGTTGTAGCCGAGGCTACGGTGAGTCGGGGCAGTCGGACAGGTCGCTACATCGGCATTGTAGCCGTACAGGTTGTAAAATGTCCGGTACCAGTACATCCACAACGGACTTTCACACTCATTGCCTTTGGGGAAATGGTCTTCAAAATCATTACAGTACTGCATTCCGAAACTTGCCAGCTGTTTCATATTGTTGAGACAACTGGCATTTCTGCCGCGCTCTCTGGCAGAGTTTAGCGCAGGCAATAAAATCGCCGCTAAAATGGCGATTATTGCGATGACGACGAGCAGTTCGATCAGGGTGAAGCCCATGGGCTTCACCACGGAGCTCCGTGGTGAAGCCCATGGGCTTCACCACGGAGCTCCGTGGTGAATGTTGTTTCATTGAAATTGATTCCTTTAAATTTTCAGTGTTTTTTTGGTAAAACGAATTACTGTCCGTTGTTTTCATATTAATTATACGTTACGAAGTGCAAAAATGCAAGTGCGAATTGAAAAAAAATGAAAAAATGTTATATTAAGATGCTGGCAAGTTGAAAAAAACGAGGTGTATCGTGTACCAGATGAGTAATGAAATCCCTTTTACTGCCACCGGTAAAGATGGCAAACTCAAGATCCATGAAGCAGTGAATATGATGATGAATTGCTGCCAGTTTCAGGAGTATCAGGAAGTTGAATTTTGCCGCTTTTTGCGGGAAAACGATCTGGCGATCTTCCTTTTTTCCATCCAGATAGATATTTTGCGGATGCCGGAATTCCGGGAAAAGGTGACGACCGCAGTCAAAGTCTACGGCTGCAAATCCATTTACGGTTTGCGCCGCATCACCATGCGCGATGAGGCAGGGGATCTGTGTCTGATTTCCAATGCCACCGGAGCATTTTTTGACCTTAATGCCGGTAAAGCTGTGAAACTTGATCCGGCAAATCTCCCCATCAAATTCGATGAACCGGAAGCTATGGAGTGCCTTCCCCGCAAAATTCCCGTTCCCCCCGCCGGCGGAGAAAAAATGGCACTCTTTACCGTCAGACCCTCGCATCTGGATTTTAACGGACACCTGACCAGTCCGGTCTATTTCGCTATCGCTTCGGATATCCTGCCGGAGAATTTCACTTACAACCGGGTGCGTGTGGAGTATAAAAAACAGGCAAAATGCGGAGAATCCGTCCAGCCGTATCTTTATTTGAATGGTTCAACTGCCGTGGTCGATATGCGCGGCAGTGACGGGGGCTCTTTTGCCGTTGCGGAATTTTCTGTTGCCGGTAACTGACTATCACCGTTTCCGGCAGAATCTGCTCCCGGAAGCGGCAAATGCGAGCGCGGAAATTACCGCAAAGGAACTTAATATTCCCCACAGCATCAGCGGCGGAACTTTGCCGAAAAGCTGCCCGCCGATCCACGGCCCTGCCGAATAACCGATGCCGCGCATCAGGGAACTTGCCGACATCATCCTGCCGGCATTGCTGCTGTTCGCTTCAGCAGATACCGCCGTGTACAGCGCCGGCTGGATGACGATCTCTCCTGAAGTAACAATGATCACCGCCGCCGCAATGAACCACGCTCCGCAAGCAAAGCCCAACTGCCAGTATCCCACCGTATAAAGTACCGATCCCAGTATCAGCTGGATGGTCAGCGGCACCCGCATTCTGGTGAGCAATGCGGTTACCGGCAGCTGCAGCACCAGCACCATAAAGCCGTTCAACGAGTAGATGGAACCCAGTGCCTGATTGGAAATCCCCACGCTTTGAGTGGCAAATACCGACATGGTGGAGTAGAGCTGCGAAGCAAGCGTCATCAACAGCAATGTCCCAAACATCAGCAGAATAAAGCGCGGATTGCCGGATATCGTCCGCATGATCGACTCTTCTTTTGTCACTGCACCGGAGGGTGTTTTCTCGGTGCCAATGCGGTTGTCAGCACTGTTTTGACAGCAGGTTATCCGGGTGTAAAATGTCCCGGCGACACAGAGCAATCCGGTGATTATGAAAAATGCCCAGAAGGGGGTTTTCGCAAAAAATGCCCCCAGCATGGGACCGGTCGCCCAGCCGATATTGTAACCGATGCGGATTTTTCCGTAATAGGAGGGGCGTTCCTCCGGCGCGGCAATGGACACCAGATAGGCATCTGAACCGACTTGAAATGCGCACCCCACTGCCGTGTTGAACATCAATGACACCGCAAACATCCAGAAGGGTGCTTCGATATAGACCAGAAACGCCAGAAAGAAAAAGATCACTCCCCGCAGCAGTTGTCCGGCAAGCATCATTTTTCCGTGACCGAATTTATCCGTCAGCCAGCCGCAGGGCAGCGGAGCGAGGATCACCGCCAGTCCGAGCAGGGGAAATATCAGACTGACCTGCGTGTAAGGCATCCCTCTTTGCTGATAGAGGTAGATCGGGATAAAGGGATAAACAATGGCGTATGCCAACTGGTTGAAACTCCATGCCGCAGCCAGGGAAATTCCCTTGTTGCGGCACAGGTCGCGGAGAAATTGCACAGCCAGGGAAATTCCCTTGTTGCGGCACAGGTCGCGGAGAAATTGCATGATTTTTTACTTTCAGTCAACGATTTTCCAGATGCCGCCGATCTTTTTGAGCGTGAATGTTTCGGTAGATTTTTTATTTTTGCGGGATATGACGGTGGCTTCGATTTTGGCAATGTCGCCTTTGATCTCGACCAGCTTCGTTTCGGCTTTGAGCATGGGGGCAAATTCAGCGGCGGCATCAGCTTTGGTTTCAGGATTTTCTTTTGCCAGCTGTTCCAGTAAGGAGAGCATACTGATCAGCTCTTTGGCTTCAACACATTTTTTGGCAGCTGCGAAGTCCGCGTTTGCCATGCTGGTGAAAAAGGTTTTCAAGGCTTTTTCCGGAGCGGAAATCTCTTTGCCCTGCGCCCGGAGCGTGACGGTGAAAAGCATGGCGGCGGCGAATGTGAACATGGCGAAAATTTTTTTGGTCAGCATTTTTTTTATTCCTTTTTTTTTGAGGTTGCAGTCCCATTGGTTACAGCACGGTCATATTACAACAAAATGATAACACAACTAATATAGCATCGCGCAACTGAAAAGCAAGTTTATTTACTTCGTTTTTTGTATTTCTGCATTGAAATTCACCTCTTGCAAAGGTATATTAATTGTAAACAACCTGTTAAACAGTTATAACTACACGAGGTAAGCAATGGTCAAATGGATCTCTCATCGCGGCGAATCAATGGATGCTCCGGAAAATACTCTGGCGGCATTCCGTCTTTCACAGGAACGGCAGACCGACGGCATGGAGTGTGACGTTTATCTGACCACCGACGGCAAGGTGATGGTTTGCCACGACCCCAATACCACGCGCATGGGCAGTGCGCGGCTGTATGTGGAAAAATCCTCTTCTGCTGATTTGCGGGCGATCACCGTTTCCGGAGCATTTCAGCAGAAATACCCCGGCGAAAAGATCCCGTTTCTGTCTGAAACATTTCAGTTCCTCGGCGGCAGCCGGGAATATTATATCGAATTGAAAGGCACCAATCCGGAGTTGATCCCCGCTCTCAAAGCTGAAGTGGAGAAATCCGGCATCCCATCGGAACAGATCGTATTCATCAGTTTTTCCCGGGAACTCATCCGGGGAATGAAACACGCCATGCCCCGGTGCCGCGCCCTTTGGCTGAATGATCTGCGCCGGGAATACGGTATCGTCAGTGCGGATGAACTTATTGCAGAATTGGAGCATCTCGGAGTGGACGGTGTCGACGGCTGGGATCACCCTGATATCACCGGCGAACTGGTCGATGCGGTACACCGTGCCGGCAAGATTTTCGCCGTATGGACCGTTGACAATCCGGACAGTGCGGCACATCTGATCTCCTGCGGTGTGGATGTTATTACCAGCAATTGTGCGGCGCTCCTGCAGAACTGGTGAGCATGTCCGGAGATAATGATTCGATCTTTCCGCCTCCGGCAAGTGCCGGTGAATATGGGATAGTGGCGGTTTCGGAAATTGTGACCTGGGAAATGCTGGCGGATGCCTACCGCCACGGTATTTTTCCCTGGCCGGGCGGAGAAGATGACTTGATCCCGTGGTGTTTCCCGCCCCGGCGCGGAGTGATCATGACCGATGAATTTCACATCCCTGCCAGTTTGAAACGGGAGTTGAAAAAATTCCCCTTTTCTCTGAAAATCGACCATGATTTCAATGCCGTGATCACCGCCTGCGCTCAAATGCCCCGCCCGGGGCAGGACGGAACATGGATAACTTCGCAAATGATCGTTGCTTACAACGAATTTTTCCGGCGGGGATTTGCCCACAGTTTTGAAGCATATCTGCCGGACGGGACGCTTGCCGGAGGATTGTACGGAATTTCGGTCGGCAGGATATTTTGCGGAGAAAGCATGTTTCACCGGGTTTCCGGGGCATCAAAATTCGCCTTTGTGAAAATGGCGGAAGTGCTGGCGGCAATGGGCGTGAAAGTCATCGATACTCAAATGGTGACGAACCTGACTGCCGCTTTTGGGGCGCATGAGATTTCCGGAGCAGAATATCTGAAATTGCTTGCTGAATTCGGTGGGACTCCGTTGGATTTTTCGGCATACCGGGGATGAATTTACTTTTCCGTAGCGGTCGTCCGGGGCAGACGGTGGATGAAAAATCCGACGATCGGCAGAATAAGCAAGGTAAAGATGAAATACATCCGGTAAGTTTCCAATGGCGCTTTGCCCTGATTGATAATGGCGGCGACTTTAAGCAGAGAAGCACTGAATATACTGCCGAGAATACCGGCAATGGTTCCTTGGCCGACGGAGATCACCATGCTGCCGGCAATCTGCTGTTCTTTGGGGACGGTTTCCAGAAAATACTGCATCAGACCGTTGACGATCACCAGCTGCCCGCAGGAGCAGAGCAAAAAGGGTATTATCAGCAGGTACCAGCAGAATTCTGCCGGGGCGGCGATCCAGAAAATCGCCAGCAGATAGAGTCCGTAAAATCCCGCCAGAGTAACTTTTCTGCCGCCGAGGCGGTCGGCTTTCACGGAGAGCAGTCTCCCGGTGATGATACAGCCGGCGAACTGGATAAGCGAAAAGAGCAGTGCCGTGAAATCGGAAACACCGTAACCCTTTTTCAAAGTGAGCATTGAGATCGGCATCAGCATGACCGTGCCGAGATAGCCGCAGATACCGGCGAGTATCAGACGGCGGATCACCCGGGAGCGGCATGCTTCAAGCACCGAGGCCATGATCGGGCGGCGGGCGTTGTGCATGATCTCTCCGGTTTCGTGGATGCGGCGGACAAATCCGGAACTGATGATGCCCATGACCGTCCCGGTAATGATGATCCCGGACAGCATCGCAGTGGTGCTGTTGAATTTGAGAACGGTGCTGATGAGCCCCAGAGAAACAAAGCCGAAAATATAAAAAATACTGCTGCTTACAGAGATGAACCGACCACGTTCTTCCGGGGAGGTGATTTCACCTAAAAGCGGCTGTCCCATTACCACACCGGCAGCACGGAAACCGTAAAAGAAAAATGCTCCGGCAAGCATGATCATGACCGCCGCGGTATGGCCGAAGAACATATTTGCCAGCGGGGAAAACGCCACCAGCAATGCGGCAATATTGCGTAATACCCAGAAATTTGCCTGACTGGCTACTGCTCCCACACGGGCGGTCATGGTTTTTCCCAGCGGCAGCAGCAGATAACCGAGAAATATCATATTGCTGAGAATGGCGATCATGGTATCCGAACATCCCATATTGATCGCCAGCAGCAAAATTATCGTCTCTCCCAGACACATGTAGGAGAGCCCGTTGAGTACGGAATAGATCAGGTAGTTGCGCTGTGAAGTGCGTTTTTCATTCCGATCGAGTTCCCGGTTGAGGATCATTTTTTTGCCCCTGTATAGATTCTGATTTTGTGAATATGTGATATGTTATTATCGGATACATAATATACATCGTTTGCGAACAATTGCAAGCAAGATCACGCAGATAATTATGATGACAAAAAAGTGCAAATGGAGATTTGGCAGTTGAAAAAAACTTTTCATGTGGTAAATTATATGGTAGATCAATCAACTGCTGCAGAGGACAGAAAAATGAAACTTGATTTCCGTATTGAATGGGGGTATCAGATCCTTTATTCCCGCCGTCATTACCATCCGGTCTACTGTTGGGATGGTTCGCTGGTCTGTGAAAACGGTTCACTGGAAAAATTGTCGCAATACCACTATCCGCGCTGTATTTCCGGGCCGGTCTATTCGGCGGTGGAAACTCCGCTTGAGGGCAATTCGTGGCACGAAACCACCCGCCGGGCACTTTCCGGGCTGCACGTTATTGCCGACGGGGATGAAAATACGGTGTTTCACTTGCGTACCGCTTCCGGAAATTTTGATTTTTCTGCGGGACAGCTGCTCAACGACGGCAGGATCGTTTTCAATGTCGGGCCGAAGTATGGGAATTGTCATGTGTCGGTCATTCGCACCGGATTCATCTGGTTCCGTCCCCCGGCAAAAGAGTCGGAATATGTCATTGATGCCGGAGATCTGCCGCTGGATAATCACCACTGGTCAAGAATGCAGAGTGCCTGGCTCGCTCCGGGAGAGTCGGTCAAATTCTCCGCCGTGATCCATAAAAGCGGAGAACAGATCTTTCATCTGATCGCTATGGCGGCAAGATATTTTGATCCGGCAAAAGAGAATCAGGCTTGGGATCACTTCCCCATGACGTTAAAGTGTGACGGCAGACGCGTTGCCGGATTCAAACATTACTTCCGCCGGCATTCTGCCGTGCAGATGCTCGAAGATGTCTGGGCACGCTTTGAAGCCGATGCCGGTACTCATGAATTTGAATTGGTCAATGAAAATAAAAACTTTTATCTGTTGATCAACCGGATGAGTTTCATGCCTTCCAAACGCCCTGATGAAGAATTGGTCATCCCCGCATGGGCGGTCGTCGGAGAAAAACTTTACGGCCGCATATATTCGCAGCAAAATCAGCCGTGCCGGGTCGATTTCGCCGGCAGGAGCATCGAATTGCAGCTGAATAAAGGATGGAACGAATTTCCCTTTGTTCTCGATGAACCGGGATTCCGGGTGCGGTTTACCACTTCCACCGGGTTGTCTGCTGAAATTGAACAGGTGTATTTGCTCCCCGCCGAACCGCACCCGCTGATGGTCGGTGCCGATCTGACCTCTGTCCCCCATGATGACAGCGGTGAAATGGAGTGGCTGCTGGACTATATGAACCGTACCCGGCTGGGAAATCTGATCGTCATCCGCAGTTTCATATACCGGAATCCGGATTCAAGGGAAAAGAGTGTCGTCTGCGATGAACTTCTGGAAAAATGGGGCAATTACTGCCGCGAACACCATATCCATGTCGAAGCTGCCACGGATTTCCTGTCCGGTATGCTGCAAAAAGCCGCCGGTGAAATGATGCATTCCGGCGGTACGCACGAGTTGACCGGTAAAGTTTACGCTTTTGACCCCGATCACGAAGTCAGACCGGAAACGATGAAAGAAGCCTGCGAAAATTATCTGGCATACCTCAAAGAATATGCCGCACTCTTCCATACCGGAGTAAAATCTGCCAGTACCGGTGATGCTTCCGGCGGGCAGCGTTATTGTTATATGGCGGGCTTTGACTTTGTCCGGGCGGAAACGATGGTTCCCAATACCATGCCGATCTGTTCGCTTGCCCGTACTGCCAGTGAAGCACTTGCCAATGGAGAATGGGGCGTGCATATCGCCACCCAGCATGCCATGCAGCCTTATTTCATGAATCAGCTGGGGTTGTTTTTTCTCTCTTTGTATCAGCCGTGGCTGATGGGAGCGAACATGTTTTATGAAGAGGACAGTCTTTTTCTCATGTGGAAGGAGGAACGGCAGAGTTGGGACGATGCTCTGACCAAAGGGAAACGGGATATGCTCCGCAACTTTTTCAAATTTGCCAAAACCCATCCGCGTCAGGGAAAAATCTGCCGTCCGATCGCCTTCCTTGAGGGGCGTTATGCGGCACCTTTCAACGGTTTTATTTGCGGCAATGATCAGGATCCCTCCTATTCCGTCTGGGGTAAATTCGGACGGGATCTGCCGGAATGGGGACATGCACAGCCGGAAAAATGCCGTCAGGTCCTCGATGTACTTATGCCGGGTGCGCTGGTTCATCCGCTGCGGCAGAAGTTTGAAAAGCAGCGGCACTTTTTCTGCGGCACACCTTATGGCGACTTTGACTTCGTGCCGGTGGAGAGCAAAGGAGAATTTTTTGACCGCTACACGCTGCTGCTCAATCTGGGATGGCATACGATGATTGGTGAAGATTATGAAAAACTCCGCTCCTTTGTCCGCAATGGCGGGACACTGTTTACCGGCTTGCCGCAATTCGGCAGACAGGAAAAACGGGATTTTACCGATTTCCGGCTCTGGAACAACGGGGATTTGAGCGAATTTGCCGGTATCAAAGTATTTGGCTCATCCGGGACGGAATATTCCGGACAGTGGAACGGCAAACTTAAAAATCTGGTTCCGAATGTGGAGTTAAGCGCGATCCCCAGCGCATTTTACGGCGAAGACGGCGCCTGCAAAATGGCTGTCGTCGAACTTGCCGGCGCCGAAGTCGAGGCATACGATGCTGCCACCGGTATGCCGCTGCTGACCTCATTTAATTATGGAAAAGGCAAGGTTTACGTCCTTACTGCCTGGGCGTATCCGGGGCATGAAGCATTGCAGAAGTTTTCGGCAGCGTGGGTCAATTATCTGGCAAAAGAACACCGCGGTAAATGGTTCGTTGAAGATGACAGCCGGGAAATATTCTGGAATGTCCGCCGTTTTGAAGATGCCCGCTGCGGACAATTATCCATGCTCAATACCGACTGGACGACTTTGGGAAATGAGAAAAAAGTCCGGGTCACGATCGGAGAAATCGCCTTTGAATACACCGTTTCCGAGGGGGTTCCGGCGATGTTGACGGTTGCCGGGGATACGGTTTTGGAAACTGCTCCGGATAATTACCTCGAATTTGCCGGAGTAAAAGAGAATCGTGCGGAATTTATCCTGCACGGCAAAGGTGATCTTGCCGTGACCTTCCGGCGCAGGGAAGGGGTGGAAACGCGGAGTTTCGATGCAGATCCGCACGGGGTGAAGTTTTCCGTTGCTCTGTGAATGGATTCGTAAAGATATGACGGTACTGTGGTGTGAACAGTACCGTTTTTTTTGCGGCGTGCAATAAAAGCGTATTTCAATCCATTATAAGACATGGAGTTCCATATTTCCCACGGAGAAAACAAATGTTTGAAAAATTTTTATGCCTGATGTCCGTTATTGCCGCAGTTTCAGTGGAAGTTTTTGCAGCATCTGAATGTGAGGTCAATGGTTTGTGTGCGTTCCGGGAGGAGGTTTTACTTCGGTAAAAATCGAACTTCCGGAAAACTGGGATCAGCTTATGGAAAAAGCAGGCTACGAACCACTGCGGTCATTTTATCTGAAATCCGGACTTGTTCCGTCCGAGCAGCCGCAGCAACTCAAAAATTACCGTCCGCGCAGATGAATCCGCCGGATATCGGATGCAGATGTTGCTCGTTATACGCGTGAAATATTGTATAATGAAATTTGCTGAAAATAGTACCTCCCGCAACCCCGAAAACAACCATCAACAACTGCGGGATGACACATATTCCTGTAGAGCAGCTTTTTTATACCGATGAAAGGAGACAAAATGAATATTGATGCACTCTTGGATAAGATGATCCAGCCGGTGATTTTTCCGCAGGACACCATCAACGAATGGATCGATCAATGGCAGGGGAAACTGATTTTTCCGGAAGCCGTTTCCATAAACCTTCCGGAAACGCTGGAACTTTTCCGGAAAAGTTCTGATCCTGCAGAAAAAGAAAAACTCACTTTGCAGATGTTTCAGGCGAAGTTTCCGGAAATCGTAAAAATGGTCCGGAAAGAACCGATGCATCATGTGCCGCAGGATGAACATATTTTTGCCGGGTGTTACGGCTTCTGGAAAGTTTTGGAAGCTTTTGATCCGGAGAATGATATCAATTTTGATCAATTTTGTCTCTTGCATATCAAAAAATTCATGCGCTCGATCGGATACAACTATTATGTGGGCAAATTGAAGCATAAACTGGAAAAAGATACCAATATCAAAGTCTGCTTCTGCTTTGACGGAAGTTACACTGTTACCGGAGCAATGCTCTATTTTCCGGATAAAAATGAGGAATGGGAGGGGGAAGAAGCTGCATATTGCCCGGTTGATCCGGAGCAGGATCTGGCAAAATATCCGGATGTGATCCAGCGGATCTTCCGGGAACAGGGTGTCGGAAATGTACACCATGTCTATCTGGAATCCCGGGTTCACGGCACTGATAAGGTGCAAATTCTTGCCGAAATGATCGAAATGTCTGCTATTTTGCAATTCGGCTGGAAACTTGCCCCGCTGCCGGTATGTGAAGATGATATCATCTGGGAAGAGTATCAGCAAAGCAAAATGGAGGGTGAATAATATGCATGACATCGAAAAAGCAATTGAATTTTTCAAAGAAAAAGAAGATTTGCACGAAGGCAAAAGGGGAAAAGAAACCTTTTTTTATAAAAATACCCGGAATGTAAAGATCCGGATCCTCTGTACCGGTATGGATTTTTATTGTGAATCTGAAACACGCAAACAATATCGCTGGAGTGATTTTGTAAAACAAAATGACGCAACTCCATATAAAAAAAAGAATGAGTGGCTGGCGGTGAAAGATCAAACTCAAAGTACCGGGGAACAATGCGATCTGCTTTATACACTGTTTCAGAAATGGGAGGAATTTTCATCTTCATCTGAAATAACGCAACGTCCTGATACGAAAGCAAAAGACAAGAAAAAATCATTTGAATACGTCTATGAATCTGCCGGTACTGTCGGGAAATTCAATGGCAATGCCGATGAATTTTTGGAAGAAAATATTTTGGGAGAAGTCAATGGCGAAAAGATAAAAATCCCATATGTCGCCAGTTGGGCGGTTTGGAGTGATGATTTCCACGGTAAAGTGGAAGATATCCGGGAAGAACTTGATGCGAATACCATTTTGCTCGCAGAAAATATCTCACAAAGGATTGAAGATCCATGGACAAATTTCCATGGTACACGCTCCGGAGATTCACGATTGAGATGTGCTTGTGAAGCAAATTGCAAGGGGGCATATATTACCGATTTGATCAAAAATCTGAATGATGCCGATGGCAGGGCTGTTGAAAAATATTTTAAGAGCGAAGCCGGAGAGAGATTGAGGGAGTCCACGTTGCAGATGTTCATCCGGGAAATTGAACTGTTGATGGCGTGCGGTTTGATAAAAAAAGACCGGTCGCTGTACATCGTCCTGCTGGGAAAACCTGCAAAAGAGTGTTTTCTCATGCTGAAAAAGGAGGTGATGACCGAACTTGGAAAGTATTTCGACACCATAGTTTTCGGAGAAGTTGATCACTATTCCTATACTTGTAATACCAAAGAAAAGTATAAGGATTATTTTACGGAACTTTTCAGCCAAATGAAAAAAGCCAATCATGGAGATATCGTTAAAAATCCCCGTTATTCGTGAAAAATAGTAAATAATGTAAATTTTTGCCGTACCGGAGAGGGGCAAATCGTGGGAGAATTGTGGAGCAATATTTTTGCTGACGACATAACAAGATAACACCAATTTGTTGCTTTTTCAAGTCAGCAAATATAACCTTTTTCTTCTATCAGTACGGTTATATAATTTTTCTGAAAAAACTTGAATTATAGATATTATGCTGTGTATTATATATCGTAAATAACGGATAAAGGATATTATAATGACCGATATTGATTTGATCGCTCCGTCTGATGTGATGCAGAGGACGGCACAGCGTTTTGAAAAGACCGGAGAAGTCCAATTTAACCATCTGCTCCGCATCGCTCTGGTACTGGGGCGATTGGATGATTTCAAAACTCTCTTTGCGCCGGAGGATATTCCAACTTCGCTCTATGATTTTAAAGCTGACAAAGTACGGCAGAGAGCAAGAAAGAAACGAAGCTCAAAACTTTTTTAAAATATTCTTCTGACCTTACTTGACTTTTACTACAATGTTCATTATATTATGGCGTTCACAAATTGTGAACAATTAAAAAATATGAACACAGGACTCTTTATGGATAAACTTATAACCAATGTCGCAGAGAAGATCAATACCGCTCTGCACACCTTGAAGCAGGAGCCGCTTCAATTAACTCTGTTTCCCGCTTCTGATGGAGGCAGTGTTCTGCAAAATGGTTGTGCAATGCTTCGTGTCGATGCCCAAAAGTATCTTACAACGGCTGCATTGCAGAAGATTATTCAAAATCAGTGGGCAGCTGATATGTTGCTGATAACAGAATACGTTTCTCCGCAGCAGGGAGAAATGCTGCGCAACAAGGAAATTCAATACGCAGATACAGCCGGAAATATGTTTCTACGTTATCCTGGCGTTGCAATACTGATAAGCAACTGCGCCAAACCTCAAAGAATCGAACAGCAGAAAAGTGTCGGACGGGCATTCTCAACAGCTGGTTTGAAACTGCTCTTTCTTTTGTTGACAGAGCCTGAAGCCCTGAACTGGGGTTATCGCAACCTTGCTCAATACAGCGGTGTCAGTCTTGGTTCGGTGGGGTACATTATGGCTGATTTGCAGAACAGCGGACATCTGATTAATGCTGACGGGAATTGGGTTTGGAAAGATCGTAATAACACTATTGGCAAATGGTGCGATTACTATCGGGACAAGTTGTTGCCCGGCATTGAAAAACGCCGTTATAGCGGAACTATCCCGGACAACTGCCTTGAATATGCGATGCTGCCGGGAGGCGAAAGTGCAGCAGAGCAACTTCATCTCTTGAAAAGTAGCCGTCTGCTTGCTTATCGTACAGGAAACATCAATCTCTGCATAGCCCAAAACCGTTGGAAAGAAGATATTGATGGCAATATTGAAATTCGTACTCCCTTTTGGCCTGAGTGCAGAACATTTGATAAAATCCCATATCTTCTGATCTATGCGGATCTGCTTGCCGAAGATGATTCGCGCTGCACGGAGATTGCCGGAGAGATATTCAACAGATTTTTGAGAGGTGATCAATGAATGTACAGCAGGAACTGATAGAAATCGTTGTCTCTGCAGCCAAGCCGCTTGGAATAGATATCATGCTGATTGGAGCATTTGCCCGGGATTATTGGAGCGGAAAATTCAGTTTGCAGGGGAATACCAGAACAACTTATGATGTGGATTTTTCCTGTCAGGTCGTGGCGTGGGATGAGTTTGAAAAGTTGTTTGAACTGCTGAAGTCGGAATACGGATTACTGCCGGATGCAAAAAAGAATCATTCACTCTGGCTGCGTGATGAAATATCCCTTGATCTTGTGCCATGTGGCGGTATAGCTGATAACAATGGTATGATTTCATGGCCTCCGAACTATGAAACGACATTGTGTGTCAGAGGATATGACGTTGCCAAACAGGATGCTGAAATCGTTGTCTTCGGGACACATTCGGTAAAGGTAGTAAAGCCCTATTGGCTGGCTTTGCTGAAACTGCAATCATTTGTGGGCAATCCCGATGACCGTGACCGTGATTTACAAGATCTCTACTTTTTGATCCGCAACTACTGCGACTGTATTGATTTGGAAAAACGTCTTTATTCTGCAGACGGAGTGGATCACGACTTACTGGAAGTTGAGAACTTTGATTTTGAACTTGCCGGAGTTCCTTTGATCTGCCGGGATTGCCGCAGATTTGATGCAGAAACGACTGATAAGATCATTGCGTTTATCCATGATTTTGATCAGATGCGTTTAATCAAATCTTTGAGCAATGCGGCGAAAATTGACTACGCTACAGCAAAGCAAATTATTGCCGCATTTGTCTGACACTGAAATTCGCCGCATTGAGCTTTACTTTTAAGTTGATGCGGCATTTTTTACTTAAAACTGCCGCTTTTTCAGGCATAATACCCCGGACGGGATAGTCCCGTTCTGAAAAACATCAAGTAATGGAGGTATTATGCAAACTTACCAGACCAAGTCCGGAGGAGGATATTTCTTCGCCGGACTTCTCTTTGCCCTTGTTCTGGGGGGCGGCAGCTATTGGATGCTGCACAAAGAACAAATCCTTGTGGAAAACACTGCTCCACAGAAGCCTGATATTGCCGTACTGGATGCCAGAGCCAAACCACACTTCGAACGGGCAAAGCAGAACATCCCGGCTGTCGTGGAAGAGCTGACCAGTTACAACAGTATGGTTAAATTCTGTTACCTTGCCAGCTGCGACAAGTTTTCCGGAGGCAACCGGGCGCAGGAGTATCTGGTTTCAGTCATCAATACCCGGATCATTGATCCCTGCCGTGAAGGTGCGAAAGTCTATGGCTGTGACTTGAATCCGGCAAGTATAATCTACTGCCTGAATAAAACTTTTTCAAGTTCCGGCAGCAAAAAAAATCCGGCTTTATATTTACGCCAGATTGGCTGTTATCTGTCTGGAGGCGGCAGTGATAAGTTTTATCAAACGGGGACTGTCTTCCCGGACATACACTTCCGCTCCGGAAATACTGATCCCGGCAATACATTTGCCTTTTTGATCAAGTATCGGAACTGCGATGCAGAAGACCCATTCTTCATGTTCGCAATTATCAATGGCATAACCTTGATTGCGAATCAGTTCAAGTTCCTTGCGCATGGCAGTTTCATTCCGGATCGTGGTCGGCGTAAATATTTCGTACTGTATGGCGGCAAGCAGTTCTTCCTGAATCTGCTGATCCTGGTATGCAAAGATCGCTTTGCCGACTCCGGTGCAGTGGAGTGGTCCTTTTTGGCCGATACGGGACCCGAGACGGATAGGGTTGCTCCCCTCATGTTTATCAATATATACGATCTGATTTCCCTGAAGTTCAGCAAGGTGAACACACTCTCTTGTTTGACGTGCCAATTCTTTAAGAACCGGACGGGAGGCTTTGATCAATTGATTATGATTGCTGGCAACATTCCCCCAACGGACGAAACTCAACCCCAAAGTATAAATACCTTTATTTACTTGCAAAAACTCCCGATCAGTCATGAATTTCAACATCCTGAACGTGGTACTCAAGGGAATTTGAGCAACTTCGGCAAGTTCTTTGCCGCTTATTCCCTGCGGGGACAGGGAGATCAATTCGATCAAATCAAAGAGCTTGTTTAAACTTTTTTCACCGTTTTTCATAAAATACCTCCATGTTCTCTTAATATAGTTCTGAATTTTGAGATTTTCAATCTTGCATTGTGAGAAAAAAGCCGAGTGGAACTAAAAAAGTTTGAAAAAACATTTTTGCGTTATGAATAAAGACTTGCAAGATAATTTCTTCGCAGATATATTAAGATGTGTTTATGAAAATTAGTTCTCATATTGTAAGAAAAGGTGCAAAGATGAACAATCAAAAAATAATTGCAGCATTCGGAGAATTGATGCTCCGTATCGCCGCTCCGGATAAGAAACGTCTGCTTCAGACTCTTCCTGGAAATCTGGTTGCTACTTACGGAGGAGGTGAAGCAAATGTCTGTGCCTCGCTGGGAGTATTGGGGATGCCGGTACGGTATTTGACTGCTCTGCCGGATAATCCGGTGGCATCTGCCGCTATCGCTGAATTGCGGAAACTGAATGTTGATGTCGGACACATAGATTTGCAATCCGAAGGCAGAATGGGCATTTACTTCGTTGAACATGGGGCCTGTCAACGCGGCAGCGGCGTTTGGTATGACCGGAAAAATTCGGTGATTTCTGAATTACCGCCGGAAAAATATGATTTTGAGAAAATGCTTTCCGACGTTGCCCATCTTCACTTGACCGGCATTACTCCGGCATTGAGTCGCAATGCTTATGAAACAACTCTGACGTTGGCAGCATTGGCAAAACAAAAAGGTTGTACGATTTCTGTTGATTTGAACTTTCGCAAAAAGTTGTGGAATTGGGAACCGGGAACCGGAAAATGTGAACTTGCCGCACGATGCATGGGGGAAATTCTGCAATATGCCGATTGGATAATCGGTAATGAAGCGGATGCCGCCGATGTTTTCGGAATTATTCCGGCCAACAGTGATGTGGAAAAGGGCGAATTGGATATTGATTCTTACCGCAGTGTTGCCGCACAGCTTGCCGAACGCTTCCCGCAAGCCAAATTTATTGCGTTTACTTTGCGCGGCAGTGCTTCGGCAGATTGGAACTCCTGGGGAGGTATGCTTTATGATTGTTCATCCGGAAGTGTATTCTTTGCTCCGTTGGATGAAAAAGGCAGTTATCAGCCTTACGAGATCCGGGATATCGTGGATCGTTTCGGCGGAGGAGACAGTTTTTGTGCAGGTTTGATTTATGCACTTTATAATGAGAAGTATTCCGCTCCGGCGACAGCCGTTAATTTTGCTGTTGCCGCCAGTTGTCTCAAGCACACTGTAGAGGGGGATTATAATATTGTCAGTGAAAAGGAAATCTCCGCCTTGATGAATGGCGGAGGATCCGGAAGGGTGGTCCGATGATGGATAATTCAACATTGGCAACTTCATTTTCTGAAAAACTTAAAGCGTGTCCGGTTATTGCGATTTTGCGGGGAATAACCATTGATGAAATCATTCCGGTATGTTCTGTTCTGGCGGAAAACGGAATAACCCTGCTGGAAATACCGCTTAATACCCCTGATGCTTTGAAGTGCATTGAATTTGCCTGTAAAAATGCACCGTCAGGACAAATCATCGGAGCCGGGACGGTGCTTTCAGCGGAGGATGTACAAAATGTTTATGACCACGGAGGAAAATTTATAATTTCCCCCAATATGGATACTGCAGTTGTCCGCCGGACTAAAGAACTCGGGATGCTTTCTATTCCGGGGTGCTTTACTGCAACTGAATGTTTTTCAGCAGTTGCAGCCGGAGCGGATTATTTGAAACTCTTTCCCGCCGGAAGTGTCGGGCCGGGATATATAAAAGATTTGAAAGCGGTTGTAAAAAAACCATTCCTTGCTGTCGGCGGAGTCAATTCAGAAAATATTGGCGGATTCATCAAAGAGTGTGCCGGAACCGGTATCGGCGGTTCATTGTACCGTCCGGGGAAAACTCCTGATGCCATCAGCAGCGATTGCCGTATTTTAATTGAAAAAATAAAATATACAGATTGAATAATCTACGGATAAAAGATATATGCAAGCATTTGCTCATGTGATCAGATGCAGATTAAAAAACAGAAAGGACTCGTTATGAAAAAGTTTTTGTGCAGCGGCAGAACCAGACAATCATCCTTTACTCTGATCGAGTTGCAGGTAAGCAGTACTCTGTCATCATTGCATTTTTTCGAGCAAAAATTTTTCCGCACGGCGGGGCATGATCTGTCATCCAAAAGTATCCCGCTTTTCTTGAAAAGGGAAGTGGGGTTTGGGGAGAGGGGAAAAACCTCTTTTCCCGCCCGCTCGGCGGGTTGCGAAAAAACTCGCCCTTCCGTCTTCGTTTCACTACGCCGTGACGAGTCGCTTCGCTGGGGCTCGGATATACCA
>SUWL01000108.1 GCA_015061495.1 Lentisphaerota bacterium
ACCGATGCCGGGGAATCCATCCATTATCAGGCTCCGCAATTCAAAGTTTCCAAAAAGCTCACTGCGGATCCCGGGAAATGGTTCACCGCTGAAGACTCCTCCTGGCTGCTTTACGCATTCAAAGAATGGCATCCTTCTCTCGGTTTCAACAAACGCAGCAGACGGGCCACCGAAGCAGAAAAAGGAAACTGGATACTGGCACGTACCGGGGCGGTGATCAGTTATGGAGAAGTTGATTTCGGCAATAAAGCTCCGAAATATCTTGAAATGCAAATCGCGATCTCCCCGGAAAATGCCGGAGGAAAAATCAGCATGGATGATGTTTCCGGCCAATTGGAACCGAATAAAACTCTGGCGGAAATAACCACCGCTTCGACCGGAGGATTTTTCAAGTGGAAAACAGTCAGAGTGCCGATCAAACCGGTCACCGGAAAGAGAACGATCGTATTTCATGTTACCGGAAAGGATTGCAATATCCGGGCGTGGAGAGTTATTAAATAAGCAATGTATCAACAAAAAGGAGGAAAATCATGAAAAACATTGAAAAAACACATTACTTGCTTGGTCACAAGCAAGTAAACTCCCGGGAGTTTACGTTGATCGAACTTCTCGTTGTAATTGCGATTATCGCAATTCTGGCGGCAATATTGCTTCCCGCCCTCAATTCGGCACGTGAACGCGGAAGAGCCGCAAGCTGTATCAACAATCTCAAACAAAATGGCATGGCTGCCCTGCAGTATTCCAATGACAATAGTGACTTATTGCCGATAAAAATGGGTGCCGGATCTTTCGATCAGATAGCAGCAGACAGCACCTATACACTCTCCGGCGCACTGGTTCTGGGATTCAAAACAATCGGACAACCCGTTGAACCCGGCAAAGGCTATCTGGCTGATTACAGTACTCTTATGTGCCCGAGTGCCGGAACTCCCGCTGTCATGCCGGCAGGCAATACCCGGGATGAAATGATCAAATTCAGCGGCGGATATGCAGTTTCATTCGGTAGAGATTATCATCCGTACATTTACGACGCAGAGGCACCTGTTAATTTGGGACTCAGCAGCAACACGGCACTCAGCTTCATGCTGCAATTGAAAAAAGCAAAAGCGCACTCCCGTGTACTTATATTTGCAGAAGGATACCGGGTAAACGATTCCGCCCTTGGTGGTGTTGCTTCGATATTTTCCATCAACGGCAACAATTTAATGAATTTTCCGCATAACGGTCAGATGAATGCACTCTGGGCGGATGGTCACGTAGATACCAATACTCCGGAGAGTTTCAAATCGATCTTTGCCAACGGCCACTTCGTAATTAACGAAGTCCATGTGAACGGAAGTGTCAAAGCTTTATGATATCATGTCCCCGGCGGCAACGCCGGGGAAACTGTTTCATAAACGGCAAAATTTGCCAAAAATAATCCGGAGCTGTTGATTGTTCCGGAAATGTGTGCTGTATAAACTGCATCAGCCCGGTTTCATAAGGAAGCCGGGTACTTTTATTTTTTCAAAAGGCTCTGTTCCCGATAAGGGTAGGTGATGCGGGGGACAGGAAAAACTTCTTTTCACGGGAATAGAAGTTTTTCCCTTCCCCCACGCCCCCTTCTCTTTTCAAGAAAAGCGAGATTTTTTGCTCCCGAAGCCGGAGGGCTCCGTATGTATATCGCGAACGAAGTGGCAGATGAGGTCATGCAAGATTCAAAATATGATTCCGTAAAAGCTCCGTTGCAGAAAGATTTTGAAGCCATTCCGGAATTGACCGGAGAGCAGTTTGAAAACCAACCGCTTTCACAGAAAAACAATTCTGGCCCCCCATCCGCCGATATGCTCCACCGGCCACGCCTGCACGCACCACGTGTGTTTGCAGACAGCAAACGTGCCGCACTCTCTATTTTGAGACTTTCTTACAACTTTTTCGGAATTATATCACAGTTTTTCCTTTTCCTTCGGGGTATATTAAGCACGTGCTTAAAAAATTACTCAACTGCCAACACCAAAGGTTTGACAATATGAACAGCGTGGATTCTGAAATTTTTTTTGATAACTTCAGTTCTCCCGGCAAAGAATTCCGGGGAATGCCTTTCTGGGCGTGGAACGCCCGCCTGAATGAAACAGAATTGCGCCGGCAGATCCGGACATTTCACGAAATGGGATTCGGCGGATTTTTCATGCACTCCCGGGTGGGATTGAATACGGAATATTTGGGAAAAGAGTGGTTCAATTGCATCAAAGCCTGTGTCGATGAAGCTGAAAAGCTGGGCATGCAGGCGTGGCTTTACGATGAAGATCGCTGGCCATCCGGTGCGGCCGGAGGGTTGGTGACCAAAGATGACAGATTCAAAATGAAAGAGCTGCGCTCCGAATTTTCCTCTGATGCGGCAGCTTTGGGCAAAGACGGTTTTACCGTCGGATACTATCTGGCAGAAATCGATGCCGGCAAAAGAGTTATCAAAAACTATCGGGAAACAGATCCTTCAACGGGGATCACACCGGGAAAAAATGAAGTTTTCCTCCGGATCTACTGGCAGTACCATAACAGTTCCTCATGGTTCAACGGGGAAACCTATCTGGATACCATGAATCCGGAAGCGGTCGGCAAATTCATTGCTGTCACTCACGAAAAATACCGGCAGGAGACCGGAGAAAAATTCGGCGGTGCCATCCCCGGAATATTTACTGATGAACCCAATTATCTCCACTTCTCATGGATGGCTCTCCCCTGGACAGCAGCCATGCCCGAAAAGTTTCAGGAAAAATATCACTGCAGTATAACCGGGCATCTGCCGGAATTGTTCTTCGATCCGGCGGATGGTTTAAGTCAGTTCCGCTGGCAGTTTTTCAATCTGGCAACCGAACTTTTTACCGATGCATTTTCCCGGCAGATCGGCAGCTGGTGCGAAAAAAATTCGCTTAAATTCACCGGACATGTCCTTTCTGAAGATTCCCTTACCGGACAGGTGGCCACCGTCGGTGCCGCAATGCGTTTCTACGAATATATGCAAGTGCCGGGAATCGACCTGCTTACTGAAATCTGGAATATTTTTACCACTGTCAAACAATGCACTTCCGCCGCGCGGCAATTCGGCAAACCCCTGCGGTTGAGTGAAACATACGGCACGACCGGATGGGATTTCCCGCTGGCCGGGCACAAAGCTCTGGGCGACTGGCAATATGCGCTGGGAATCAACTGCCGCTGTCAGCATCTGGCATTTTATTCAATGGCCGGTGAAGCCAAACGGGATTATCCGGCCAGCATCTCCTATCAGTCACCCTGGTACAAACAGTATCATGTGCTGGAAGATCACTTCGCCCGGCTCGGAGCCGCCCTGACCGGAGCCGAAGAGATCCGCAAACTTCTATTCATACACCCGATCGAATCACGCTGGTGCAACTATCTGCCGCTGGATGAAATCATACCCGTCGCACGACCGCCATACGATACCGCATTTGAAAAATTGACCAACACCCTGCTGGCGGAAAATCTGGATTTCGACTATGGCGATGAAGTGATCATGGCCAAACTTGGCAAAGTGGATTCCGGCACACTCAAAATCGGCAAGGCGGAATATCAGGCGGTTTTGATCCCGCAGCTGCTGACCATCCGCCAGAGCACTCTGGAACTGCTGCACCGTTTCGCGCTTGCCGGAGGCATGGTCTGTTATCTGGGGAAAGCTCCGGAATATGTCGATGCGGTCAGCTCTTCCCGGGCGCAGGAGGTTTTCCGGGATCACTTCCACCCGGTAACGGCGGATAACTTAATTTCAGAACTCTCTCCCCGGGTGAGGGTATTTTCTCTGAAAACGCCCGATGGCAAAGAAGCCGGGCCGATGCTGGCATTTACCGGCAGAAAATCTTTCGGCACACTCTTTTTTGTTACCAATACCGGCGCGGAATTCGCTGAAAATATGCTGAATAATCCCCGGGTGTTTGAACGGAATACCGCATTTGAACGGATCAATATTTCGCTCGCTCTGCCCGAAGACGGAAAAGTTTACGAATTGGATACTGTGACCGGCAAAATTTCAGAAAAAGAGTACAGCTATTCCGATGGTCAATACCATTTTTCCGCCGGCTTCGCCCCCCGCAGTTCCCGGTTGTTCCTGATTTCCCGGGAAGCTGTCCCGGCAGAGCTGCTCTCTGCTCCGGAAATAACAGCTCCGGCAGAGTGCGACAAAATAATTTTGCCCGCAACCGACTGGGAATTCCGGAACGATGAACCGAATTGCCTGCTGCTCGACCATGCCGGAGTAACTGTTGACGGAGTAAAACGTTTTGACAACCAGTATATTCTGACGACTGACTCCATTCTGCGCAAAGAACTCGGCGGCAACGCACGCGGCGAAGCAATGCCCCAGCCCTGGTGCTGCAAAAAACAAACTCCATCCCGCAAATATGAACTGCTCCTGGATTATCGCTTCAACGTCAAAAACATACCGCACAACGTGAAAATCGCTTTGGAAGAACCGGAAAAATGCCGCCTGACACTCAATGGTCAGCCGATCACCACCACCGGAGAAACCGGATGGTTCGTCGACCGGGCAATACGGACAGTCGATATCCCCGAAGGAGTGATATGCACCGGCGAAAATCATCTGCTCTGCCAGTCGGATTTCGATACCGCATGCGCCGGTTTGGAATATATCTTCATCCTCGGCAGATTCGGCGTGGATAAAAACGATGCGATCACCAACACCCCGGAAACACTCAACTGCGGCAACTGGTGTAAACAGAGTTTCCCATATTACTCCGGAGCTGTAACATACAGCAGAGAGTTGCCGGATCTGCCGGAAGGAAAAAGAATCTTTCTGGAAATTCCGCATTGGGCGGGTTCGATCATGGAAATCAATATCAATGATTCTCCGGTCATGACCGTCGGATGGCCGCCGGAATCAGTGGATTTGACCGGTTTGATCAAACCCGGAGAAAAAAATATTCTGAATATAAAAGTGGTCAGCCACCGGCGCAACGCTTTCGGACCATTCTACCTGAAAGATAAATGGACCCCCTGGATGGGACCGAAAACCTTCTGTGCTTACGAAACCGATGGTCGCAAACTGCTCGTCCCATGCGGACTGCTCACCCCGCCGGTACTGAAAGTAGCGGCGGCAAACGTGCCGCTGCCCCCGCAGGTGGTGTGTCTGTAAAGTCTGTCATGTCTGTCAAATCGAGCGTCAGCGAACCAACAAAAATGGCATCTCCACGAGGAGTTTTTCCGAAGTCCGTCTTACCCTGAAAAATCATTGTTAAATATATTCAAATGGTACTTCGGTGGTACTTTATTTTTCAAAGTCCGGAGGTAATTTCAAAAGTAATTCAAAAAGAGATTGAAAAATCAACGTTGATGAGATTAAAGTGGTAGTTTGAGCGTGGCTATTGAATAAATAACCACCGGAAACGCTCCGTTTTAAGATCGCAACGATGAATTTCAAAAATTTTTGAGGACTTTTGAAATTACCTCTCCAGTTCCGGCAAATCTGTGTTGGCAAGCGATTTCGCGTTATCCGGAGAAATGACGGAGTGACCAAGCTCTTTTTCCAGTTGTTCGCGGGCGGTTCTGGCGACATTTCCACCCCGGCGGGCAACATCCATGTGATCTGAAAAAGTTTCCGGATCGGTCTCTTCGGAAATATCTTTAGTGGAAACTTCTGCCAACATGTTCAAAACCAGTTCCCGGTTGGTCATATTATCACGCAGATTTTCCTTTTTAAGCCCTTTGAAGTGTTTATACTCTTTGGCACTTTTGCCTGCCCACGATTTGTAGATGATATCGGTCAAAATGGCAAATTGCGGACCTTCTTCGATACCGTGTTTTTTCCATTCATCGGTCAATTCTTTGCGGATTTCAATGGATTTCAACCGCTGATTGATCCAGTAGAATAACCGAGCCGTTTGTAGTCCCGCATGGCTTGCCCGATGGAAAGTTCCGGATCCTGCATCTGGTCAAGCCGTTCAGCAGCAACTTGAGCGATCCACAATTTGAAAGGCTCCGCTTTCGGCGAAGGGATGGACTGGATAATGCGGAAAATTCCTTTGGCGGTGGAACAATTTACCTTTTGTTTGCCTCCGGCAGTCTGAATTGCAAGGGGGGTGACAATTTGTCCCCACCCTTTGGCAAGCTCCGGATCACGGCAGCAATATCCTTGACAAACCCGAAGAAGAAAAGTAACTTTTTGAATTACGGAACTGTCAGGCAATCCTTGACAGTTCTGCACAAAGTTATTTTTCAGAAATAAAAAAACGCGACCGTCATCTGAAAAATCAAAAATTTTTTGTTGGCTTCAGAGATAAAACGTTTGCA
>SUWL01000013.1 GCA_015061495.1 Lentisphaerota bacterium
TGGTGGTGTTGATGGCTTTGCCGCCGCCGTTGACGGTAACTTTTCCTCCGGAAGAAACGAGAGTATTTTCCGCTTTGCCGTTCTGATAGACGGTGACACCGCCTAAAACGGTGGCACTGCTGGCAGTCCCGCCGCCGTAAACATGGACTGAACCGCTCTTTTGAATCAGGGATTTGACCATTTTTCCTCCGGCATAGATGAAACTCAAGCCGTTGGAGTTTACCGTTACATTATTGGCTGAAGCGGCATTGGAAACATAGAATCTTCCGTAACCGTTGACCGTGGCATTATTGGCATGACCTCCATAGTAAAGATGTATCCATCCGCCGCTTGAAACGGTGGCAGTTTCCATTTTTCCGCCACTGGAAACAAAGACCAAACCTCCGGAAGAAACATGGGTGTTGCTTGCCGTTGCACCGCTGGAAATGTAGGTTTTCCCGAAACGGATGATGCCGTTGTTGAGCTTTGCACCGTTATCCACATAGAGCTGCCCCATATAGTAAACGGTCGCGCCATTCGCCACACCGCCTCTGTAAACATACATTGAACCAAAATTGTCCACGATGGTATTATCCGCTTTGCCCCCGGAAGATACGGCCATCTTGCCTCCGGAAGAAATCACCGTATTGCTTGCCGTCCCGCCATTGGAAACATATACTGCGCCTCCAGCGTTTACGGTGGTTTTGCTTGCTACCCCGGCGGAGTAGATGTACATGTCATTATGTTTCAACGAAATTCCAGTGGATACATTGCCGCTGCTGATATGATAATCGGCAATGACAACCGCAGCGTGGGAGGCAAGACCGTTTCCGCCGTGATTAAGCGTGCCGAGGAGATGGTCGGTTTCGTGGGAAATGGTGGAGATGATCTCTGCATCCGAAGCCGTGGAATCAAGGTTGACAAAGGCGTTATCGTCTTTTATCTGATTGCCTTTGTCAATGGTTTCTGCAAGACCGGCAAAGTTGCCGTATTGGTCAAA
This sequence comes from Lentisphaerota bacterium, assembly GCA_015061495.1. Classification (GTDB taxonomy): domain Bacteria; phylum Verrucomicrobiota; class Lentisphaeria; order Victivallales; family Victivallaceae; genus UBA1784. Next base: position 980 of record SUWL01000013.1, read on the forward strand.
AGCCGAAGTTTTACCGATAAATATGGTGGAGTATTCACCTGCTGCCGTTTTTTCAGTGACAAACCGGACATTTTGCGAAGCATACTGTTTATTGAGTGTTGCAACGATTTTGTTAATGCGTTCAGCGGTCAATTTTGCATTATTGACCGTTACCTGATCAACGGTTAATATTTCGCCATTGTAACGGGTCAATTCTCCGTCAAAATCCAGATATACTACCTGTTCTGCCGCCGAAATTTGCGGCACATACTGCAATCCGCCATGGTTCTGCATTTTTTCTGACTCCTGTCGTTTGGGCATAGTACAATATCTATGTCTATTAATATATCATCATATACAACATCTGTCAAGTTGTTGTATTTAACAAAAAGACACTTGTATCGTTGGTACTCTGTTCTGTTGTGAATTATGCTTGAATTTTTTTACATAATGATGTACATTAATAACGATGCAAATAGAGTACATAATTTAAGGCGCATTTTTATGAATAATTATTATCAGATAGTTTCCGGAGAACAACGGATAACTTTTGAAAATTCTCCCATGCCGTCGATGGTGGAAGTCCGCCGTTTTGACGGTTCTTATCTGCCGGTGATCGTCAACAGGGGAACTGCTTTTTCCATAGCAGATGGCGCGGGAAATGTCTACTACGCCAGAGTCGCCGGAGATGCCGTGATTTCTCAGGAAAACGGTGCAGATATCATCCGTTTTGATCAGGTGGAATTTTTTACCGCTGACGGAAAAAAAGGCGAAGATCTGCTGGCGGTTTTTCAGTATGAGATATTTGCAGATGGAACGGTGTTTACTGACTGTTTTTTTCTTTCCAACCGGGCTGATAAAAGGGTTTTTAAATATTTGAAAGTTTCTTTCAATACCGATATTTCATCATTTGACGATGCCAGATATGCTGTTTTGCACCGTCCGGCAAAACTGGATGGTGCAATCATACAGGATCTTTCTCCCAAACGTTTTGTTGAGCGTAATATTACGCAGGAACTGCCGGAAATTTTGCCGCTTGCCACATTCAATTGTTTTCAGAATGGCGGCGAAGAACTCTATTTTGAATTTTTTATGGAAGGTGGGACTACTCTTTCCGGAAAGCCCGGTGAAAATTGGACTTCTTTGCTTTGGCAGAACAATTCCCCGGCGATTATCTGGAATTTCCAAAATGTTCCGGCTGAAAAAGATCATCTGGTTTTTCAGTTCCGCAACCGTTGGGGCTGGTCTCTTAAAACTCCACCCAGGCAGCGGCACATGCCGCCGTTTACCATGTATCACTATCTGGACAATACCGTCCGTTATCCATCAGATGATGTGCTTGATGCGCTGCACGATTCCGGGTGTGACGTGTTGATAATCCATGAAAACTGGCGTCTGGATATTCAAAATGGCGGTATCCCTTTTGATGAAAAGAGATTACGTCAGGTAATTGCAAAGGCTCATGCTCTCGGAATGAGAGTTGCTCTTTACATGCGCGGAGCCGAACAATCGGCAAAAGAGAGTTTCTGCAGCTGGTTTGACCGTTATTTGCAAAAGGATTACGATGGGTTATACATGGATTACGGCGGGGCATTGACCCATTCGGAAGCTCCTTCAGAAGATTTCGTGGACGGGAAAACCGGATTCCGTACTCAGTACATGAAGTTGAAATCTTTGCGTGAACGGGTCGGCGAAAACGGATTGTTTTTCTCCCATACCGGTGCGCACTATGCCGCATTGGGAATGAATTTCATGAATGGTTACGTTTCCGGAGAAGGAGAACGCGGAATGCTTATCCGGGGCAGAAAGGAGTATGGGTACTTCAGTATGGCAGCCGGCGGCAGTTGCGGGACTTTGTGGAGTGCGGCTTTTCCGGAATATGCTACCAGAGAAATAGTTCCCTTTATTGCTTCCGCCGGGCAATATCCCCATTCGGCGCTTGGGGAACAATTCATCTCCTGCAGTTTGGTACATCCTAAAGAGCCGGGGATCAACGACAGGGCATTCCGGCCATTGTGGAAACTCTGGAAACTGTTTGTCAACGAACGTGATATGCTGGTGGTAAATGACTTTAACAGTACCGGTATATTCAAATACGATATTCAGGACGGACACTATCTGATGATTTCTCAAGACCGTCAGCGGGCGTTGCTGATCCTTGCCAACTTTTCCGGAGAGCCGCGTCGGGTGGATGCATCATGCAATTGGAGTAGACTTCCATTTGATATCAACGGCAAGAACGCTTATCTTTTGACTCCGGATGAAAACACTCCCGGTCAGATCCGGCGTGTCGCGGAAAATTTGCCGGATGTTGCACTGGATGGTTATGGTTGTGCCGGAATCCTCTTTGATGCCGGAGAACCGGATTTCAAAGAATATCTGCGTCCTTATCATCAGGTCAGTTCCCCGGAAGGCCGAGCCTGGCTGGAGGAGATCGCCCGGCAAAAAGAGCTGCGGGAAGATCCTCCTTGTTGGGAACAAGTGTTTCTGAAGTTGAAAATTGCGGATATGCCGGCATTCAGTTATGAAGATTCTATGACTGTTGATTTGTTCCTCAATGAATCTTATCTCGTTGAATTCAATGGAGACGGATCGTTTGAAAAAATTGCTCCCATCGTTACTGATGGCGGTCACACTCTGACAACCGGGGAATTTTCTGCGGTGATGGATCTGAAAAAACTTCTGCCATCCGGCAGACATCATTTGGGGATCTATGCCACACATTTGGGGGAACCGTTTTATTCCTTCTTTTCAGCAGAACTTTTCAACGGAAACGGAGACAGTTATGAGATAGTTTTCCGGAATGATTTGGAAGATGACCGGGCATTTCTGCACTTTGACGTGATCATTCCGTAAAGCTGATACAAAAAACGGGGGGTATTCCACTGTCGGTCTCCCCCCCCGCTTTTTTTTGTTTTTTTTGCCGGAATCATTCTTCTTCGGCGATCCATTTGAAAAATTCTTCCCGCAAAGGTTTATGAGTTTTTATCTTTTTCTTTTTTTGTGGACGTTCTGATTGATCGGATTTTTTCTGCCGATTTTCCCGTGGCTCGTCGTATTTGAAGCGCCACTCTTTATCTTTCTTGAAAACCGTAAGGATTTTTTCGGCATCGATCGGATCGGCATTGATAAAGGTTTTATCGGCACGGCAGATGATTTTTCCCAGTTGGGTACTTTTGATCCCGGTGCGCTCTGCAATGACCCGAAGCAGTTCCGGTACGGTTATGCCATCTGCCCGACCGGCAAAAAGCAGAAGTTTTTTCATATGCGATTCGTCCGGACGCTCTTTGGGAGTACTGCCGAAATCCCGGTAATTATCCAGCAGCAGCTCGTTGTTGAAATGCAATTTGAGTACAGCGGCAACCGCTTCAGCCGGATGGGAACCGAGTGTGCAGAGTTCTTCGGCAAAATTCAGGTAATCTTTCGCCGCTCCGGTTTCAAGCAGCAGCGCGATATTTTCTGCGAAAAGTTGTTTTTTTGCTTCGATGATATCAGCTGGAGTCGGCAGTTTTTTCATCGGTATTTCATTGCCGATGTCCTTTTCTATGAATTTCAGTTTCCGTTTTTCTCCGGGGGTGACAAATGATACCGCTACTCCGTGTCTGCCGGCTCTGCCGGTTCGTCCGATGCGATGGATGTAGATTTCCGAATTCTGCGGCAGGGAGTAGTTGATCACGTGGGTCAGATCGTTGACATCGATTCCCCGTGCCGCCACGTCGGTAGCAATGAGCAGCGGGAACTTATGTTTTTTGAATGCGTTGATCACCCGCAGACGCTGCGTCTGGGAAATTTCTCCGTGGAGAGCTTCGGCACGGTAATTGCGGGCGTGGAGTTTTTCAGTAACTTCATCCACATCAGCGCGGGTGCGGCAAAATACCATGGCATAAAGATCGGTATTGGCATCGATCAAACGGCAGAGCGCGTCAAGTTTGTGTTCCCGTTTTACTTCGTGGAAATATTGTTCGGTAAGCGCGACATTGGTGGCGCTTTGCCCGCCGGTACGGGCAACTTCGTAATCCGGCCGCATGAATTCTGCAGCAATATCCATGATCTCCTGCGGCATGGTTGCGCTGAACATCAGCATCCGTTTGTCCGGATTGGTCAGGGAAAGAATTTCCCGGATATCATCAATAAATCCCATGTCGAGCATCTCATCGGCTTCGTCAAGAATAGCGAACTGCAACTGGTCAAGTTGCAGTTTCCCGCGGCGGTGAAGATCCATGATTCTGCCGGGAGTACCGACAACAATATCCACTCCTTTTTTCAGAATATCCAACTGAACGGTGATCAGTTGTCCGCCAAAAAAAGGCGCAGTTTTCAGCGGTTTGCTGCCGGCAAGCGAAATCAATTCATCGGCGATTTGTATCGAGAGTTCCCGGGTGGGAGCAAGAATAAGAGCTTTGGGTACTTTCCCCGGTTCGATGGTCTGGATCACCGGCAAACCGAATGCCGCCGTTTTTCCGGTTCCGGTCAGAGCCTGACCGATCAGGTCTTTTTCGCCGGAAAGCAGCAGCGGAATCGCCAGCGACTGGATTGCGCTGGGAGTTTGAAAATTTTTGGCAAGCAAAGCGGGAATGAGTTCATCCGCAATACCGAGGGCGCGGAATTCTGGCAAATCGTTCATGGTTCAATGGTACTTTCAAACAAATTTGATAAAAACATTTCCCTAATATACATCTTAAATCAGATAAAAACAATTTTATTATTGCCGTTTCCGGCAAATAATAGCAGAAAAACTGCTTGAAAGAGTTGAAAAAATGATAGGGGACACCTATATTAAGAAGATCATTCAGATTGTAGTCAGGAGGTTTTTTGTATGAGTGATGGTGCGTTTTTGATTTTGTTTCTGGCATTTACCGGTTTAATGGGGTTGGTGCCGTTTTTGTTGCGCAAATTCAATATCCCGACGGTGATTTCACTGCTTATCGTCGGCATGCTGATCGGTCCGACCGGCATCGGAGTGGATCTGGTCGGGATTCTTTCCAACAGTTTGAGTTTTCTCGGGACACCGGGGAATGAAGCGCAAACGGCGCTGCAGACGACAGAAAGTTTCAATATGATCATCAATTCGCTGGGGTCCTTGGGGTTGATGCTGCTGATGGCGCTTGCCGGTATGGAAGCTGATTTCAAATTGATAAAGTCCGTGCGTAAACCGGTTATTACGTTGAGTATATTTACATTTTTGCTTCCTGCTGTTGCCGGATATTGGGTCTATTGGTATTTCCAACCGACTGATTTGGCTGGTAAACTGCTCTACGCCTCGCTGTTTGCATCTCACTCTGTCGGTATCGTTTTCCCGGTGATGCGGGAGTTGAAATTGAGCAAGACCCGTTTCGGAGCAGCTGTGCTTATTTCAACGGTAATAACCGATATCGCCAGTATTGTACTGTTGGCTGTCAGTGTTCAGCTGCACCGTCAGTCCCAGCAAATATCTCACTCGGTGGTCAATGGAACACTGTCAATTTTTGACCATGTAAGCAGTGACTTTTTCGGAAACAGTTTTGTGCCGGTATTTTTGCTGATCGTGGTTGCATATCTGGTTGTTTCCATGGCGGCAGTTTATTTTGTCGGCAAGCTGCTGCTCAAATTTTTCAAACCCAATGAAGATGTGTTGATTACTTTTGTATTGCTGGTGATCCTGGTTACGGTGATTGTCGGGGAATTGCTGGGGATCAACCTGGTCGTAGGGGCTTTTATTGCCGGATTGGGGTTGTCGCAGGTAGTTCAGCAGCGGGATATGCTGCTTTTTAAGCGGATGGAAAGTATCGGTTATGGATTTTTGATCCCGTTTCTGTTTGTGTCGATCGGTATGAAAACCGATTTCGCCGCGTTTCAGAATTCCGGAAGTTGGTGGATCGTGATTCTTACGGTCGCGGGGTTGATTATCAGCAAAATGGCATCCGGATATGCTGCGATGCGGATATGCGGATTCAATAACGCTCAAGGAGTTGCTGCCGGATTGATGACCGTGCCGCAGCTCTCGGCGACTTTGGCGGCGGCGGCGATCGGTAAAGATTTGGGATTGCTCAATGAAAACTTTTTCAATGCGATTATCATTTTGTCAATCGTGACAACTTTGCCGATTCCGTCTCTTGTTCGTGCGGTACTTGCCTGCAATAAAAAGAGTTTTGAGGAAACTGATTATCAGGTTCCAGATGTGGTCAAAGAAGATAATTTGCTGTAATAAAAAAACAGATATAACTGCTGTATAGTATTATGAATGAATTGCAAATGTTGATTTTTGGCATTTTTGCCATGGTTATGGTTGGTGCCGGTTGGACAGTGTTTGGCTATATTATGGGCAAAGCACCGAAATTGGGCATTGATGTTACCGGTTTGATGTTCATATTTACCGGCATTGAATTTCTGTTGAGTTTGATTGCGGCATTCTGTACCGGTATTCCCCGGGTGTCTCCGGCTGGCTGGGGGATTTGCTGCGGGTTGTTGGTTGCCTGCGGGATCGTCAACTACTTTCAGTTGGATGTGTTGTCCCGTGCTATGCAGAAAGGTCCTAATGGGATCATTTGGACGATCACGCAATCGGGATTTGTTTTTCCGTTTGCCGTTGGAATAATCTTTTTTGGTGTTCCGCTTGAAAATATCCGCATTGCCGGTTTTGTTTGCATCATTATCAGTTTGTGCGTATTCGGACTTTGCGGAGATAATAACAAATCATCCGGAAAGTGGAAGTTTCTGGCGATTGCGGCATTTCTCATTACCGGATTGAGCCAGGTGTTGAGCAATTTACCATCGTATTTCAAAGAGGCGGAAAAAATCACCCCGATGTGGAGAACTGCCGCGTTTGCTCTGGGAATGATCGGCGGCTGCATTATCGTGCGCATGCGGAAACTTCCGGAGCTTTTTGTCACGATACGTAAACAGTTAGGTGAAAAAGAGGTCTGGAAAATGGCAGCATGGGGCAGTTTGACCAACTTATTGACTTCTATATTTTTCCTCTATCCCGGAATGGATGCGCTGGCCAAAGTCGGACACGGAGCAATCGCCTATCCGGTAATGGTATGTTCCTGTCTGATCGTATTTGAATTGTACGCGATCATTGTCCTGCGGGAAAAGCGTTCACTTTTGCAAATAGGAGCATTGCTTTTGTGCATAGCCGGAGCCGCAGGTATATGTTTTAACAGTTGATGCTGCCCGGCTGAAGTTCGGAGAGTTTGTCAATCAACTGGTCTCTTACCAAAGCCAGACGTTTGCAAAAATAATGGCAATTATGCTGATCGATGCCGGAATTTTTCTCAAAGATATTTATCAGGGAAACCAGGTTTTCCAAATCAGTCAGAGAACGTTTGCCCAATGTGATGAGTAATGCAATCGGCACATCCCGGTCCGGTTCTGTAAAGTCGGCGCTGCGGGCAAGCAGTTTGGCAAAAGCGCAGTTTATACCGAGAGCATCGACAAAGATCCGGTGATCGGTAATGCCGGAAATAAATGCATTCCATTCTGCTGCCAATTGATCCAGGGCGTCCACACAAGCAAAACAGACAGGGCGGCGGGGTTCATATTCAAGCGAGCTGTCAATGTCATCGTCGCTTTCGTGGTCATTTACCCATTGCTGCAATGCTTCTTTGGAGCGGGAAGTTACCGGATCAAGCGGGGCATCTGCCGTACTGTTCTGCAAAACGGATGGCATTTCACCGATCGGCAGATCAAGGCAGTATACCAGATCACGGAAAAATTCCGCAAGCGAACTTTCGTGCTTGCGGATTTCATTTTCCCATTGTTTCTCGTTCCAGGCTGGATAGTTGGTCATGGACAGGTCCCCGGCAGCTTATTTTTTTACTCCCCAGAGGGTTTCGAGCTGATATTTTTCCCTGATCTCCGGCAGCATGAGATGGACGATGACATCGTTGAAATCAAGCAGAATCCATCCGCCAGCATTGCCGCCATCCCCCGAGAGCAGACGGGTCTGGTAAACTTCCCGTACCTGACGTTCAATGTGATTGGCGAGAGCCTGCAGATGCGGCTCGGAATTGGCGGTAGCAACGACAAAAAAATCTGCCACACCGGAGGTTTCCGGCAATTTGATCAAAATCGGATTTTCCGCGATTTTATCTTCAGCACATTTGATACAGAAATTCGCCAGTTCTTCAGCTTTTGCGACTCTTTCGTTAGCGGTCGTCATAATATTCCTTTCCAGTGATCTGTTTCAATTATTCATACAAATGATGTTCGCAAATATAGTCGGCAACTTGCGTAGGTAAATTTACCTCCTGCATAATATTACCCCGGAATTGATTTTTTTCCATTGTTTTTTTTACTTCTGTCGAAGATATTTCAAAAAAAGTTCCGGAAATGAGAGACGCCAGCAGTTTTTCTGCAGTTTTTTTATCCCAGAAGCGAAGCAGTTTTTCTTTTGTGACCTCTGCTCCTGAACGCGGATAGGTGATCAGTTGAACTTTTTTGACAAGTTTTTCCGCTTCGTGCCAAGTGTGCAATGTAAGCAAACTGTCTGCACCGATGAGCAATTGGTATTTTTCCCCGCATTCAGCTTCCAGCGCGGCAAGAACATCGATCGTGTACGATGGAGATATGGCAAGACGGTTTTCAAAATCCGATACGGTCATATCCGCTTCATTTTCGATCAGCAGTTTTACCATATTCATCCGGTGGTGAAACGGGGCTCTGGATGCGTGGAGCTTGTGAGGCGGTTCGGCTGCAGGAAACCAGTCCACTTGAGAACACCGTCCCGATGCCAGTGCCGCCCTGGCGATCCCCAGATGACCGTAATGCGGGGGATCGAAACTCCCGCCGAAAAATGCTTTCATTGTCATTGATTGTCCCTTTTTCGTTGGTTTTTTACTATAAAATAGTGTTTTTTTTTCAAAAATCAACAGTTGAGATTGAACTTTTCACAAGGAAATGATATCTTTATATAAATGACAAGTGAAAAATGAATTTTTTATATCAGGAGACAACATATGTCTGGAAAACTTTTTTGCGCATTATTGACCGCGATCGTGATTGCCGGATGCAGTTCCGATATCTATTATCACAATCGAGCCGCTGACCGTGCCAGAAAATTTTTGCTCGCCGGTAACAATAAATTGAATAAAGATGACCGGTTGAGTGTTGACGAGATGAATTTTATCCGATACAATGCCCCGGTTCTGCTTTTCAATGACCTGCTTGGGGATAAGAGCCGGAAAAAACGGATCGAAGCGCTGGAGTCGGATTTTGACCAAATTTGTGTGACCTGGCTGATCCCCGGACGTGACAAGGCTTACATGGTGTACGGGGTGTCCGGCGCGCGGATGGATCATTGGTCTCCGGAGCGGGTGATCGTGAAAAAACTCGTAAAAACAGAAATTGCCGATATGCTGGGGGCTGTCGGAGCGGCAAGGGAATATGCTGCAAGAAATTATTTTGAGGAGATGACTCCGGAGGATATGAATATCATCCGTTATACCTTGCCGACATTGCGCAGAACTGCATTCGAGGTCAATTTCGATCCGGATGGAAAGATTGAAGAAGAGGATTATTTGAAAGCCAAAGAGGAGGCTGCTGTAAAGATTCAGTATACTTTGCAATGGCGGGTCGGGGCGCGTAATTTCGTTTTTACCGGTTATTCTGAACCGCAGCTGGTAAATTGGAGCATTTGTTTTTCAGGCGTAGTGAGTGATGATGAGCTGCAGCAGGTTACTCATGCGGTGGTGGCTGAACCGGCGGATTTCCTTAAACCGTTCCCGGAAAAAGAACTTCAGATCACCCGGGAAATACTGGCTGAAGCAGCGAAAACAAAAGATGGTGATGCCGTTGTAAATGACAACATTCCGGATCCCGCTGTCAGAGAAGGAGGATATTGATATGCTTTTGAGTATGACCGGTTTTGGTAGAGGGGAAACGCTTTGTTCTGACGGCAGAAAGTTGACCATTCAGATATCTTCGGTGAACCGCAAACAGTTGGAGATCCGCTTCTCTCTGCCTCCGGACATGAGTGCATTGGAGATTCCCGGGCGCAAACTGGTCGCAGGAGAAATATCCCGCGGTGCGGTTCAGGTGCGTTGTTCTGTTACTGCAGACAGCAGCAGCGGCTGTAATGCAGAGGTGAATTGCGCATTGCTGGATAAGCTTATCCGGGAGAGTCGTGCTGCCAGAGTGCGGGCAAATCTGGCACCGGAAGTTGCTGTCGAATCGCTTTTTGTTTTGCCCGGAGTTCTTGAGAACCGCAAAAGTGATGTCGAATCACCGGAATTGACTGCGGCATTTGAATCAGCTTTGACCGCCGCATTGCGTGATTATCGCAGTATGCGTACCCGGGAGGGAGAGGTGTTGAAAAATGATTTGCTTGCCCGGATCCAAAAACTTGAAAACTGGCACAGTGAACTTGAAACCATGACCTCCGCGTATCCGGAAATGGCAAAACAACGGATCCTTGCCCGTTTGGAAAATGAGAAGCTGCCGATCCTGGCAGATGATCCGGCATTGTTGCGCGAAGTACTGTTTTATGTTGACAAAGGTGATGTCACCGAAGAAATTACCCGGCTGACCAGCCATTTTCAGCAGTTTCGCAGTTTTTTGGAATCTGCAGAACCTGCCGGACGGAATCTGGATTTCCTTGCCCAGGAAATGTTCCGGGAAATCACCACATTGGGCAACAAGGCTGCGGTAAGTGGAGCATCCCCGGTTGTGGTGGCATTCAAGGCGGAAATGGAAAAAATCCGGGAGCAGATCCAGAATATTGAATGAGGTGGACAGATTATGACACGTTTGGAAAAAAAGAATGCCATTGAGGGTATTCATCAGGATTTAATGGTAAGTTATGCCGATGGATTCGGCGTGAACGATGCCGGTGGGGACAGTTTGCCGCGGCGCAGTGAAGTTATTTCGATAACGGAAAAACTTTTGGAACTTATTTTTCCCGGTTTTGACCGGGCGGGAACCTATCCTTCGGCGTTGGTATTGCTGGGAGATTGCGTGCGGGAACTATCTGACCAGATTTCCCGGGCGATGCGGCGCGTTTCCGGAGATGATTGCAACTGTTGCGAAAATGGGTGTTCCTCCAGGTGTGATGAGTTGGCTCTGGCATTTATGAAGCAATTGCCGGGTATCCGGGAGACTATGAAGTTGGATGTAAAAGCCGCATACAATGGTGATCCGGCAGCCAGAAATTTTGACGAGATCATTTTGAGTTATCCGGGAGTTAAAGCTGTCGCCATTCAGCGTTTGGCTCATGTGCTTTACGATCTTGAAGTTCCCTTGATCCCGCGGATGATGACTGAATATGCTCACAGTGTTACCGGGATCGATATCCATCCTGGAGCCAAAATCGGGGCAGGGGTGTTTATTGATCACGGTACCGGCGTTGTCGTCGGTGAAACCGCGGTCATCGGAGATAACGTCCGGATCTATCAGGGAGTGACTCTCGGCGCAGGCAACTTCCCCAAAAATGCCTGCGGTATGCTTATAAAGGGGTTGAAACGTCACCCTACGGTCGGGTGCAATGTGACTATTTATTCCGGTGCATCGGTGTTGGGAGATATTACTATCGGTGACAATTCCGTTATCGGCGGCAACGTCTGGCTGACGGAAAGTTTGCCGCCGGGAACGAAAATAACTTCTCTGCCTCCGGAAAATAAGAAAAAATTTATGGATATCAGTAACGGGAATAACAACAAATGAGCCGGGTGATCAATAATTATCTTGCCGTAAAAAGAGACGTGGAAAAGACCTGCAGTGCTTGCGGCAGAAATCCGGATGAGGTGAAGCTGCTGGTGGTCAGCAAAACGATACCGGTTCCGGTGTTGATGGAACTTTACGATCATGGTATCCGGGAATTCGCGGAAAACCGGGAACCGGAATTGGCAATGAAATTTGATGCCATGCCCAAAGATATCATTTGGCACTTTATCGGTCCGGTGCAGTCCAACAAGATCCGTAAAGTGGTCAAACTGGCGCACTTTATTCACTCTGTCGATTCTCTCGACCGGCTTGAGCGTTTTGAACGTATTGCCGGAGAAGAGTCGGTCAAACCGGGAATCTTTCTGGAAGTCAATGTTTCCGGAGAGGAATCCAAAGGCGGAATGACTGCTGCAGAGCTTCCGGCTGTCGCTGCCCGTGCAATGCAATGCCGCAATTTAGACATCCGCGGTTTGATGACGATGGCTCCGTTTGAAGCCGGGATTGCAGAACTTGAGAAAGTATTCAATGGATTGCGGTTGCTGAAAGAGGAACAGGAGAATACTCTGAATTGTTGTTTCCCGGACTTGTCGATGGGAATGAGCGGAGACTTCGCGACGGCGATCCGGTGCGGCGCAACTGTTGTTCGGGTCGGCAGTAAAATTTTTGAAGGGATCGGAAGAGCTTCCCAATGAAAAAAATCCTGTTGATCGGAGCCGGCAGTGTCGGCGGTTATTTCTGCGGACGTGCCGCATCAGCTGGTGCCGAAGTGGAAGTTGTCCTGCGCAGCGGATGTGATATTATCGCACAAACTGGATTTCAAGTTGACAGTATCGCGGGAGATTTTCATTTTTCTCCGGCGAAGATCCTTGCTTCTGCCGCAGATGCATCGCCCGATACAGAATTGGTGGTGCTGGCAACTAAAGTGCTGCCGGAAACCGATCGGGTGGCTCTGCTTGCTCCAGTGTTGCGCAAAATGCCGGATGTGCCGGTGATGCTGATCCAGAATGGAGTAGGTATTGAAGATGAGATCGCCGCCGCCTTTCCCAATGAGATTATCAGCGCAGTGGCATATATCGGAGCTTCCCGGATCGCGGTCAATCATATCCGTCATACCGGAGCCGGAAATTTGATTATCGGGTGTTTTGAAGGCGGTGTTTCTCCTGCAGTGAAAATGGTTGCCGATAGTTTCAATGCTTCCGGTGTTCCCTGTGTGGTGAGCGATAATATCGCATTGGAAAGATGGCGTAAACTTTTATGGAACTTGCCGTTCAATCCGGTTTCTGTCCTGGGGGGCGGGTTGAATTCTCGGGAGTTGTGTGATAATGGTGAAGTGGAACAGCTTTGTTCTGCATTGATGGATGAGGTGATCAGGACTGCCAATGCTGCCGGTGTGCCGTTGACCGGAGAGATGGCGGAAGAACAGATCGAATATACCCGTAATTTTCCGCCTTATAAAACCAGCATGCTGCAGGATTTTGAAGCCGGACGCCCGTTGGAAAGCGGTGCGATATTGGGAAATATGATAAAGATCGCTGAACGTTATCATGTGCCCGTTCCTTACTCCCGTTGCTGTGCGGTACTGCTCAATGCCCGTGACCGTAAAAACCGGCAGTGAAATCAGTTTTTTTTGCCAAGTTGGTAAAGTTTGTGAACAAACTTGGAAAAAAGCTGTTTTTACGCTTGAAAATAACCGTTACCTATGGTATTTTATCTGTTGTACACTTATTTTTCTTAAAAATAATATCAGAACAACTTGTCAAAAAAAGGAGAAAGACAATGAAAGTTGACCTGAAAGACAAAGTTGCCGTCATCACCGGCGGCGGCGGTATCCTCTGCAGTGTTATGGCCAAAGCCATGGCTAAAGCCGGAGCAAAAGTTGCGATCCTCGACCTTCGTGCCGAAGCTGCCGAGCAGGTGGCTGCTGAAATCGTCGCAGAAGGAGGTCAGGCGATCGGTTTGAGTGCCAATGTGCTGGAAGTTGCCAGCTTGCAGGCTGCTGAAGCCAAAATTACCGAAACATTCGGACATTGCGATATTCTGGTCAATGGTGCCGGCGGCAACAACCCCAAAGGTACAACCAGCAAAGAGTATCTGACCAAAGAAGATCTTGAAGCCAAAGCTGAAGGTATCACCACCTTCTTTGATCTGGATCCTGCCGGTGTCGGATTCGTTTTCAACCTCAACTTCCTCGGAACTTTGTTGCCGACCCAGGTTTTCTGTAAACACATGGCGGCAAATAATGGCGGTAATGTTATCAATATTTCCAGCATGAATGCATTTTGCCCGCTGACCAAAATTCCGGCTTACAGCGGTGCCAAAGCGGCTATCAGCAACTTCACCCAGTGGCTGGCGGTTCACTTCTCCAGAGTCAACATCCGGGTCAATGCGATTGCCCCGGGATTCTTCCTGACCAATCAGAACCGTACTCTTTTGACCAATCCGGACGGTTCACTTACTCCGCGCGGCAATACTATTTTGACTCATACCCCCATGGGAAAATTCGGTCAGCCCGAGGATCTCGTTGGCGCTCTGCTTTTCCTGCTGGATGATGAAGCTGCCGGTTTCATTAACGGTGTGGTGCTGCCGATCGATGGCGGATTTGCCGCATTCAGCGGAGTTTGATCAGAATAACCCAACCAAACTAAATAATATAAGGAATATTATCATGGATAAAAAAGCTGATATCGGTCTTATCGGTCTTGCGGTAATGGGGGAGAACCTCGTGCTTAATATGGAAAGCCACGGTTTCAGTGCCGCTGTTTTCAACCGTACCGTGGAAAAAGTCGATGCTTTCGTCAATGGACGCGGCAAAGGCAAAAATTTCATCGGCTGCCACTCTCTTGAAGAGCTGTGCAACAGCCTTAAATCTCCCCGTAAAATCATGATGATGGTCAAAGCCGGCAAACCGGTCGATGATCTCATGGAACAGTTGATCCCGTACCTTGATAAAGGTGATATCCTGATCGATGGCGGAAACAGTCACTTCCCCGATACAATCCGCCGTACCAAATATCTCGCTGAAAAAGGTTTGCGTTTTGTCGGTTCCGGCGTTTCCGGCGGCGAAGAAGGTGCCTTGCTCGGTCCCTCTCTGATGCCTGGCGGTGATCCGGAAGCCTGGGCTGAAATCAAACCGATTTTCCAGGCTATCGCAGCCAAAGTCGCCGGCGGTCGTCCCTGCTGCGAATGGGTCGGAGACAATGGTGCCGGTCACTATGTCAAAATGGTCCACAATGGTATTGAATACGGTGATATGCAGATGATCTGCGAAGCCTACTGGATCATGAAAAACATTCTCGGGCTTACTGCCGAAGAACTCCATGAAGTTTTCACCGAATGGAACAAAGGCGAGCTTAACAGCTATCTGATCGAGATCACCTCCAATATTTTCAGCAAGCTCGATCCTGAAACCGGCAAACCGGTAGTGGATATCATTCTGGACACCGCCGGTCAGAAAGGTACCGGTAAATGGACCAGCCAGAGCGCACTGGATTTGGGAGCTCCCGCTCCGACAGTCGCCGAAGCTGTGTTTGCCCGTTGTCTTTCTGCGGTCAAGAGCGAGCGTGTCGCAGCTTCCAGCGTGCTGACCGGTCCCAAAGCCGCCTTTACCGGTGACAAAAAAGCCTTTATCGAATCTGTCCGTAAAGCGCTTTATGCTTCCAAAATCTGTTCCTATGCGCAGGGGTATCAGCTGATGAAACTTGCCGCCAAAGAGTATGGCTGGAAACTTCAGTATGGCGAAATCGCTCTGATGTGGCGCGGCGGATGTATCATCCGCGCCCAGTTCCTGGAACGCATCAAAGAAGCCTTTGATAAAAATCCGGATTTGGATAACTTGCTGCTGGATGACTTCTTCCACGGTGTTATCGACAACTGTCAGGCTGCATGGCGTGAAGTTGTTGCTGCAGCTGTAACCAACGGCGTGCCGGTTCCGGCATTCAGCAGTGCCTTGGCATATTATGACGGGTATCGTTCCGCCAATCTGCCTGCTAACTTGCTTCAGGCGCAGCGCGACTACTTCGGCGCGCACACCTACGAGCGTGTTGACAAAGCCCGCGGTGAATTCTATCACACTGCATGGACGGAAACCAGCGGTACCACTGTTTCCGGCACTTACACTGCGTAATAAAATTCACAATGGCGGCGGAAACATCTGCATCGGTGTTTCCGCCGTTTTTGCAATGAGAGGATTATAGACTATGGCGATGTATGTACAAAAGGGCGGTGCTGATGTTGCAATCAGCGACAGTGAATTGCAGAATCTGGTGCTGGAAGCGGTTGCTAAAAGCGGCAAAGATATCAAGCGCATGCTGATTTTGCCGCCGGATCATACCAGATTGAATTCCTGTGCCGGCAGAATTACTGAAATAATCTATGAAAATTATGCGGACAAATGTCATATCGATATCATGCCCGCATTGGGAACTCACTCTGCCATGGGGGATGCCCAGTTGGAATTGATGTTCGGCAAAAAGATCCCTAAAGATAAGTTTCTGGTTCATGACTGGCGCAATGGGGTCAAATCCATGGGCAAGGCATCCAGCGAATTTTTGCAGGAACTTTCCGGCGGCAAACTGGATTATGAGGTCAATGTAGAGATCAACAAGATCGTCTTTGATAACTATGATTTGATTATTTCAGTAGGGCAGGTCGTCCCTCACGAAGTGGTCGGCATGGCGAACTACACCAAAAATCTGATGGTTGGCATAGGTGGTTCTGACATGATCAATAAATCCCACTTCCTGGGCGCTGTTGCCAATCTTGAGAAGATCATGGGGCATGCCGACAGCCCGGTAAGAAAGCTGTTTAATTACGGAGTGGATACTTATCTTGCTGATCTGCCGATCATTTACATGCAGACCGTAATGGCGCGTGATAATGCTTCCGGTAAAATGGCGATGCGCGGATTTTTTGCCGGTGACGGAGACAGCGCATTTATGGCAGCAGCCAAATTGAGTGTCGAAACCAACCTGGAATTGCTGGATAAACCGCTTAAAAAAGTAATCGTCTATCTTGATCCGGAAGAATTCAAAAGCACCTGGCTGGGAAATAAATCGGTGTACCGTACCCGTATGGCGATCGCTGATGACGGCGATTTGATCGTATTGGCTCCCGGCTTGCAGGAGTTTGGCGAAGACCCGGAAATTGACCGCTTGATTCGTAAATATGGTTATAAAGGTACGCCCAATACGCTTAAAATGGTGGCGGAAAACGAAGATCTCCGCAACAATCTCGGAGCTGCGGCACACCTGATCCATGGTTCCAGCGAAGGTCGTTTTACCATTACTTACTGCCCCGGCAGCAAAGTTTCTGCAGAAGAGATCCGTTCAGTTGGATTTGAATACGGCGATCTTGATGAAGTGATGAAAAAATATGATTTTGCCAACCTGAAAGACGGTATCAATACTGTCAATGGCGAAGAAATTTTCTACATCAGCAATCCGGCTCTGGGATTGTGGGCGCTGAAATCTGCATTCGCCGAATGATCCGGTTAAATTGCACACAAAAAACACCGCTTCCGGAAATAAAACGGAAGCGGTGTTTTTATATTGCCGTAAGAAATGGTTATACCGTGAACTGGAATCCATCGTAACCGATGGTCATTGGATAACCGATTGTTTTATACATTTCCGTAAGTTTTACCTGATTTTCCGGTTCCTGCCACGGATTGCCCAGATGTGTGAATACCAATCTGCCGAGATCAAGTTTCACCAAACGTTCACAGGCGCTTTCCGGGGTAAAGTGGACCAGTTCGCAAACCAGGGCATCGCAGCCATCTGCTGCCGCAGAGGGAAAATCGGAGAAATCCGGAGAGAGGTCGCCGGTGAAAAATACTTTTTTATCTCCGGCTGTGATCCGGAATCCATAACTTCCGGCATCCGGTTTAGCCGGATCTTTTTGGATATGACTGGTGGGGAAGGATTCGACTTTGATGATACCGTCGTTGAAAATTTCTCCGGTTTGGAATGAAGATATCCGGTGGAGATTTTCTTCTTTGACATGATTGACTTTGAGCCATTGCCGCAGGAAATTTTCCGCATCCGGATCCGGAAGCAGGATCGCCGGATCGATTTCCGGGAAACGGCGGCGGCGTTTCAATCCCTGTTCCAGGATCATCGGCAGGCCGCCGGTGTGGTCGAGGTGCATATGGGTGATAAATACTCCTTCGATCATTTCCGGCCAGAGATCCATACGGATCAAACTGGCTGTCGCGCATTCACCGGCATCGACCAAATACAGATGACCCTTTTCTTCGATCAGCGAAGAGGTGTTGAATCTGGTCTTGGTCGGGTCACCGTGGCTGGTGCCCAATAATGTGATTTTCATTGCAATATCCTTGGGTTTTGAATTTGAGTTCCGTTAATATATTTCCATTCGGTGATTTTGTCAAGGGATAATTCAGTAAAAATTTTGAAAAGGTCATAATCAAGCTTGAATTTTATTATTGCAGGATGTATATTAATAGTAATTTGTGATTGTACGTACAATTAGTGTGTCAAAGAAAGATGAGAATTTATGAACAAGGCAAATATTTCATATCGTATCCACTATCAGTGCTGGCATGATGAAAAGTGCTTTGAAGAACTTTATGCAATGATCCGGGATATCCGTCCGGCGGAAGAATATGCGCTTTTTTCTGATGACAATCACTCTCCGCGCTCAAAGGAGGAGATGTTGCGTCGTTTTGAGGTAATGGGAATACGCATGGCAAAATTGCGGGAACTTGGAGTCCGTGTCGGGATCAATATTCTCAATACCCTGGGACACCGGGAAGAAAATCTGGCTTACACCGCATCGATTTCCCGCAAATTCACCGGATATAACGGTTTTGTTTGCCCGGGAATCGCTTGCCCCAATGATCCGGATTGGTATGAAAATTATTTGAAACCGGTTTATCAGGCTGCAGCTGCTCTGCATCCTGATTTTATCTGGATCGATGATGATTTCCGGATGCATGGTCATCATCGCAGCTGGAAAGTCGGCTGTTTTTGTCCGGAGTGTTTGAAAGAGTTTTATCAGGCTACCGGATTTCCCGGTGATTTGGCAGAATTGAAAACCTTTTTTGATTGTTCCGATCCGCAAATTGCCCGTCAGAGACGTAAAACAATGTTGAAGTGGAATCGGGATTGCCTGCTTGCCGGAGCGGAAAAACTTGAACATTATATCCATGAAATTGATGAAAATATCATCATCGGTCAGATGGATGGTTGGAATTCATGGAATGGCTTGGATTATCAGGGGCATTATAAAACTTTGGCAGGAGATAATTCTCAAGAGGTATGGTGGCGTCCGGGCGGTGGTATTTATCGGGATTCCACTCCGGAAGATCTGGTCAAAAAAGCAGGTCATCTGGGCAGAGAGTCCGCCGCAATTCCTCAAGAGGTGAAAGTTGTGCAGGGAGAATTGGAAAGTTTCAACTATCAGCCTCTTCACAAATGCCGTTGCTTTACCGCCATTGAACCGCAGTTATTCTGTGCCGCCGGAAACACCGGAGTGGCATACAATGTTTTCGGCGATCCGGCGGCAGAGGAGTTTTCCAGTTACATTCCTCTGGTCAAAGAATTGAAAAAAATCAATCCATTTCTGGATAAAATGGTATCTGACAATGGCAGGGTGACGCCGGTGGGAATCCACGACTGCCTTACAGAACATGAGCGCCTGTCTGACCGGATAAATCCGCAGCATTGCTGGCTGGAGCAGGAAACCGTAGAGATGGAAATTGAGAATACCGATCTTACCAAAATCGGCTTGCCTCAAGGATTCGATTTTAACGCTTCTCAAGTTTATGTTATGCGTTCAAATGTCGCCCAGGGACTTGAACATGATGAGATCATGCAGGTTTTGAGCCGAGGCGTTTATCTGGATGGAGAAGCACTTGATACGCTTAACAGACTTGGCTATGGAGAATATACCGGCTTTGAATTGGATAAATGCTTTGAATCAGATACTGTTGAACGCTATAGCGACCACCCTTTGAATGGTAAATTTGCGGGGATGCTCCGGAATATCCGGCAGACATTCTGGCAGAAAAATGTCTGGAGTTTGAAAGCCGCTCCCGGGGCACAAATCGTATCTTCATTGGAAGATTTTTGTTGTAAAACCGTTGCTCCCTGTGCCTCCGGATGCTTTGTGAACTCACTGGGCGGGCGGATTTTTGTCGCCGGATACGGCGCATGGGAAAATATTTACAACACTTCAAAAGTCTGCCAGTTGAAAAATATTTTCAACTATTTGAGCAAAGACACTCTTCCTGGCTGGATCGGTTCAAATTGCCGTATGGCAATCTGGGTGCGGCAATCAGCAGGTGGCGGCAGTTGTGAAATATTCAACGTTTCCATGGATGCTGCTGAAAATACGGTGGTGTATTTGCGGACCGATCGGGATAAATTTATCGTAAACCATGCAGACGGCAAAGTTGAAGAAATTTCTGCCGCCGTTAAAAATGGAGTTGCGGAGCTGGTTATCCCCGCTTTCGCTCCGTGGGAAGTTCTCCATATCACCTGGTGAGTGGAATCCAAAACAAAGGTTCTTTTCCCGGTTAAAGGTATTTCCACCGTGAAAAGAACCTTGTTCTATAATACGCAGACCGGAAAGATTATTTGACCAGATCGGTAGTCGGGATCCATACGACTTCCGGATCTTCGGAGAGGCGGCGGAGTTTATTTTCAAAATCAGCCCATAATTCCGGATCATCCATCATCTCGTAACTGTGCCCCCAAAAGTAGAAAATCCCATCGGTGGTTTTGGCTTTTTCAAAGGCTTGCCAGAAGTTGTCATCCTGAAAGTGGCAACTGGAATGAAGGATCATCGGATGGGAAAATGCCGATACCCGGTCGGTATTTTCCACGGTTCTGCCGTAAGTAAATCCTGCCTCAAGCAGCATGTCGGCTGTTTTTTCCGTATATCTGCCGCATGGCCAGGCAAATCCGGTGCAGGGCTTCTGAAAGAGATCTTCCAGAATATTTTTTGCCCCGACAGCATCTGTAAAGAAAACTTTGTCATCGACAATTCCGGCATTGCAGTGGCACATGGTGTGTGACGCAACATCAAAACCTTCGTAGACATCGGTGACTTCATTCCATGCCAATTTCCCGGCATAATAGATTCCCCGGAATTTATACCCTTCCGGATTTCTTTCAGCATAGCGGTGGAGTGCCGGATTGAGGTTGAAAGTGGCCTTCGCATTATACTTGCGGAGCAATTCTGTGAGTTTGATGTCGTTAAGTACTCCATCATCCCAGCATTGTGCGACTTTGATCATGGTATTAAGTCTCCTTCTGTTTGATTATTTTAAGGTTTCGACTATTTTTTCAGCAACTGCTTTGCCAATTCCCGGCACCCGGATGGAAATTTCAGCTGCATCGGCACGTTTCAATCTGGCAAGCGAACCGAATGCCCGCAGCAGCTGCCGCTTGCGGATCTCTCCGACCCCGGGGATGTCATCGAGCATGGACGATTGGATACGTTTTTCCCGCAATTGCCGATGATAAGTGATCGCGAAACGGTGCGCTTCATCCCGTACTGATTGCAGCAGACGCAGTGCGTGGTCATGCCGGTCAAGGACGATGGGATCGGCACGACCGGGAATAAAAATCTCTTCATTGCGTTCCGCCAGAGAAATCAGCGGCAAGGGGGGAGCATTTACCGAAATAAGCGCAGCTACGGCACTTGAGAGTTGTCCTTTGCCGCCGTCTACCATCAGCAGATCCGGAAATGGGCGTTTTTCAGCCAGCAGTCTGCCGAAGTGACGGGAAACTGCTTCTCGCATCATGGCAAAGTCATCGCTTTGAGTGACCGTTTTGATGCGGAATCTTTTATATGCCTGACGGTCCGGTCTGCCGTTGGTAAATGTTACCATACTGGCAACTGCCAAAGTGCCGAGAATATTGGAGATATCAAAGCAAATGATTTTTCGGGGGAGCGTTTTCAGCCCCAGCCGCTGTGCCAGAGCGCGGATACCTTGTTCTCCGGGAGGAAAAAGTTGATCCGGCAGCGAAGGATTCTCAAAAATCCGGTTCCGGTGTCCGAAAACCGCATCAATATTGGCTGCCGCATCCCGATAACGGGCGGCAAGTTCATATTTGCCGGCGCTGGAAGCTGCCAGCATTTTTGCTTTGATCGCTTCTTTGACCGGGGCGATATCGCCATCTAAAACCGTCAGGGCAGCATTCAATCTGGCGCGGTATTCCTCTTCAGACACATTGCCAGTGCAGGGGGCGCAACAATCCTGGACCAGTTTTTTTAAACAGTGCTTTCTGGTTTCCAGATCCGGTTCGCTGGATTTGCAGCCGCGCAGACCGAAGTGAGAAAGCAGAAATTCCCGGGTAGTCTTCAGAGCCGTTCCGTGGGGGAATGGACCATAGTAGCGGGCATTATCCGGTTTTTTCAGCCGGGCAAGATTGATGGTCGGGAATTTTTCCGACAAGTCAACTTTTAACAGCAGATACCGTTTGTCATCCCGCATTAAAATGTTGTAATGCGGGGCATACGATTTGATCAATTGAGATTCCAGAAGCAGTGCTTCATCTTCGTTGCGGACTACAGTAAATGACCATTCGGCAATGGAGTTGATCAGTGAACGCAACTTTGCATCACCGGTTCGCTTGCGTGAAGGCTGGAAATAATTGCCCAGTCTGCGGCGCAAATCCCGGGCTTTACCAACGTAAATCACCTTGCCGAAGCGGTCACGGAACATGTAAACGCCCGGTTTCGGCGGAATTTCCGAAGGATGGTATTCGTCAAATCTCAATTGTCACCTGACTTCTTCGCCAGTTTCTGCGTCGATCAACCGGAATTCTTCATAGTGAAGTTCCGGATCGGCACGGAAAGTGAGTTCCCGTTTATATTTACTTTCCAAATCGGTGAGCAATTCGGCGTCCTCGTCCCGCAATCTTGCCAGGACGTCTGGATGCATAAATACCCGCAGTGATGCCTCCCGGTGTTTTTTGTCCCGCATTACCGAACTCAATCGGCGTTGGATCTCTGCACTCATCGTCAGAGCCGATTTGACCAAGCCGGTGCCATGGCAGTAAGGGCAGGGGTCGTAGACCTGATCCAGGATGCTTTCATGTTCCCGCTGGCGGGTCATTTCCATCAAGCCAAGTTTGCTTAACGGCAGAACTTTAGTCTTTGCCCGGTCGTCTTTTACCAATTTTTTCATATGCCGGTAAAGTTCATCCCGGTCGGATGCCGAACGCATATCAATAAAATCCAGAACCACCAGACCGCCGACATTTCGCAGTTTCAACTGCCGGGCGATCTCTTCGGCGGCTTCCATATTGGTCTGTAAAATAAATTCCGGCTGATCGGCGGTTTTTCTTCCGTGACCGGAGTTGACATCAATGGCGATCAGAGCTTCGGTTTCGTCGATGACGATCGCACCTCCTCCGGGGAGTTTGACCTCCCGCTGAAAGACATTTTTGATCTGTTCATCAATGTTGTAATAGTCAAAAATCGGAGCAGTCCCTTTGAAGCGGGTAACTTTGCCGGCAAGTCTGATCCCGCCGATCCGCTTCAGGGTATCTTTGATATGTTTGTACGCATCCGGATCATCGACAACGATGCCGTCTATTTCATCGGTCATGAAATCCCGGGCGGTTCGGTCAATGAGATTGGGTTCGGTGAACAAACGCTGCGGGGCAATCCGGCTTTCCACGCCGTTTTCGATTTTTTTCCAGTAGTCCAGCAGCAGACCGAGGTCACGCTTGAAAAATGCGGCTTTGCGTCCTTCTCCGTTGGTGCGGCAGATCATTCCCATGCCTTCCGGGAGTTCCAGCTGCTCCAAAATTTTCCGCAAACGGTCTCTTTCCTGGGCGCTTTCGATACGGGAAGACAGTCCGATATGTTCGCTGTAAGGCATCAATACCAGAAATCTGCCGGGAATGGTGATATCAGTGGTTACCCGCGCTCCTTTGGTGCTGATCGGAGCTTTGGCCACCTGCACTAAAATTTCCATGCCGGGCTTGAATATATTGGGAATATCGGCGGTGGTGATCTTCTTTTTCCGGCGGGTTTCTTCGGCGGTCAGTGGAGAATTATCCGGAGTCTTATGCTTTTTTTT
Source organism: Lentisphaerota bacterium (assembly GCA_015061495.1). Lineage (GTDB taxonomy): Bacteria > Verrucomicrobiota > Lentisphaeria > Victivallales > Victivallaceae > UBA1784. The sequence goes on from SUWL01000013.1 coordinate 24,654, forward strand.
ACGTTTTGAAGTAATGGAACTTTCTTTTGATTCCAAATCGGCACGATATTGCTCAACCAGTTCCGAGTTGCCGGGAAGCATTTCTCTGAAGTGGAGAAAGGCATTCTTTTTTGCGCCGATATCCACGAATGCCGCCTGCAGAGAATTGTCAAGGTTGATGATCCTGCCCAAGTAGATGTCACCTGCTTTGGGGGTGTCATCGTCTCTTTCCAATTTGTACTCTTCCAATTTGCCATTGTTGAGCATGGCAAAGCGGCGTTCAAGTTTTTCGCAATTGAGGATTATTTCTTTGCTCATGGTTCAAATCTCTCCATCGCAGCAGTTGAATGCCGGTAATTCTCCGCGCATACCATTGCGGAAAGCTGCCGCTGTCATCCGTTTCCCTCCGGATGGGATCAATTCCAATATTTCCAGAGCGGTATCGTTACTGCATCCGACAATGATCCTGCCTGCTGTTCCGGTGGTTTCTCCCGGCTGCAAACCGGTATGCTCAAGACATTTTGCCGAGCAAATTGTGATATTTATGCGCTTCCCTGAAGAGGTGATACATTCTGCGGTTGCTCCCGGCCAGGGGAAATATGCCCTGACCATTGCTTCAATGGATGCGGCATCGGCATTCCAGTTGATCATGCCGTCCCGTTTGGCGATTTTACGGCAGACGGTTATCTCTGCCGGATTTTGCGGAACAGGCGTAAGCGAATTTGCCGCAATGGCATGCAGCGTTTCGACAGCATGCTTTGCGGCAAGTTCTCCCAGCGCCATTTCCAGTGAATCGGCATATTCGTTTTGTGCCAGCGGCATACGGAGTTCTCTGAATACCGGTCCGGAATCCAAACCCCGTTCCATTTGCATAAAGCATACCCCGGTGGCATCATCCTTGTTGAGAATGGATTGCACGATCGGAGATGCTCCGCGGTAGCGCGGCAGCAGCGAAGCGTGGACATTTACGCAGCATACTTTTGGAGCGGACAGAATTCCGGATTTGAGGATCTGCCCAAAGGATACCACGCAAAGCAGATCCGGAGATAATCCGGTAAGGAAATCGGTGAATTCCGGAGTATTTACGTCTGCCGTGCGGATAACTTCCAGGTCGGATTCCAGTGCGGCGGCGGCAAGAGGTGTTGGAGTCAGCACCCGCTTGCGTCCTGCCGGCCGGTCAAGTTGAGATATTACCGCCTGCAAGGTGACTGTCGGATCATTTGCCAACGCCCGCAATATCGGAATGGCAATCGGTCCGGAACCGAGAAAAACGATTTTTATATTTTTTGACACTTGAAAAAAACCTTATTTACGTTCATATTGTATACACGTTGTTTAATATAACTCTAAAAGTAGATAAATTCCAGAAATTGTGTGAAATATGAGCCAAATAGTTGTAATGTTGGGTGGAAATTTGCCCGGAAGCCGGGAAGCCATGGCATCGGCGGTGAAAAAATTTGCGTTTTCCGGTGTGGAAAATATCGTGTGCAGTAAGGTGATAACATCAACCGCCGAGGATTGTGTGCCGGGTACACCGGATTTTTTGGATATGGCATTGACCGGCGAGTGGGACGGCAGTACCGCGGAACTGCTGGCTCTTTGTCAACAATTTGAAAGAGAAGCCGGCAGACCGGAAAAACACAGCAGCCGGGAATCCCGGATATTGGATTGCGATATTATTTTTTTCGACGATATGATAGTGGATACCCCGCAATTGACCATTCCGCATCCCCGGGCTCAAAAGAGACGGTTCGTTTTGGAGCCGCTCTCTGAAATTGCCCCTGAATTGTGCTTCCCGGACGGAACGACGGTGCTTGAAGCACTGAATTTGCTGGGAAATCAGTAGCGGCGGCGTTTGTGTGGCGGACGGCGCATTGTTCCGTTGCTGTCAACACCACCGGCAAAACAAGCGGCACCGGAAGCGGCAGAAGCAATATTCAATGCCAGCATCAATCTTCCCTCTGGGGTTACTTCCGGCAGCGGCATGGCTTCCCGCAACAGTTTGAATCCTCTGGGGGCTCCGGTCAATTCAACAATTCCCCATTCAACGGGGATCACAGCCGGGTCGAGCATTTTTTCCGGAACGGCAAGATAGCAGAAGTCCGCATTACCGGCGCGGCGGATGTACTCCAATTTGCTCCCTTGGGTGAGAGTTTTCAATTCCCGATCCAATTTGCGGCACAGTTTCCGGTATTGGTGATTACTTGTAGAGGCGTAATCCCATGAACGGAACTCTCCGAAAAGATCATCTGAAGATGCCAAATGCGGTTCGTTTTTCCGGATTTCTGTTTCCAACTGCGCTTTTTCCTCCTGCAGGGCTGAAATTACCGCGATCCGCTGCTCCCGGTCGGCACAGTCGCTGAAACAGCAGTCCAAGTCGTCATACATAACGACGATCGCTGTCCGGGTGATGATATTGGTTTTTCTGGAAGTCGCCGGACGCCAGAATCCGGCGGCGGCAACTTTGTATTTACTGCGGCGGGTCGGTACATTGGCGGCGATCCCTGCCGGTTTCAACGAAACGAGAAATGCCAGTGCCGCCTGGCGCAGTTCCGCTTTGCTCAATGATGTTTTTGCCGTGCTGCCGCCGTTATGGGCGTTCGGCTGCTCTGATGCCTGTTGAGAAGCGGCGAAATCAAAAAGATCAAAATCCTGTTCCATATAGTGTTTGCTCCGATTCAAAAGAATGAGCCGTTGTCGGTACCGAAAACCCAGTCAGAACCTTTCATATTGGATTTGCGGTTGTTGTCGTGCATCTCTTTTACTGTCCGTTCATTGCGGATATCGTATTCCCGCAGCAATTCCTGCTCCCGTTTGGAAAGTTTTGAACCGGCATCGTAATTTTGCGGATTCCGGTGAAAAATGGCATCAAAAAGCGGATCATCACTGCCTTTTTTCTTTTTTGGTTTTTGCACAGTTTTTTTCTTTACTGTCTGGCGTTTAGGTTGCGGGGTACGATCCAGTGAATGCGGGTTGTAACATCCGGAAGCGGCAATCGCAAGCAGTATGGCAGTGAAAAATAAACTCCGTTTCATCGTGTTCATTTGCCTCCACATTTTTTCGTTGCGGCACGAAGTTGACCGCAAGCAGCTGTTTCAGACGAACCGCGTTCAACCCGGCGGGTGATCCTTGCTCCGGTATTACTGACGGCGGTTTCAAATTCACTGATCGTTTGCGGTGACGGCCGGCGGAATTGTCCACCGGTCTCATTGTAGGGGATGAGGTTGATTTTTGCATGATGCGCGAAGGCGATTTTCCCCAGTTTTTCAGCATGGGCAAGAGAATCATTGATTCCGGCAATCAACGTATATTCAAGAGTATATTGGCGGTTGTTTGCCAGAGCGATCTGATCGGCGGCACGGAGAATTTCAGCAACCGGATAACGGAGTTGCGGCGGAATAAGTTTGCTGCGGGTCTCATCATCCGGAGCATGGAGACTTACTGCGAGATTGAATTCCCGTTTCAATCCGGCAAATTTTTTCATGCCGGGGACAAAACCGCTGGTTGAAACGGTTATGCGCCTGGGAGAAAACACGAAGTCATCGACCAGTGAATTCAAGGTAATGGCAAGTTGTTCAAAGTTGAGCAATCCTTCTCCGATACCCATGAAAACCAGATTGTCCGGACGTCCTGCTCGCAAAGTGCCGATACAGAACTCTTCAAGCATTTCTCCGGCGGACAGATTGCGGGTCAAACCATTGCGTCCGGATGCACAGAAGTAACAACCGACCGGGCATCCTACCTGGGTGCTTAAACAGAAGGTCAAACGTTTATCACTGGGGATTATGACCATTTCGATAAGTTCGCCGTCGTGAAGTTTCAGCAGAAGCTTTTCCACTTGATCCGGAGATTTTGAGGAAGCGGCAATGATCGATCCCGGAGCATGGAAATCCGCTTTTAATGCAGACTTCAGATCTGACGGCAGATTTTTCATATCCTCCGGATCGATGATGCAGCGGTCATGGAGCCAGGAATGAATTTGCTTCGCCCGGAAAGCAGGGTAGTGGTGTTCGCAACAGTAATTTTGCAAACTTTCAAGGTCGGCGGCGGCAAGGAATGGAATCATTTCAAACGGTTCTCCAAATCTGTTACCCGGGCAGGGGAGTACTCCTGACACTCCGGAGAGGAGTGAACATAAATTTTCATGCCCCGGTTGAAAAAATAACGGGCGCGGTCTTTATTCCCCAGAGCCAGCTGGATCTCTGCCGCATGAAAATACATGATGCAGACAGAAACTGAAACTGCCCGGTAATTCAATGCGTGCTGAATCTCCTGCGCCGCTTCGGAATAACGTCCCTGCCGATACAATACCCACGCCAATGAATCCCGGTAGGAACTTTCATACGGGAAAGCAGAAACTGCCTGACGGATCAATTTTTCCGCCCGTTCAAGTTCGATGTTGAGATCAGCGCAGACATATCCGGCGGCATTGGCAAATAGCGGCAGGCACTCTTTGTCTTTGCGTTCGATTTCGGTCAGCAGTTGTTTGCACCACTTTTGAGAGCGGGTAAGATGAATGGCATTCGTGACAGCATTGAAAAGGAAAATATCCGGATCTTTGAGAGCAATTTCTTCGCTGTCCAGCATTTCAATGATTTTACTGTATTCGCCGCGGTATGAATGGTAACATGCCATCCATTTGGCTCTTTCACTGCGCTTTTGTCTTCTGATCCACCGTTTGGCGATCCGGTATTGCTTCATTTTGCAAACAAAAATAAATGTTGTTCCGGATTTGATGGCAAAATTCGCCAGATCCGGACGCTTGAAATCCGATGCGATCTCTCTGGTATAAAATTCCCAGTTGTTACCGGGAAAATGTTTCCGGAATTCCTGAAGTTTATCCGGAGTTTGCGGCAAGTGCAAGGCATACATTGCTGCAATTATTTTGTCGGCATCTTCGTAAGAGTTTACCGGTGTTTGGGCGATGATCTTTGCTAGTAGGATTTGACGGGATTTCCAGAAATCAGTGTCCGGAAGCTGCTTGTATCCTTTGTACCCCGGAGCGGTATCGGTGGTGTTGAACATGGAAAGTTTTGACCAGATGCAGAGCAGCTTCAGCATTTCCGGATCATTTGCCTGGGAAAGCAGATGATCGAAAATCTTACGGTCAAGTTCAAATTTCCGGGCAGCAAGCAGCAGGGGATTGTACAATCCCAGTAAACGGAACATTTCGCGTTGATCCGCCGGTGACAAATCTTTGATTTTGACTGATAAAACAACCTGTGCAAAGGCTTCAAGTAATTCATCCGGACAGAAATTCCGGTAAACTCCGGTCGACAGAACAAGAGAAGCAAGTTCAATATCTGCGGAGTTCTTTTTCAGCAGAGCTGTCAGGCGCAGCAGCAGCGGGCGGTCAAAACCGTCTGCTTCCAAATCATAGCAGAGGATTTTCAATGCGTTCCGGTCGCATTTCCCGGCTTTGGCAGATTCCAGCGCAGACACGATCATTCCAGCCCGTATACGCGGATTATCCTCTTCCAGTGCGGCAAGAAGGTTGCCGTGAAATTCCGGATCTCCGGCAAAGAGAGATGCGGTCAGCAATGCAGTAAACAGGAACAGCATTTTTTTCATTGTTCAATCTCTTTCTTTTTCTGCAATCAAATCACAGCCGGCGGTTTTTACGATTTTTACATTGATGAATGTCCCGGGTTTCATATTGCGTCTGGCATTGAGCATTATGATATTGTCAATATCCGGGGCATCAGCTGCTCCGCGGGCATAAACGGTTCCATCGTCAATGGCATCGATCAATACCCGCATGGAAGAACCGATTTTTTTGCGTTGTGAGCGTTTCATGATATCCCTCTGGATCTTCATCAATTCTGCCGCCCGTTCTTCCGCTGTCTCCAGCGGGATCTGATCCGGCATTTCCGCTGCCGGAGTGCCAGGTTCCGGAGCAAAGGCGAATACGCCCATGCGTTCAAAGCCGGATTCTTTGACAAATTCACAAAGTTCGGCAAATTCCTCTTCTGTCTCTCCCGGTAATCCGGTGATGAAAGTTGTCCGCAGCGTGAGAGAGGGGATCGCCTTACGCAGTTTAGCGATCAATTCCCGGATGTTTTTGCTGTCAGTATGACGGTTCATCGCCGTCAGTATCCGGTCGGAAATGTGCTGCAGAGGCATATCCAGATACGGCAGGATTTTGGACGATTTGCCGAGAAATTCGATCAATTCACCGGTATAATGCGCCGGATGGGTATAAAGCAGGCGGATAACGAAATTGCCGGGCAGTTCGTCCAACTGTTTCAACAGTGAAACCAGATTTTCGCCGTTTTTCAAATCATGCCCGTAAGCGGTGATATCCTGGGCGATGACGATCAGTTCTTTTACTCCGTTGCCAATGAGAACTTTTGCTTCCGCAAGAATTGAGGCAACTGTCCTGGAACGCAACCTGCCCCGCAGATCCGGAATAGCACAATAAGAGCAGCGGTTATCACAGCCGTCACAAATTTTCAGATAAGACACATGCGGGAGGGTCAACTGGATGCGTGGCATGGTTTCATCGCACAAATAAGTACACTCCTCTCCGGCAGGTGAGGGGACGGCGTTGTCAAAGAGCAGTTCTCTCAAGCGGGCGGTATCGTTTACCGGACACCAGAGATCCACCTCTTTGAAGTGTTCTTTGAATTCCGGAAACTGGGGATGATTCATCAGGCATCCGGCAACGGCGATCTTTCGTCCTGCTTTCGCTTTTTTCCACTCCACTGCATCGGTCAACTCGGCGGCAGCTTCTCCGCGGGCTTCCGGGAGGAAGGCACACGTGTTTATAAGATATACATCGGCGAAATCCGGGTCGAAACAGATACTGTCTCCGGCGGCGAGGAACGCTCCGGAAATCAATTCGGATTCCACCAGATTTTTGGGACATCCGAGGGCGGCGATAAAAAATTGGTGATTTTCGCTCATGGTCAATCGAGGCTTTCCAGAGTTACAGTGACTTTATGGTTGACCGTCGTTCCGGCGGCAATTGTCCGCAAGATGCCTTTGTCGCGGTTGTTGTTCTGGTTTTCCGGTATGCAGTTACCCGGTTCAATGCCCAGGACATATTCTCCCTGGCCCATTTGTTTCCACTGGACGATATATGGCAGTTCCGCTTTGCGGCAGCTCACGGTAAGTTTGATCTTTTCATCCGGATTGATCAGAGAAATGGCACTCATTCCGTCGGCATCGGCGGGCAGATCGTGATAAAAGACCTGTTCAGCAAATCCGGGGGTGGACGGTTCCATTTTATCCCAGTTTGTCAGACCTTTGGCGGCAACTTCGCCTTGCGGAACAACCGGGTGATCGACCGGAGTGAGAAAACTGTTTTCATTGACCAGCGGCCATCCGAAATTCATGTGGTAAAGAAGCATCAGCGGCTGTTCGGCAAAACCGGCGTTTTCCACGGAATCTTCAATAGTAATGGTGTTTTCCCCGGCAATGCAGGAAATTTTGCGGGTCAGGATCAGCTGTTCTCCGAAAACCCGGGAGTGGATCACTTTGCCGGAAACGGTCAACCGGTAAGAACCGTCCGGCAGCCATTTGCTTTCAGTATTCACCTCGGTGGCGGGAATGTGGGAGAGTCTGCCGTGCAGACCGTGGCTGTCGCCGCCGGCTTCGCAGGGACCGCCGACATTGATCAATCCGCATGAGGTCAGCATGCCGCCGCCCCATGAACGCAGCCAGTTGATCCCTGCCGGATCATAACTTGCCGCGACTGCCGGTTCTGCGGGCAGCCATGCAATGGGGGTGCCGTGGAAACTTGCTTCTCCGATATCCATTCCCCGGTCAGGGTAAACGGTAAAGCGGATGCCGCTGCCGTTGTCCACATCAATGATGCGCATTCCCCGTCCTTTGCCGTCATCCAATACTGCGCGGCGCACAGATGCGATCTGGCGCATTGAACCGATTTTACCGGAAAGATTGTTTTTATCGAAATCCATAGCTGCTTCCTTTTATCAATTTTTACTACTGTTTACGAAATATAGCACGATAAGTGAGGATTTACAACCGGAAAGATTGTAAATTGTGCGAACATGGTATATATTATATAAAATATTTTTGAAACCAACCACATTTTTGGAGGATATTATGTCGGATGATTGCAAAGATCTTCAGTTGATGGACAAGATCGTCAGTTTGTGCAAACGCCGGGGATTTGTGTTTCCCAGTTCGGAAATTTACGGCGGATTCAATGGATTCTGGGATTACGGTCCCTACGGTTCCAGAATGAAACGCGCCATTGAAAATCTCTGGTGGCATGAGATGGTGGAAATGCGTGACAATGTCGAAGGACTCGATTCTACTATCATTTGTAATCCCACGGTGTGGAAAGCTTCCGGTCACCTGGATCAATTCAGCGATTTGATGACCGACTGCAAGGATTGCAAAGCCCGTCACCGGGTCGATCAGATGGAAGACCCCACAACCTGTCCCAACTGCAAATCCAAAAATCTTACCGAACCCAAAGAATTCAATCTGATGATGAAAACTTTTGTCGGGCCGGTTTTTGACGATGAGCATGTCGCCTATCTGCGTGCTGAAACCTGCCAGCCGATTTTCGTTGACTTCCACAGCGTGCGTATTGCTGCCCGGCAGAAACTTCCCTTTGGTATCGCCCAGATCGGAAAAGCCTTCCGTAATGAGATCAATCCCCGCAACTTTACTTTCCGCAGCCGTGAATTCACCCAGATGGAAATGGAATTTTTCTGCGAAGACGAAGGCAGTATGGAGTGGTTCGAGTATTGGAAAGAGCAGCGTATCAAATACTACCGTGAAAAACTCGGCTTCCCCGAAAACAAGATGCGCATTTACGAACATGAAAAACTCGCTCATTACGCTAAAGCCGCCGTGGATATTGAAGTGCAATTTCCTTTCGGTTGGGGTGAGTTGGAGGGTATCCACCATCGCGGTGTCTGGGATTTGAGTCAGCACAGCAAATTCTCCGGTCAGGATTTGAGTTATGTCGATCACGATAATCAACGTAAACTGATGCCCACTTGTGTGGAAACCAGTGTCGGTTTGGATCGTACTTTTCTGGCTTTATTGAGCATGGCTTACGATGAAGAAACTGCTTCCACCCAGAAAGCCGGTATGGAAGAAGACATCCGGGTTGTTCTCCATCTGCCTGCGCTGGTCGCCCCCATTCAGGTCGCAGTGCTGCCACAGAGTAAGAAACTTAAAGAGAATGCCTATAAACTCTATAAGGATCTTGACCGTTACTTCCGCTGCGAATATGACGAAACCGGAAGTATCGGTAAGCGTTATCGCCGTCAGGATGAGATCGGTACACCTTTCTGTGTCACCTTTGACTTTGATACGGAATCGGATAATGCCGTCACGATCCGTGATCGTGACACCATGCAACAGGAGCGGGTCAACATTTCTCAGCTCCGTGCCTGCCTGGAAGAAAAAATCGGATTCTGATAAACAGAATGAAAAATGGGGGACAGTTTCCCCCATTTTTTATATTGCAAGGAGATGAAAAATGTACTCCCCGGAAGAATTTGAAATTATCGATATGCATGTGCATCCTTTTGAAGATCCGGCTCACAGCATCAGTCCTTATGGATCATTGAAAAGTATGGACGAGTTTGATGCGGAAATGCGCCGTGCCGGAGTGGATATGTATGCCGGTTCGGTTGTCGGGCGCAGTGATCCGGATGATTTCAAGTGGATCCGGCATTTGAACCGTACTGCTTTGCGTTTACGGGACCGTTTCCCGCATTATATCCCCGGTATCCATGTTCATGGGAAATTTGTGGAAGAGTCCTGCCGGGAGCTGGAAGCAATGAAAGCCGAAGGAGTCAGACTGGTCGGTGAATTAGTGCCATATTATCTCGGGACCGGAAATTTTGATACTCCGGGAATGCTCACTTTGTTTAATGAAATGCACAAATCAGGCATGGTCGCCAGCTTGCACCATGTGACGGTCGAGGAAGCGGAATTTCTGGCTGAAAATGTCAGAGAACTGCCGCTTATTATCGCTCATCCCGGTGAACCTTTCGGTGAGTGGAACGCTAAAAAGCGTTTCCAATTTGTTGCGGAACATGATAATATGTACATGGATATTTCCGGAACCGGGCTTTTCCGCTGGGATATGTTGCGCTATGCCGTAGAAACCTGCGGGGCAGAAAAGATCCTTTTCGGATCAGATATGCCTACATGCAGTGTGGGCATGAATCTTTACGGCGCCCTTTTTTCCCGCTTGAGCAAAGAAGATATGGCATTGGTTATGGGCGGCAACTTCAAACGCCTGATGGGAATGTGATTTCTGCTAATCAACGACCGGCAGCAGCAGGGAAATTTCAGCATCCCGGATGATTTTGAAGTTTTTTCCTCCGCAGCTGCAGTTCCCAGGGATAAGCGGCAGACGGCTTGCCAGTAACGGATATGATGCCGTTGGCATGAGCAGCGGCAGAGGCGAGCGTTGTTGGAGCAGTTGCCGGGAGGATTCCGGCATTTCCGGTGAGGATTCACCGGCATCGGCTCCGAGCGATTGTGCCAGTTTTACGGCAAATTGATTGGACAGATGAAACGGGTAACGTACCAAAATGCGGATACCCGTTAATTTTTTCAATAATTCAAAACCGTGCCAGTGCGTTACGACAAAATCTTTCGTGCCGCTGTTGAATGCGGCAGATATTTTTTGCTTCCATAACGGCAGTGCATCTTCCGGAATAAAAGGCGGAATCACCAGATGGTCGTCCGATAGTGTGAACGGCGTATTTATATCTTTTTGCGGTGAAGCAGCTGCTTGAAAAAAGTTTTCCATTTTTGCCGGATGATCTTTGAAAAAATCGTATTGCTGCAGTTCCGTAGCAAAAAAGTCCCAGAAAGAACGGCGCAAATTTTTCAATTCTCCGGCGGGGACAAAGAAACCTCCTTCAATATGCACATCCGCAGAATGTACAAAATAACCGTCCGGCAATCCGGCAGAGAATACTTCCCGGACTTTTTCGGCTGACAATGGTTGATTCCGGGCTGCTGAAAAGTCGGTGCGGCATTGCCATTTGATCTTTATTCCGTCAACTGAACCGCACCATAACTTCTCTGAAATATTCAGCTTTATTCCAATGCCGCGCCGGTAAAGCGGCAGTGATGAAGCCCGCCGGGAGAAGTCAAAGCCGTTTTCGCCGATCCGACGGATCTCATAACCGGGATCAGCTCGAAAACTGCCAGAGATAAAGACTGTTTCTCCGGCTTTGGCACGGATGAGCTTATTCCGTTTGCGGTCTTCCATGGAAATCAGAGAAAAGCTTTCGCCATCTCCACCTGCCGGCGGCATCAGCCGCAGACGGTCACCCAGATGAAGCCCGGTAATGACTTTGACCATTATTCCGGAACGGATCGCTTTTTCCACGACAGCAGAACATTCTCCGAATGCCCCGGATTCTGCCGGGGAGATAAGTTTTTTCCAATCAGACTTGAAATAAAATCCTTGAGATTTTCTGCGGCTGGGAACACTCTTGAATATGGCGGCAGCTTCTGATGCGGCATCTGCATTCCCGGGGTTATCCAACAGCAGCCGGTAGGCGCGGGCGGTCTTCCAGATGTAATCCGGTGAGCGGAGGCGACCTTCGATTTTCAAAGAGGCAATGCCGATTTTTTTCAATTCTTCCAGCAAGGATGCTCCTGCCAGATCTGCCGGAGATAAAATGTGCAGATGGTCATTGCCTCGTTTGAATGTCCGGCGGCACGGCTGTTTGCAGCGTCCCCGGTTGCCGCTTTCGCCATACAGGTAGTGTGACAGCAGACATCTGCCGGACAACGAACAGCAAAGAGAACCGTGCAGAAAGACTTCCAATTCAAGCGGCGAACTTTTTGCCAGCAAACGCAGTTCTTCCAGTGATATCTGCCGCTCGAGTATCACCCGTTTGAAGCCCAGTCCGGCTGCCAGTTTTACGCCGCTTGAGTTATGTATCCCCATTTGGGTCGAGGCGTGCAGCGGCATTTGAGGAAAATATCGGTTGACGATTGCCGCCACGCCGGGATCCTGTACGATCAGGGCATGGGGGCGCAGTTTGTCGATTTCAAGCAGTTGTTCAAACAGTTCACCAAGTTCATTTTCCCAGACGAGAGTATTAAGCGTGAGGTAAACTTTTTTATCGTTGATCCGGGCAAATTCCAACAGTTTGCCAAGAGTTTCCGGGGTGAAGTTCTCTGCACGTTCCCGGGCGTTGAATTTGCCGAGTCCGCAATAAACTGCATCGGCACCGCCGTCAAAAGCGGCGAGGGCAGTTTCGAGATTACCGGCGGGAGACAACAGTTCCATGATTTCAGCACCCGGAAATTTCATTCCATGTTTTGAAGTGGAGTTTGGCGATTTTCCGGAAAATATCTTCTCCGCACCGGGCGAAGATTTCTGCAGCGGCACTTTTTACCGATGGACCAGCTCCTTTGGGAAGTTCTCTGCCGGAAATTTGCGCAAGTTTTTTCATACCTGCAAGAAAACCGTCCCGGGCAAGAATACTTGCTGCTGCAACCGCAACGTCGCTTTCCGCGCGTACCATCTGTTCCATGATGATTTGTTTGCCGCGTTCCATAAGGGCGTTGCGGATCAGTCGTTCATCACCGAATTTATCTGAAAGCATCCGTGGACATCCGGGACATGATTCGAGGAGATTTTCAATGACTCTGGCATGTCCCCATGCCAGCAGACGGTTTAAGTTGCCGATCGAACCGTAAAGCCGGTTGTAAGTTTCCGGCGGCAGGACAACCTGTGAATAGTGTCCGTGGGCAATGCGCCGTATTTCCGCAGCCAGCCGGACGATTTTTTCTGAAGAAGTGATTTTTTTTGAGTCGCATACGCCGAGTTCCCGCAATTTTACGGCAGTTTCGGGAGTGACGATCACTCCGGCAATGACCAGCGGACCGAAAAAATCACCTTTTCCGCTTTCGTCAATGCCGCCGTGAATTGTTGTTTCGGTCGGATCCGGCAGGTTTTCATTTGCTCCGGAATAGGTGAATGTATGGAGAATTTCAGGTTCAAGAGTGAAAATGACAAACTCTTCAGTTCCTTTTCCCTGTACGACCAGCTTGCCGCTTTCATAAGCGACCACGTTGACTTGATTGCCGGTAGCTTTATAACGGGCGTAGGGCAGGGTGGAAAACTCCCATCCGCGAGCTTCCAGCAGATTTTTTAAAGCGGCACTTTCAAGATCGCTTATCTTGCATGAGTAGGTGGTTGCAGCCATGGCAGCTCCTCACAATCCGGTTGGTACTTCTGCAAACAAGGTTTCAACATCGAAAGTTTCGGAAATCAGTTTTTGCATTGCCAGAACTCCGGTTGTTTCGCTGGCGTAGTGTCCCAGTGCAATAATGGAAATTCCGAGTTCTCTGGCAACGTGATGCATGATGTGTTCCATTTCTCCGGTGATCAGCAATTCACACTCTGCCGCGGCTGCCGCAAAAACCGAATCAACTCCTCCGCCTCCTGAAACGATGGCACAGCGGGTTATTATCTCTTCATCATTTCCCCGCAGCAGCGGTTCCACTTCCAGGATATCTCCTAATCCGGAGGCGATTTTTCCCAGAGAAGACGGTTCGATCAGTTTTCCGGTAAAGCCGATATTTACTCCGTCGTATTCAAAAAATGGCTGACGGTTCTGCAGATCGATCATGTCGGCAAGAATTGCGTTATTGCCGTATACCGCATGGGCATCCAGCGGTAAATGGGCGGCATATAATGAGATCCCGTTTGCAAAAAGAGTTCTGAAGCGGTTGGCATTGATCCCTGTCCAGCGTTTCAATCCGCCGCCCCAGCTCAAACCGTGATGAACGAATATAAAATCACAATCTTTCTCTACCGCGATATCGAAAACTTCCTGGCAGGCATCGACTGCGAACAGTATCCGGTTGATTTCTTCATTTCCCTCGATTTGCAGACCATTGTTGGAAACATCTTCAGAATAGGTCGGCAAATCCAGCGTTTTGTTTAAAAAAACGGTCAAATCACTTATTTTTATCATGTCCATGTCCTTTCGGCAAAGTGTTTCGCAGTATAATATAGACATTCTTATCAGATAAATCAAGTCAGAGACTTGCAAAAACGACAGATGTATATTATATTATGAAACAGCATTAACTGGTATAAAATTGGAGGACAACGGGAAATGCACAAGGTTCTTATTCCGACCAAACTGGATAAATTCGCCGCCGATATGCTCACTGAAAAAGGTTATGAGGTCATTCTTGACGCCTCCAGCCCCATTGAGGAACAGGTCGCAAAAAACTCTGATGCGGAAGTTTTGATCGTTCGCAGCGAAAAGGTTACTAAAGAGATCATCGATGCGCTTCCGCAGCTGAAACTGGTTGTCCGTGCCGGAGCCGGTTACAACACTATTGATATCAAATACGCCCGCAAAAAAGGTGTGGACGTGATGAATACCCCCGGCGCAAACAGTAACGCGGTCGCCGAAGAAGTTGTCGCACTGATGCTGGCGGCTTACCGTCACCTGCTGCCTGCTGATGCATCCACACGTGCCGGGTTGTGGGAAAAAAGCAAATTCATGGGACACGAACTTACCGGTAAAACTGTCGGTATCCTCGGTCTTGGTCATATCGGACAGCTGGTCGTTCAGCGTTTGAGCGGATTTGATATCAAATTTCTCGGTTATGATCCGATGATTTCTCCTGCCCGGGCTGCCGAAATCGGCGTGGAATCCTGTTCTGTTGAACGGATTTTTGCAGAAGCAGACTGCATTACATTGCATATTCCGGAAAATGAAGAGACCCGCGGAATGATCAATCGCCGTCTTTTTGAAATCATGAAACCCGGCGCTATGCTGGTCAACTGCGCCCGTGCCGGAATCATCAATGAAGAAGATCTGCGTGCGGTCAAAGCCGAGAAAAAAATCATCTACTGCAATGACGTTTATCCGAAAGATGCCGCCGGTGAAAAGAGTGTCGCTGATGTTGCAGATATCATGATGCCGCACTTGGGTGCCAATACTTTTGAAGCTAACTTCAATGCCGCCAAACGTGCTGCTGAACAGACGATCGCCTATTTTGAGCAGGGGATCACCAATTGTGTGGTCAACAAAGCTCTTCCGGACGGTCTGGATGCCGGATACCAGAAACTGGCTTACGTCCTGACTGCTCTTACCCGGGCTTATCTTGGCGAAGACAAGAATCCCACCCGCATCGAAACCAGTTTTTATGGCAAACTTGCCGAATATGCCAAATGGCTGCTGCCCCCCATCGTGGCGGCGATCGCCAAAGATTTTGCAGTGGAGCAGGGACCCAAAGAAGCGGAACAGTTTCTCGCTGATGCCGGAGTGGATGTGATCAATCGCATGGTCGATAACTCCAAGCAGTACGGCGAGGCGATGACGATCGATCTCTTTGTCGGCGGCGAAAATAAGATTTTCAAAGCCGGTGCCCGTGGTACGATCACTGAAAACAATCCGATGGTTTCCCGTTTGGATGACTTCGATAAACTTTATTTCAATCCGGATGGCTTCCACTTGTTCGTGGAATATGCCGATGAACCGGGGGTTATCGGACGTATCGCCGGTATTCTCGGTGAGAAGAATATCAACATCGTGGATATCCGCGCTCCGCAGAATCTCAAGAGCGGTCGTTCTTTGAGTGTTATCACCACCAATGTGGAAGTGCCGGAGTTGCTGATTGACAAAATTCGTGAAGCAGTGAATGCCACAAAAGCTTTCAGCTTCTCTTTCAAAGGCTGAAAAGCGAAATCCGACATCCATCCCGTCCCGTTTTTTTGAGGGACGGGAGTGTCTTTTTCTTTGAGGAATGATCATTGAATAACCGCGATTGGCAGGGAATTAAAAAAAATCAGAGTGATTCTGACCTTCAGAATCCAGCGGGTCGTAAACGGCGGGCTGGGGCGTTGGTCAAGATCAATCTGCCGCCTTTGATGGGCAGACGGGATGCGGTTCTTGATGCGGCAGAAACTCTGATCCGCAGTGTTGAAACCGGATTCAATGGTGATTTGGAAACGGTATTTTCCTATCTTAACGGTCTTTTTGCTGCTGCTGATGAAAATACTGAAAGATTAAGCGGCATGTTCAACAACTCCGACACAGTGGCACGGGAGCAGCGTTTAGCTTTACATCTCGGTATTTTGGCAGAACTGGCAGCGGCGTTGGATGGATTTTGTGCGCTGAAGCGGCGGATGCATGCTGCCGCTGCATTGTACGCCGATGATCCCGGAAATGAATTTGACGCAGAGTGTACCAGCCGGATCAATCAGCGGCTTTCCTCTGTAGAAAGCAATCTGTTGGATCAATTATGTGAATATTTTGACCGGGTACGGGCTAGAATCGCCCGCTACCGTCAGTATGCAGTGAAAAACTTCAGCAAAGATTTTCTGGAATGCTACAACAAATCCTACGATTCAGTTGTCAGCCGCTGCAATGAAGCATTTGAACAGTTTTCTGTAAAAATATCAACCCCAAACCCAAGGTCTTTTTCTGATGAAAAATTTCCGGATTGAACTTGCTGGACTGCCGGTGTGGCATGACCCCCGCGGCGAAGCTCTGATTCGGCAGGCACAGGCTGTCTGCGGTCTTGAACTTAATGACGTTTACACCCGTGATGTGTTTACTCTGGCGGCTGATTGCACTGATGCAGAGGCGGCGAAAATTGCATCTCTGCTCTACAATCCGGTGCTGCAGATGTGGCGTTGCGGAGATGCCAAGTCCGATAACTTTACCCCTGCCAAAGCATGTGATTATTTGATCCGTATCGGATTCAAACCGGGAGTGACCGACAATGTGAGCCGGACATTCCGGACGGCAGCTGCGGATATTCTCGGCAGAAAACTTCGGGATGATGAATATGTTTTCTCCTCGACCGAGTATCTGGTTTCCGGCAAAATCACGGCGGCTGATGCAGAAACTATCGGATTTAAACTGCTTGCCAATGAACTTATTCAAAGCGCTTTGGTGCTGGATGGCAAAGAGAGCGAAAACGTTCCGGATAATCTGCCGTATATGAATGCTTCAGACAAGGTAGAGGTCCGCAAATACAATTTGGAAGTTTCTGACGAAGAATTGGTGGAAATAAGCAAAAAGGGTATCCTTGCGTTGAGTTTGGAAGAGATGAAGTCCATCCAGAATTATTTCCGTACCGCAACCGGTCGTGAAGAATTCGGCTTGGATGCCAATCCTACCGATGTGGAAATGGAAGTTCTCGCCCAGACTTGGAGCGAACACTGCAAACATAAGATTTTCAGCGCGGAAATCGATTACGAGAACAGTGAAACCGGTGAAAAACGTACCATCGATTCCTGTTATAAAACCTTTATTAAAGACAGTACCAAAGAGATCGCAGGTAAAGTTGACTGGCTGGTATCGGTTTTCAAAGATAATGCCGGTGTGATCGATTTCAACGACAAGTGTGATATCGCTTATAAAGTGGAAACTCATAACAGTCCTTCCGCATTGGATCCTTACGGCGGTGCGATGACCGGTATCGTCGGTGTCAACCGTGACCCGATGGGAACCGGACAGGGGGCAGAATTGCTGATAAACGTCTGGGGATATTGTCTTGGGTCTCCTTTTACTGATGAAAGCAACGTCCCGGAAGGCTTGCTTCATCCCCGCCGCTTGCGTGACGGTGTTCATAAGGGCGTGATCGACGGCGGCAACCAGAGCGGTATTCCTTATGGAAACGGTTGGGAATATTTTGATGACCGTTATATCGGTAAACCGTTGGTGTATTGCGGTACCGTCGGCAAATTGCCTAAAACCGTCAACGGTGTGCCCGGCAGTTCCAAACGGATTGAACCAGGCGATCTGATCGTCATGGGTGGCGGCAGAATCGGTAAAGACGGTATCCACGGAGCAACTTTCTCCAGTGAGGAACTGCATAAAGATTCTCCGGTGCAGGCAGTTCAGATCGGTGACCCGATTACCCAGAAAAAATTGTCAGACTTCATCATGGAAGCCCGTGACCGCGGCTTGTACCGTTTTATCACGGATAACGGTGCCGGCGGTTTGTCTTCGAGTGTCGGTGAAATGGCTGACGAATGCAATGGTTGCCGCATGGATTTGGCAAAAGCCCCGTTGAAATATGCCGGTATGCAGCCGTGGGAGATTCTGGTTTCCGAAGCGCAGGAGCGTATGAGTTTTGCGGTACCGCCGGAAAAAATCGATGAATTCAAACAGCTTGCCAAGGAGCGTGATGTCGAAGTTTCCGTACTTGGCGAATTCACCGACAACGGCAAATTCCACATGCTTTATAATGGTAAAACTGTTGCTTATATCGACATCGAATTCATGCATGACGGTTTGCCCAAAATGCACCTTAAGGCTACGTGGAAATCTCCGGAATTTCCCGAACCGGAACTCGCCGGACGGGATCTCGGCAAGGATACCATGGAATTGATCGGTGCGTTGAATATCTGTTCTGATGAGTACAAAGCCCGCCAGTATGACCATGAGGTCAAAGGTTTGAGCGTGCTGAAACCTTTTGCCGGACGCGGACGTGACGTTGCGGCGGATGCGACCGTGACGATGGTGGAACCGTTGAGCAAAGATGGTGTGATTCTGGCATCCGCGATTTTGCCGCGTTACAGCGATATCGACACCTATCATATGGCGGCAAGTTGTATTGACTTGGCAGTGCGCCGGGTCATCGCTGTCGGCGGTGATTTGAAAATGATTGCCGGTTTGGATAACTTCTGCTGGCCAGATCCGGTCAAGAGCGAAAAAACTCCTGACGGGGAATACAAACTTGCCCAGCTGGTGCGTGCCAATCAGGCGATTTATGATTATACCAGAAAATATCTGGTCCCCTGTATTTCCGGTAAGGATTCCATGAAAAATGACTCGACCCGCGGTGGTCGTAAGATTTCCATTCCCCCGTCATTGCTGTTCAGTGTGATTTCCCGTTTGGATGATATTTCCCGGGCCGTTTCCTTTGATACCAAGCAGGCTGGAGACACGGTCTATGTGATCGGAATGACCAAACCGGAACTCGGTGGTTCTGAATATTTCAATATGTTGGGCTTTACCGGCAACAATGTGCCGCAGGTGGATGCGGATAAATCAATCGATATCTGCAATCGGGTCAGTCAGGCGACCAAGGCTGAATTGGTCAATTCTCTGATCACTCCGGCATTGGGTGGTATCGGTATTGCACTGGTGAAAAGTGCAATGGCGGGACGTTTGGGCATGGATATCGATCTTGACAAGATCCCCTGCGAAAATTGTTCTGCTCTGGAAGCGTGGTTCTCTGAATCCAACAGCCGTTTTATTGCGACTGTTCCGGAAAAGAACCGTGCGGCGTTTGAGGCGATTTTCGCCGGTGTCCCGTTCGCTGCCATTGGTACAGTTACTGCAGACAAGTATCTCAAGGTAACCGGAAGAGGAGCCGGTTGCGAACTTGAGTTGGATGCGCTGTTGAGCAACTACAAAAAGACGCTTGACCGCGTTTAATCCGGCAAAGAGGTTATCCCCCCGCTGTATAAATATAAGGTGATGCGGGGGGAACTTAATCCGGAAAACAAAGAAGAGGAGAATCGCGATGGAAAAAGAGGAGAATTGTCATCGCAATCCGGAAGCGGAAGCCCTGATTCGGGATAATATGCGGCTGGTCTTAAAGATCGCCAATGATTTTCTCGGCAGAGGGTTGCCGTGGGATGATCTGGTGTCCGAGGGCAATCGCGGACTGGTGATTGCCGCGCACCGTTTTAATCCGGATCTGGGGGCGAAATTCAGCACTTACAGTGCCTGGTGGATCAAACAGGCGATCCGGCAGGCATTGGCTGAACAGACGTTGACGATCCGGGTGCCGGTCGGGACACAACTTAATTCCCGGAGAATCAAGCGTTCTGTAAGAAAACTCAAATTGGAAAAGGGGCGTGAGCCCACCAATGAAGAGGTCGCTGCAGATGCCAAGGTTTCGTTAGTGACAGTTGAGCGTTTGCGGGATACCCGCCAGGTCGACATGCAATCGCTTAACGAGATAATTGGATCAGATGACTCTGATGGAGTTGAATTGCAGGATTTTTTTGCTGATGAGAGCAGTGAAACACCGGATAAGAAACTGATTCAACTTGAAGATGTTGAGCAATTATTAGTTTTACTTGACGGATTGCCTGCCAAAGAAAAACAGGTGTTGAAGTTGCGTTTCGGTATGGACGGTTCTCCAATAATGACATTGGAAGATGTCGGCTCATTGCTTCATTGCACCAGCGAGAGAGTTCGGCAAATTCAGAATCAGGCATTAAAGCGTCTGCATCGGCAGATGGTTGAACAAGCATAAGAAAACGCAGGCTGTCCGGTATCCGGACAGCCTGCGGCGTTTTTTGATGTATTTTACGCGAGCAGCTCAAATTTGGTGTTGATGTTTTGGGTGCTTTCAGTAAGTGTGCTTACGCCGATGGAGGATTCCGGCATGGTTTGCCAGATTGTAAGATCGGCGGTGTTGCTGTCGGCAAAGAGCGTATCATCCAACGGAGATGGCGCGGAAGCGCTCTCTTCAAAGAGGCATCCGGAAGTACTTTCCGGCATAGCGATTTCAGCGGAAGTTCCGGCGACCGCATCCCACGGTGCGGCGGCATTGGTCGCCTGGGTAATTGCCAAAGTAAGATTGCCGTTGCTCTTTTGCAGACGGTAAGTTTTGCCGCCGTAAGTCATGCTGCCGGAAACGTTCACTTTGCCGAAGTTCTTTGAACCGTTGGTAATGGTAACATAACCGTTGAAGTTCGCCGCGCCTTTGGCAAGTTCGTAAAC